>JBBRPK010000272.1:0-5068 GCA_038228235.1 Verrucomicrobiota bacterium
CAGCGCCACTGTGCAGAAGAACGAGTCCCTCGCGCTCAAACTGCTCGAAGAGCACAGAAGACTGTTGCGACCGTTTTTCCCTCAGTTCGGCGGCCAGGAGGTCAAGACCATGGGTGACGCGTTCCTGGTCGAATTCGCCAGCGCGTTGGAGGCGGTGCGCTGCGCCATGGAAATGCAGAAGAAGCTCGTCGAATACAACGCTTCTTCGCCGGAGACGGTCAAGATTCTCATCCGCATTGGCATCCACGTCGGCGACGTCGTGCATCGGGAGAACGACATCTTCGGCGATGGTGTGAACATCGCGGCACGGATCGAGCCGTTAGCAGAGCCGGGCGGGATCTGCCTCTCCGAGGACGTGGCGCGGCAGGTTCACCAGAAACTCGACACGCCCATCACCAAACTCGGTCGAGGGGAGTTGAAGAATATTCAGTTGCCGGTTCAGGTTTACCGGGTCGAAATGCCGTGGCAGGCGCAACGTTCCGCATCCCTGAGCCGGCTTAAATTCAGACTCCGCCAGAAAGCAACGCAGCGGTGGACAGCAGGGGTTCTAATCATTCTGGCCAGTCTGATCCTTTTCTGGTGGCCGAGGAAGCAGGCAACTCGCGAGGCCGCCCAGGAGCCAGGCGATTTGCCTAAACCTCCAACTGCGATCGTGCTCGACCCGCACCGCCTGGCAATCCTGCCATTAACATCGATCAACCCGGACCAGAAGAGCCAGGTTTTCGCGGCAGGCATGACCGAGGAGCTGAATACCAAGCTCAGAGACATCCGTGGTTTGATCGTTATCGTTCAACAATCCGCCAACCAGTTCGCCACCAATGATCTCGCCACCATCGGACGAATGCTGGAAGTGGGCACAATCCTGACCGGCAGTGTGCAGTTGGAGGGCAATCAACTCCGCATTCACTTACGGTTGATTGACGTCAGGAGCAAGCAGCAAAAGTGGGCGGAGCCTTTCGACCGGGAGTACAAGGACATCTTTGCCATCCAAACCGCCGTGGCCGAGAGCGTGGCCAAAGCTTTGAACATCCAACTCCTCGCCTCGGACAGACTGGTTCTTGAGCAGAAGCCGACTGAGAATCTCAGCGCTTATGGCTATTATCTGGATGGGCGCGTTCATTTGAACGATGGCACTCGGGAAGGGACGGACAAAGCCATCGAGCTTTTTCGTCAAGCTACGGTCCTTGACACGAATTTTGCCATTGCCTTCACAGGTCTCGCGCGAGCATACATTTGGAAGGAGAAATTTTACGAGCCCGGCAAAGGCTGGGACAAAAGCGCACTTGCGGCCGTTGACAAAGCCCTATTAGTAAACTCGGACTTGCCCGAAGCCATTGCGGCCGGCGCGGATGTTTTCTATACTCCCGCTAGGAATTGGGACGCCACGAACGCCGTGAAGGAGTATCGTAAGGCGCTGCGGTTGAAAGAAAACCTTCCGACGGCTCACGAGGGTTTGGCCTTTATATTCTCCCACTGTGGTCTGCTGAACAAGGCGGTCGATGAAGCACAGAAGGTTTTGCTCGTCGATCCGCAGAATAATATTACCCGGGGATACTTTGGCCAGGCACTGATGTACCAACAAAAATACCCAGAGGCCTATTCAGTGCTCCAGAAACAGACGGAAAGCTTCGTCCCCTGGTCGAGAGGCTTTGGACTCGGATTATGCCTCATCCATCTTCACCGCACAGACGAGTCCGCGGCACTGTTGGAGCAGTATTTAGAGCAAGCGCCCGACCACCCGTTGTTGACGTGTCTGCAAGCTGTCTTGTACGCTGCGGCTGGAGAGACGAACAAAGCGGAGGAAAAAATCCAGATCACGCTGCAAGGCGAGTCGCGCATGACGCATTTCCATCACGCCTCATACTATGTGGGCGCGGCCCACGCTCTCATGAAGCAGAATAAGCGCGCCGTTGAGTTTCTCAAAAAGGCCTTTGAAGACGGTTTCCCCTGTTACCCGCACTTTCAAAACGATCCCTTGTTGTCAAACTTGAGAGGCGACCCGGACTTCATCGCGTTCATGGCTGAAAAAAAGCCGATCTGGGAGAAGCTCCGGGACGAACTCCGCAAATAATCCAAATGCCCAACAACACCACCGAACACCGCAAGCTCGCCGCCATCATGTTCACCGACATGGTCGGTTACAGTGCGCTCGCGCAAAAAAACGAGGCGCTGGCGTTGGAGTTGTTGGAGGAGCATCGGCGCCTGGTGCGGCCACTCTTCGCCAGCCACAGTGGCCGGGAAATCAAAACCGTCGGTGATGCGTTTATGGTGGAGTTTGCCAGTCCGGTGGAGGCGGTACGGTGCGCCATCGCCATGCAGAAGACGCTCGCCGAATATAACCACGCCACGTCGCCGGAGCGCCAACTGCGGATTCGCATCGGGGTGCATTTGGGCGACGTGGTGCATCGCGACGGTGATGTGTATGGCGACGGCGTCAACATCGCCGCGCGCATCGAACCGCTAGCGGAGCCGGGCGGCATTTGTGTGACTCAGCAGGTGTATGATCACGTTCATAACAAACTGGAGACACCCCTGCTCAGGCTTGGCCAGGGCGATTTGAAGAACATCCAGTCGCCGGTGAACGTTTACCGTGTGGCGCTACCGTGGGAAAAGCGAGGCCTGCCGTTTACCGAACGGTTGCGCTTTCAGGTTCGGCAGAAGCGAGTCCGAGCCGGGGCGCTCGTGGTCCTCCTGATGGCGGTGGTCAGCGGGAACTGGTTTCTCGCCCAAAGAACCCGGCTGTCCCACACGGAGCCCCGCGGCTCGAACGTTGGGGACCGAGAAGAGCGTATCAAATCACTGGCGTTGCTGCCGCTGACTAATCTCACGGGCGACACTAACCAGCAATATTTCGTCGACGGGATGACGGAGGTGCTGAACAATTACTTGAGCAACCTCAAGGCGCTCCGCGTTCCGTCCAGAACGACGATGATGCATTACCCACGGACCTTGCTCACGATGCGACAGATTGCATCGAAATTGAACGTGGATTGGGTCCTCGAAGGCTCGGTGCAACGCGATCAACAACAGGTGGTTATCACGGTCGAACTCATCGACGCCGTGAAAGACAAGCAACTGATGTTCACTAACTACCACCTCGATCTGCCCAATACGCTGAAAGTGCAAAGCGAAGCGGCGCAAGCCATCGTCGCGGCCATCCAAATCCATCTCTCTCCGCAGGAGAAGGTCCGTCTTGCCCGTGCCCGGACAGTGGACCCGGCGGCATTCGATGCTTACTTCAAAGGGCGCTACGAATGGAACAAGCGTCCCGAAGCCCGCCTGACAAACGCAATCCGATTTTTTAGCCAAGCGATCGACATCGATCCGACCTATGCGGTGGCCTACGCCGGCATGGCCGACGCCTATACCGCCTTGGGCATGCATGCCATTTCCTCGCCCGCCGATGCCTTCCCCAAGGCTCTGGCCATGGTGACAAAAGCACTTGAGTTGGACCCTGACCTCGCCGAGGGGCATACGTCGCTGGCGGTCGTCAAAATGAACTATGAGTGGGACTGGCAAGGCGCGGAACGAGAATTCAGGAAAGCCTTGTCGCTTTCAGAGAAGTATGCCCACGCGCACCATATGTATTCGCATCTGTTGACGGCTATGGGCCGCAGCCAGGAGTCGCTGCAACACAGCCTGCGTGCGCTGGAATTGGAACCCCTTGACGGCGCCATGAACACCCACTTTGCCTGGCATTATCTGTTCGTGCGCGACAATGACGCCGCAATCAATCAAGCGGAAAGATCGTTGCAGGTGGCTCCGACGTCCACGCTGGCCAACATGTACCTCGGGCTGGCCTATTTGCAAAAGACAAACCATTCAGCCGCCATCACCGCTCTGTTGGCCGCACCGAGTGCAAGTCCAGAATGTCTGCCCGAACTTGCGTACGCCTACGCGGTCGCCAACCAACGTGGGAAGGCCCAGGAAATTCTGGACAAACTGCAGGAGGAATCCAAACGAAAGTATGTTTCGCCCTTCTTTTTCGCGTTGATTTATGCCGGCCTAGGTGAGAAAGAGCCGGTTTTCGAATGGCTTGAAAAAGCGTACAAATACAAATCAGTTCATCTGATTTATCTGAAGGAAGACCCGCAGTTCGAGCCATTCCGTACCGACCAAAAGTTCACTAATCTGGTCAGAAAGATCTTTTTGCAGAAATGAGCCTCACCACCGAACGACGCAAACTGGCAGCCATCATGTTTACGGACATGGTCGGCTCGACGCAGCTCAAGCAGGACTTGGGCGATCGCGAAGCGCTTCTACTCATCCAGCGACACCATGCGGTTGTCCGGGACATTCTCAGTCAATTCAATGATGGAGAGGAGATCAGCACGGCGGGGGATTCCTTCTTCCTGGTCTTCGGCAACCCGTCCGACGCGGTTAAGTTCGCGCTGCTCTTGCACGCTAAACTTCGGGCCTTGGCCCAGGAACAAGGACGTGCGGTTTTTGATCGCGTCGGCATCCATGTTGGCGAGGTGTTTATCGAGTCGGGCGAAGGCGCAGGCAAGCGGAAGGATTTGCATGGCATTCAGGTGGACACCTGCTCGCGGTTGATGTCGCTGGCCAAAGCCAATCAAATCCTGATGACGCGCTCGGTCTTTGATAATGCGCGGCAGGTGTTGCGGGGCCAGGATCTGGCAGGCGTTGGCCCGCTGGCGTGGATGAATCATGGCCCGTATCTGCTCAAAGGGGTGGAGGAGCCATTAGAGGTTTGTGAAGTAGGGGAAACCAGCGCTGGGCCGTTGACGCCGCCGCCCACTTCGGAGAAGGCGCGGCGACACGCCTCCGCCGATGAAGAGCCGGTGCTGGGCTGGCGTCCGGCGCTGGAGCAGGTCGTGCCCAACACGCAATGGGTGCTGGAACGAAAACTGGGCGAGGGCGGATTCGGCGAAGTATGGCTGGGACGGCACGATCGGTTGAAAGAACACCGGGTGTTTAAGTTTTGCTTCCGGGCGGACCGGGTGCGTTCACTCAAACGCGAGGTGACGCTGTTTAGGTTGTTAAAGGAGAGCGTGGGCCACCACCCGAACATCGTTGGGATTCAGGAGGTGTTTTTTGACGCGCCGCC
>JBBRPK010000273.1:0-4999 GCA_038228235.1 Verrucomicrobiota bacterium
GAAGCTGGCGGATTTGTTTAGGCGTGTAACAAGCTTGAGGGTTGGTCCGGCTCCTCAGAAATAAAGGTTTGGATGTCTGCACGGAGCAACCATGCCACCCTCGCCCGGCTCCGCCTAGATGCGCTTCACCTGACGCTTACAAGGAATTGACCTCCCTCCTGATCGATGCGCCCGACGATCTCACCGCCCGCTGGCTGCTAAACATCGCTTCCATGACCCTGGGCGAATATCCGGACAAAGTCCCTGCGCCCTGGCGCATCGATCCCAAGGTTTTCGAGTCCGATTACCAATTGGCGCGGTTTCATGACGTGGCCGGCCCAGCCGGCGTGGATGTGGATGATGTCGCGGGAGGGAGCATTACCGAGGACTTTGACGGCGACGGATTGCTCGACATCATGTGTTCGGCGATGAACTGGAGCAGCCAGCTTCGCTTCTTTCATAATAATGGGGACGGGACCTTCAAGGAAAGGACGGCTGAGGCGGGCCTAACCGGCGAACTCGGGGGCCTGAACATCATGCAGACTGATTATAACAACGATGGCTGGCCAGACGTGCTTGTGTTGCGGGGCGGCTGGCAGGGCGCATTGGGGCGGCAACCGCTCTCACTGCTCAAAAATAATGGAGATGGCACGTTTGTGGACGTGACGGAGGAAGCGGGATTGCTGCGCTTTCATCCGACCCAAACGGCTGTGTGGTTCGATTACAATGGGGATGGCTGGCTGGATTTATTTGTCGGAAATGAATCAACCGGCGAGGAAACAGCGCCGTGCGAACTGTTCCGCAACAACGGCGATGGCACCTTTACCGAATGCGCTGCCGCCGCCGGTCTGGCCGTGGTCGGCTTCGTCAAAGGGGTGGCCTGCGGCGATTTCAACAACGACGGCAGGCCCGATCTTTATCTCTCTCGTCTCGGTGAGTCGAATCTGCTTTTCCGAAATGACGGTCCCAAAACGCCCGACGATAAAAAGGGCGCCTGGCGGTTCACGGACGTGACTGGGACGGCCAAAGTGGCGGAACCGATTCACAGCTTCCCGACCTGGTTCTTCGACTACGACAACGATGGGTGGCTCGACTTGTTTGTAAGCGGCTATTTTTTGAACGATGTCGGCAGCGTGGCGGCGGATTACCTTGGGTTGCCGCACAAGGGTGAACGAGCGCGGCTTTATCACAACAACCGGGATGGCACCTTCACTGATGTCACCAAAGAAACCGGGCTTTACAAGGTGCTGCTGGCCATGGGAGCGAATTTTGGCGACCTGGACAATGACGGATTCCTCGATTTCTATCTTGGGACTGGCGATCCTGATTTTAGCACGCTGGCGCCTAATCGCATGTTTCGAAATGCGAATGGAAAATGTTTTCAGGACGTGACGACTGCGGGCGGGTTTGGCCATTTACAGAAAGGGCACGGCGTTTCCTTCGCCGATTTGAATAACGACGGCCAGCAAGACATTTATGAAGTGATGGGAGGCGCTTATTCGGGGGACAATTACCGCAACGTGCTCTACTTCAACCCCGGAAATAGCAATCATTGGATCACTCTCAAACTCGAAGGGGTGCGGTCGAATCGGGCCGCCATCGGAGCCCGGATTCGGGTCGAAGTCGATACCGCCCAGGCCCCTCGCTCGATTTACAAGACCGTCAACACCGGGGGCAGCTTCGGCGCGAATCCGTTGCGTCAGGAAATCGGCCTGGCCCAAGCCACGTCAATTCGTCTCATTGAAATCTTCTGGCCTGTCACGGGTCAGACCCAGAAATTGCGAGGGCTGGAGATGGATCGCTTTTACAAAATCCGCGAGGGCGCCCTGGATGCTGTCCCTGTTAAGTTGCCCACCTTTAAATTCCCGGAGTCCCTTCCGGGCCAGGCGCACCATCACGACCACGCAGCACCGTAACGTCGGTCTGCGACCCGGCGCGAACATAATAACAGCACGAACACGCCGGGTCGGAGACCCAATGTCACAAAGCTTTGGCGGGTCGCGGAGGATTGGCAGTCCCGGTTTCAGCCCGGCGGAGCATCGTCCCGAAGGGACATCCGACAAGCGCCACCGGCCAAAGCCGGCCGGAACTGGCTCTCAAATCTTTGTGACATTAGGTCGGTGACCGACTCTCCGGCTCAGAACGCTTTTCCGATGCTGAACAGGAGCATATAGTCGGCGAAGGCGGCATCGCCATGCGCCGTCGCGCTCGTCTGCATGTCCGCTACACTGCGCTCGCGATTGCGATAGAGCGCGACCGGCGCGCTCACTGAAGCGCTCCAGCTATTGTGCAGAAAAACCAACCCAGGCTCAATCGACACCGCGAACCCAGGCCGGCGAAAACCATTGCTGCCGCCGATGAGATCTCGAACCGGAGTGCCTTCCAGCCGGCCACCCAGCGTAAAGGTGAGGCCATATTTTGGCAAAAATGTATACCCAAAGCCGCCCCGCGCCAGATATTGATCGGCAATGGACATTTCGGCCTCAAAAGGATTCGATCGAAACGTCGGCACGCCATTCTTTTCCTCGGGGGTGGCGATGTAAGTGCCCGCCAGGAAGACATTCCAATTGGCGGCTATTTCTCTGAAGCCATAAATGTCGAAGATAATCCCAAAACCGCCATCCCCTGGTTGAATTGACTGATCCACCGTGCGCACCTGGGAGGTGAGGACGCCGCCCTTGGCAACCTGAAAAGTATCCCGGGCGGATTTGTCGCCGGTCGGAAATTTCACGCCCAAGCCAACGGAGACGTTTTGTTTTTTATTGTGATCTGGATCGAGCACCCATGCGGTGGAGAGCAATTTGATGTCACTTAACCCGGAGGCTTGGGTCTCATAGCGGGGCTGAAGCACACCATTGATCCGCGGCTTCTGCTGGCGCGTCGCGAATTGGAACGGCACGGATAGTGTGGCGGCGAACCGCTTCGTAATAGCATAGCTGAGCGAGAGATCAACGACGTTGATATTGTTGATGACCTGGCTGCCCTCCGTTTCGCGCTGCTCCTGTTCTCTGTCGCCAATGAAATGGCGGTCCGACCTTTGCCACCGTTCGCTGATGGTGGCGGTCCAGGTTCCGGCGGCTTGATAGCTTGCGGCGCCCAAACTGGGCGCACTGATGCGGGCGGCCACTCAGCCCTGCCCTAAAGCCCTGCGAGGCGAACCCACTAAGCCCGCCGCTACTGTCAACCCGAGGATGGAAACCCTAACAGTTTTAGAAACACGCATAATGTTATCTCGATTGAATACCCGTTCTCTGTGGTACTTTTCTCGCGTGAGAATGCCAGAATCCGCAGCAAGCAAAACTCTCGAGGGGCCAACCGCCGAAATAAAGTGGCCAACCGGCTTTTAGAAGGGACGGGACGCGAAAAGGGGTCACCCATAGCATGGATGGACCCCCCTGGTAATGGAGACGCAGCTTGTCCAGGCCAGCAAAAGCGCGAGTTTGGAGGGCCCGGGTCAGTTGCCGCGCTCCACTGTCCCGTGCTCCGCTTACTCGGGCTTTGCTCTTACCCTGATTCCCCTTCCCGTAAAAATCTTTTCTTTCATCGAATCGGTCCGATAGTATTCCCCCATGCAAACCATGAACGGGGTCCGAAGATTGGCCTCATCAGTCATTCTTGCCGTGTTGTTCTGCTCCTGCGCGCAAGGCCAGTCAGAAGTCCTGGAACAAATCAGCAAATTTCGCGGGATCAAACTCACCTCCGCCACCAATGAATTGGCCAGACTCAACTCCCGCATGGACTCCGCCTGGACGTTCCTGAAGGCTCCCAAAGAGGAGTCAGCGCCTCTGCTTGAGCGGGAACTGAGCAAGGCGCTCGATCATCCCTCCGACGCTCCATTCTTCGTCCTGAGCGCATAGTTTCATGTTACACGATGACTCCATCCTGAGGAGAGTTAACCTCTTTGAATTTTTGAGCGACGAGGATCGGGCCGCCCTGGCGGCGCGACTGACCCCGGTCACGATTCAAAGTGGGGAAACCGTTTTTCGAAGCGGAGATCCGGGTGATGCTTTGTTTATCATTTGCAAGGGGGAGGTCGAAATATTTATCAACGACGATACCGGTCATAAAATCATTCTCGAGCACGCCAAAGCCGGAGACACCTTCGGGGAATTGTCCATGTTGGACAACGGTCCCCGCAACGCCTCGGCTCTTGTCATCCACGATCTGGAAGCATTGCGGATGGACCATGCCAGGCTCGACCAATTCCTGCGCGCGCATCCGTCGGCGGCCCTGGGCTTGCTGGCCTCGATGAGCCGCCGTTTGCGCGTCAGCGCCAACCGTTTGCGCCGGACCGCCTCCCGGAATGTGAACCTGTTGTCCGAAGATCAGCGCACCCTTGTCACACGGATCGTTCATGGCGTCGCCGGATTTACCGGCAGCGTTTCGTTTTTGAATCTGCACCTGATTGTTTTCTTTTTTTGGATGCTGATCAATCTGGGCTGGATGCCATACGTGCCAAAGTTCGATCCTTACCCATTTGGGCTTCTAACCATGCTTGTCTCCCTGGAAGCAATTATTCTTTCCGGCCTTGTGCTGCTGAGCCAGAATCTTTCGCGGACCAAGGATCAGATTCGCGGTGATATCGAATATGAAGTGAACTTGAAGGCTGAACTGGAAATCGCGCACCTTCATGAAAAAGTGGACCATCTTAACGCGAAAATCCTCGCCCGGCTTGATGGCCTCGAGAAGACTCTCTTGCGCGCGCCTGAATTTAAAACCAAGCCGGGGATTTTTCTTCCCGCGCAAGATCAAGTTAATCCGGAATCAGGCAGCAAGCCTTAGAGCGTGTTTTAAAAATCGCCCGGTCCAGGGGACCGGGCCTGCAAAGGAGCCGATTTCCCGCCGTTTCGTGTAGGCCGCGTGCCCTCACGCGGCGCGTTCGTGGGTTTTTAAAACACGCTCTTAGAGCCTGTTTTAAAATTCCGTGGGGTCCTGTTTTCGCGGAAAAGGCCGGATGGCGAGGCGCGACGAACGAGCATATCCGCCAGCGATCTGCGACCGAGGAGCAACGAAGCCAGTC
>JBBRPK010000274.1:0-4974 GCA_038228235.1 Verrucomicrobiota bacterium
GCCATCGAACTGAGTCCGAACTACGCCACAAGCCACCATTGGTTTGCTGACATGTTAAAATCATTGGGCCGGCTGGACGAAGCGATCGCGCAGATGAAGCAGGCGCAGGAGCTAGACCCTCTTTCGCCGAGCATCAATGCGATCTTGGGTTACATGCTGGGTCTCGACTGTTGTGTCCATGTCGCGCTGGTTCAGCATGCACTGGGTGATGACCAGCTTGCGCTGACGTCATTGGAGAGAGCTGTTGAAGAACACGAGGTAGGTTTTTCGTGGTTTGTAAGATTGCAGTTCTGGAATGACCTCCGCCCAAACCCACAGTTCCAAGCTCTCCTCAACCGCATGAATCTGGTGAAATGAACAACGGGACAGATCAACGCAGCCCCAACTCGCGCCGCTTGCGCTCTGACTTCCCATGCCAGATCCAGATCAGAGAAGGGGCCTTGGCGCCTTGACATGTTTTGAAAAAGCATCATGATGTCTCTATGAGAACAACCTTGACGCTCGATCCGGATGTGGCTGCGAAAGCGAAGAGAGGGGCGGCCAAACTGGGCAAACCTTTCAAGGAAATCGTCAATGCCGCATTGCGGATCGGCCTCGACCAGGTTTTGAACCCGCCCGCCGCCAAATCCTATCGCACCAAAGCGCGCCCGTTGGGTCTGCGCAGAGGCTTTAGCTACGACAACATCGGCGAGTTGCTGGCTCGGGCTGAAGGGGAAGACTATCAGTGATCCTCGTCGATGCCAATTTGCTGCTCTACGCTGAGGACAATTTATCCGAGCACCATGAATCCGCGCGCGCCTGGTGGGATGAGCGACTCAGCGGGAGCGTCCTGGTCTGTCTCTGCTGGCCAGTCTTGAAGGCGTTTATCCGTATCGGTACCAACCCCCGGTTGCACCAGCGTCCGCTCACGCTGAAGGAAGCATGCGATCGAGTTCAAACCTGGCTCGAGCAGCCGTGCGCGAGGCTGATTCAGCCGAGCGAACATCATTGGGCGATATTTCAAAAAATGCTCAAAGAAGGAAATGCCGTGGGAAATCTGGTGTCCGATGCGCACTTGGCAGCGCTGGCCGTCGAGCACAATTGCGTGCTCCAATCCACGGACACAGACTTCGCTCGTTTTCGCAGCTTGAAATGGGAAAACCCAATCAACGCCCGCTGATGAGCCTAAAACTCTCCTCCGCTCATGACAGGCCAACGTATCGCACAGTTTGAAATCACTGGACGAGTCGGCCAGGGCGGTATGGGCGAAGTCTTCCGCGCCCGGGACACGCGGCTGAACCGGGAGGTGGCGGTGAAGGTTTTGTCCAAGGACTTTGGGGCCGATGCGGACCGGCTCCGGCGCTTCGAGCAGGAGTCGAAGACCCTGGCAGCACTGAATCATCCGAACGTGCTGACCATTCATGATGCCGGCGTTCACGAAGGCACGCCGTATCTGGTCAGTGAATTGCTCGAAGGCAAGACGCTGCGCGAGGAGATGAGCGGCGGCGTGTTCCCGATCCGGAAGGCTACCGATTACGCATTGCAAATCGCGCAAGGGCTGGCCGCGGCGCACGCCAAGGGGATCGTCCACCGCGACCTCAAACCGGAGAACATTTTCGTCACCACAGATGGCCGGGCCAAGATTCTGGATTTCGGGCTGGCGAAGCTCAAACAACCCGTAGGAGCCGACGTGAGGAGGCTCACTTCTCATTCCCCGGAGATGAAATCAGATTCTCCTCACGTCGGCTCGTGCAAAGAAGAGGCAGACGCGGCTACATTCGTCGAAGGGACCGAGCCTGGGCGCATCATGGGCACGCCGGGTTACATGTCGCCGGAGCAGGTCCGCGGATACGAAGCCGATCATCGTTGCGACATTTTCGCCTTCGGGGTCATCCTCTACGAGACGCTCGCGGGCCAGCGCGCCTTCCACGGCGCATCTGCCGTGGAGGTGATGAGCGCTATCCTGAATGAAGAGCCGGCAAATTTGCTGGAGATCAACCGCGGCATACCCGCCGGTCTCGATCGAGTGGTCCGGCATTGTTTGGAGAAACGGCCTGAGCGGCGCTTTCAGTCGACCACCGATCTCAGCTTCGCCATCGAGGTGCTAGTGCAACCCTCGGACACAAACCTGCAATCACCGCTCCAGGCCCGCGAAGCAACACCCATCATCCGTCCCTCCGCAAGCCGCGAACGGTTGGGCTGGATCGTAGCCGCCATCGTCTTGCTGGTTGCGCTCGCCCTTGCTGCCAGGTCTTATCTCCAGCGCGCGCCTGCCGACGCGCGCCTTCACAAGCTTTCCGTGCCCCCGCCGGATAAAGCGACCTTGACGGGTGGCGAGGCGCCACTCATTTCACCGGATGGCAGCCTTTTGGCGTTTGTGGCCACTGACCCTTCGGGCAAGAATCTCATCTATATCCGCCCGCTTGATTCCACAATGGCTCAGCCGCTCGCCGGCACGGAGGAAGCCGTCATGCCCTTCTGGTCACCGGACAGCCATTTCCTCGGGTTCGTTTCCGGGGGCAAGCTCAAGAAGATCGCAGTCGCGGGCGGGCAACCCCAAGCCCTCGCCAACGCGGAGGTGACCAGCCGAGGCGGCGCTTGGAATCGCGACGGCGTCATCATCTTTTCTCCCAGCCCTCCGGACCCGCTTTATCGTGTCTCGGCAGCGGGAGGCGATTCCTCCCCCATCTCGCCACCCGACGCGGAGCGGAAAAACCCCCGCTGGCTGCCTCACTTCTTGCCTGACGGTCGCCACTACCTGTATCTCAGCAGTGCCAGTAACACCGGGGAGCGGGAAATTTGCGTGGGATCGCTCGACTCGCAGGAATCGAAGCGGCTGCTGAGCAACCCGTCCGACGGCGTCTATGCGCCTCCTGGCTACCTGCTCTTCCGGCGCGACGCCATGCTCATGGCCCAACGGTTCGATGCCGATAAGCTTGAACTGGCTGGGGACCCGTTTCCGATTGCAGAACAGGTCGGATTCGACGCTCTGACCTATCAGGGCTCCTTCTCCGTCTCCGCCAATGGTGTTCTCGCCTATCACAGCGGCGCCTCCAGCAAAACTCAATTCGGCTGGTTCGATCGAACCGGCAGGCAGAGTGGCGTCGCTGGCCCGCCGGGGTATTACGGCGATCCTGAGATTTCTCCCGATGACAAGCGGGTCGCATTTCAGCAGGTTGATTACAAGACTGGAATTATGAACCTCTGGCTCAGGGATCTCACGGACAGCACCAACAGCTCTCGGTTCACGTTTTCCCCGACGATTGACTTCGCCCCAATCTGGTCCCAGGATGGGAGCCGGATCGTCTTCGCCTCGCTGCGCAAAGGTCCGCCGAACTTGTACCAGAAGGTGGCCACAGGCGCCGGTGATGAAGAGTTGCTGCTCACGTCTTTGTTTCCGCAACTTCCATTCGACTGGTCTTTGGATGGGCGCTTCATCGTCTATGGAGTCGTGGACCCGAAGACGAGGTGGGATTTGTGGGTGCTGCCTCTGGCCAAAGACCAGCCGCCCTATCCATTTTTACACTCGGACGCCAACGAAAGTCAGGCCCAGTTTTCTCCCAACGGGCGATGGGTCGCCTATGTCTCCAATGAGTCGGGGAGAGATGAAGTTTATGTCCGGCCATTTCCGGCGGCCGGAGGCCAGTGGCAGGTCTCAACGAGCGGCGGCTCTCAACCGAGATGGCGGCGCGACGGAAGCGAGTTATTCTACTTGTCCGCTGACCGCACGCTCACGGCGGTGGAGGTGAATACCGCCGGTCCCACTTTCGTGGTCGGCGCGCCTAAACCTTTGTTCGGAACCCGATTCGGCAAAGCCGGCCCCTGGAGTTTCTACGCCGTCGCGTCGGACGGCCAGCGGTTCCTGATCAACAGCTTGATCGAGGAGGCGAATTATGCAGCCGTCACCGTCGTGCTCAATTGGACAGCAAGCTTGAAGAAGTAAGCCAGATCACTCGCATCCAAAGTGGTCCCTTTCGCCTGAAATGCCTTTGAATCGCGCCTCTGCTTTGATTTAATCGGAGCGGATGCCCAGCGAAGGAACAGAACAACGCAAGCTGGCGGCCATCATGTTCCCGGACATGTCGAAGCCGGTGTGCGCGCCCGGTAACACCGCCACGAAGCGATCCAAACCATGAAACCAACTCCTGAAGAAGCTTTGTTGGCTGAGGCACTGGAACGGCCAGTCCACGAACGGGCCGTTTTCCTCGACGGTGCGTGCCGCGGAGATAAGGCCCTCCGCGAGCGTCTGGAAACGTTGCTCGCGGCGCACGAGCAACCGCAGACGGTGCTGGCAACCCAGGGCGAAGCCGCCCGCCTTCGCGAGGACGCTCCGGCGCGGCAAGTCCGGCCACTCGAACCCCGGAGGGACGAGTTACACGAGTCCCGAGCCGACATTCAGGGCCTCGCGGAGCTCGGCCCTCCGATGGATGAAGCGGTCGGTCAGACCCTCGGTCGTTACAAGCTGCTGGAGAAAATCGGCGAGGGCGGGTGCGGGGTAGTCTATGTCGCTGAACAGACTGAGCCAGTGCATCGGCGGGTCGCGCTGAAGGTGATCAAGCTGGGGATGGACACCAAACAGGTCGTCGCGCGGTTCGAGGCCGAGCGGCAAGCGCTGGCGATGATGGATCATCCGAACATCGCCAAGGTGCTGGATGCCGGGACGACGGGTCCCGCTGATCCCGGTAGCAGCGGACGTGAGTCCGCTGAAACTTCTGCGAGCGAAAATCAGAGCCGACTCACGTCGGCTGCTACGATTGGCGTGGGTCGCCCCTACTTTGTGATGGAACTGGTGCGCGGCATCCGCATCACCGATTACTGCGACCAGGCAAAGCTTTCCACCAAGGAACGGCTCGATCTCTTCATTAAGGTCTGCCAGGCGATTCAGCACGCGCACCAGAAGGGGATCATCCATCGCGACATCAAGCCCTCGAACGTGATGGTCACGCTCCACGGCGGCGAGCCCGTGGTGAAGATCATCGACTTCGGGGTTGCCAA
>JBBRPK010000275.1:0-4973 GCA_038228235.1 Verrucomicrobiota bacterium
CGTCGAAATCGGTGTCGCTCAAGCCGTGCGGATGTTCGGATTGCGGCTGGAGCTTCATCAGATCGACAACGTTGACCACGCGGATTCTCAGGTCGGGCAGATGCTCGCGCAGAATGGAAACGGCGGCGAGCGTCTCCAGCGTGGGCACATCGCCGCAGCAGGCCATGACCACGTCGGGCGCAGTGCCTTGATCGTTGCTGGCCCACTGCCAGATACCGATGCCCTCGGTGCAGTGTTTAACGGCGGCGTCCATCGTGAGCCACTGCGGCGCCGGGTGTTTGCCCGCGATCACGACGTTCACGTAATGCCGGCTGCGCAAGCAGTGATCCATCACCGACAGCAGACAGTTGGCATCCGGCGGAAAATAAACCCTCACCACAGACGCCTTCTTGTTCACGACATGATCGACGAAGCCGGGATCTTGATGCGTGAAGCCGTTGTGATCCTGCCGCCAGACATGCGAGGCCAGCAGGTAGTTCAACGATGCGATTTTCCGCCGCCACGGCAGACCGGCGGTGACCTTTAGCCACTTCGCGTGCTGGTTGAACATCGAGTCGATGATGTGGATGAACGCCTCATAGCAATTGAAGAGTCCATGACGACCGGTGAGCAAATAGCCTTCGAGCCAGCCCTCGCATTGGTGCTCGCTGAGCATCGAGTCCAGCACGCGTCCGCTGGGTGCGAGGAATTCGTCGTTTGATACCGTCGCTGCGTCCCATTGGCGATTCGTGGTCTCAAAGAGCGCCGCGAGACCGTTCGAGAGGGTCTCGTCGGGACCGAAGACACGAAAGTTCCGCTGTTCCTGGTTGAGCTTTGCAACGTCTCTCAGGAATGGCCCGAGCACATGGGTGTCGCCCATACCGGGCGCACCCGGCTCCGGCACGGCCTCAGCATAGTCGCGGAAATCCGGCATGCGCAGGTCACGCAGCAGCTTGCCGCCATTGGCGTGCGGATTCGCACCCATGCGCTGATCCCCTTTGGGCGCGAGCTCCGCCAGTTCCGGGATCAATCGGCCTGACTCATCAAAGAGTTCTTCCGGGCGATAACTCCGCAACCAATCCTCCAACATCCTCAGATGCTCGGGATGCGTGCGAGGATCGGAAAGCGGGACTTGGTGCGCGCGGAACGTGCCTTCCACCTGCAAGCCATCGACCCATTTTGGTCCGGTCCAGCCCTTGGTGGAATTGAGAACGATCATCGGCCAGCGCGGGCGCGTCACACTGCCCGAGTTACGGGCTTCATTCTGGATGCGTTTGATCTCCTCCACCGCGTTATCCAGCGTCGAAGCCATCGCTTCGTGCATAAGGGCGTCATCCTCTTCCTCGACGAAGTAAGGTTTCCAGCCGTAGCCGCAAAACAACTGCTCCAACTCCTCGCGGGTGATGCGTGCGAGCACCGTCGGGTTGGCAATCTTGTAGCCATTCAGGTGGAGGATCGGCAGCACCGCACCGTCCGTCACGGGATTGAGAAATTTGTTGGAATGCCACGCCGTAGCCAGCGGTCCGGTCTCCGCTTCGCCGTCGCCGACGACACAAGCGACAACCAACTCAGGATTATCGAAGACCGCACCGAACGAATGACTCAGCGAATAGCCCAACTCGCCGCCTTCGTGAATTGATCCGGGAGTCTCCGGCGATGCATGGCTGGGAATGCCGCCGGGAAACGAGAACTGCAAAAAGAGCTTCTGTAGCCCGGCCTCATCCTGGCTAATGTTTGGATAGACTTCGCTATAGGTTCCTTCGAGATAGGTATTGCCGACCACCGCCGGTCCGCCGTGGCCGGGACCGGAGACGTAGATCATGTCGAGGTCATACTTTTTAATGACCCGATTCAGGTGCGCGTAGATAAAGTTCTGCCCCGGCGTCGTGCCCCAGTGGCCGAGCAACATGTGCTTTACATCCGTGCTCGCGAGAGAACGTTTGAGCAACGGATTATCGAAGAGATAAATCTGTCCGACCGATAGGTAATTGGCCGCGCGCCAATAAGCATCGATTTTTTCAAGCAGTTCCGGACTGAGAGTGTTTGTTTTCATAAAGCGCGCTTCGGTCTTGTTTCCCTTTTCGAAGACTCATGTGTGAGTATCGAACGGGCGGTGTCCCTAGTTCATTCGGAAGGCTTGTCTCGCGGGTATTACCCGCCGCAGCAGCCACCGGAGTTTTTGTCGAGAGTGGCATCGGCGGGAGTGGACAGGAACTTCTCCCGGCAGTGCTCGCTGCAGAAGTAGGACGTCTTTCCTTCGCGCTCGGCGTGAAGGGCGGTGGCGGTATCCACGGTCATGCCGCAGATGGGGTCGATGGCTTCGTTTTTGGTATTGGATGGGTTCATGTTCGTTGTTTCTGGTTTGTTTTTATGGTGCTTTGTTCGCCACCTTCTTTCTGAGGGTCGGTTTTGATTTTTAACAATCGCGCGTTGATGGCCACAATCACCGTGCTCGCGGCCATCAGCACCGCACCCACAGCGGGTGTGAGCAGCACACCCCACGCGTAAAGCGCTCCGGCCGCCAACGGAATGGCGACGATATTGTAGCCCGTGGCCCAGACGAGGTTTTGCATCATCTTGCGGTAGGTGGCGCGGGAGAGCTTCAGGATGGCTACCACGTCCGCTGGATTGCTTCTGACCAGAATGACGTCGGCGGTTTCGACCGCGACATCCGAGCCGGCTCCGATGGCGATTCCCAAATCAGCTTGCGCCAATGCGGGAGCATCGTTTACGCCGTCGCCGGTCATTCCCACCAACTGGCCACGGGATTGGACTTCTTTGACTTTTGCGGCTTTGTCTTGGGGCAGGATTTCGGCGAAGTATTCATCCAAGCCGACCTGATCCGAAACCCATTTGGCGGTCGCATTGTTATCGCCGGTGAGCATCATGCAGCGGATCTTCATTTCCTTGAGCGTAGCGATGGCCTGCTTCGCCTCGGGCCGGATGATGTCGGCCAAGGCAATCGCTCCTTTCAACGCGCCGTCAACGAGGACGAATACGACCGTCTTGCCTTGCCCTTGCAGTTGCTCGACGCGTTTGTCGCCCATCGCGATGTTCTGTTCGCGCAGGAAGCCCGGACTCACCACCTTGATCTCTTTGCCTTCGACCCGGCCTTCCGCACCTTTGCCCGCAATGCCTTTGAAGTTTTCTACCGGCGACTTTTTCTCGGAAGCGCCGGCAATCGCTTTGGCAATGGGATGTTCGGAATTCGCATCCACCGAAGCCGCGTAGCGGCGCAGCGTTTCTTCGTCGATGTCCTGCGAAAGCAGGAGCGTATCCGTCACGCCAAAGCGCCCCTCCGTGAGTGTGCCGGTCTTGTCGAAGATGATCGCTTGCAGCTTTCGCGCGCCTTCGAACGCGACGCGGTTGCGAATTAGCAGGCCGTTTTTTGCGGCGAGAGCGGTGGATACTGCCACAACTAACGGCACAGCGAGACCGAGAGCATGCGGACAAGCGATCACCATGACGGTCACAGCGCGCTCGATGGCGAAGGCGAAATCTTTGCCCATAAGCGTCAGCCAGATGATCAAGGTGATCGCGCCGCCGCCCAGCGCCACTATGGTGAGCCAAAGAGCGGCGGTGTTGGCGAGGTCCTGGGTTTTCGATTTGCTTTCCTGAGCCTGTTTGACCAGGTCGATGACCTGCGACAGAAACGAATCCTTGCCCGTGCCCTTAACCTCGATGGTGAGCGAGCCTTCACCGTTGATCGATCCGCCGATTACTTTGCCGCCTGTCTTTTTTGCGGCCGGAGTTGATTCCCCGGTGAGCATGGCTTCGTTGACTGAGCTTTCTCCTTCCACGATCACGCCGTCGGCGGGAATCTTTTCGCCCGGTTTGATCAAGACTTTGTCGTTCACTGCCAGTTCGCCGAGCGGCACGTCCTTCACGCTGCCGTCCGGCATGAGTTTGTGGGCGTCGGATGGCATCAATTTCGCCAGCTCCTCCAAAGCCTTTGAAGCACCCATCACGGATTTCATCTCAATCCAATGTCCGAGCAACATGATGTCAACGAGCGTTGCCAGCTCCCAAAAGAACATTTTGCCAGTCAAACCAAACACCACGGCGCTGCTGTAAAGATAAGCGGTGGCGATGGCGACGGAGATGAGGATCATCATTCCCGGCTTGCGGGTCTTTAGCTCATCGAACAGGCCTTTGAGAAAGGGCCAGCCGCCATACCAAAAGACGGCGGAAGAGAAACCAAACAGAACGTAAATGTCGCCGGGAAAATGGATCGCTTCCCGAAGTCCGACCAACTTTTGGAGCATCGGCGAGAGGACGAGAATCGGCAGGGTCAGGACCAGCGAGATCCAGAACCGTTTGCGGAAATCCGCCGCCATGTGCGCATGATGATCGCCGTGACCTTTGTGTTCGTCAGAACCAGCGGGCGACATTTGAGCTTCAGCCTCCAACCAATTTTGCTTGTCGTGCCCTTGCGGCCGGCCCTCTTTTTCATAGAGGGCGTAGGCCTTCTTCGCCACCTCATCCCGCGCTGGCTTCGCTTCGGGTTTGGTATTGAGTGTTTCCAATTGCTCGGTCGGATGGTCGCTATGTTTCATAAAAATCACTCCTTTGTTTGGCTGTTATCCATGCCGGCACTCAAAACCAGAGCCGCAGTCCGAGGACGAGAGCCACACCGTCGGTGGATTCGCCTTCTGAGCGCGCGATGGCGGCGGTGCCGCCGTATTTGCGCTGCCAGGTGACGCCGATGTAGGGCGCAAATTCGCGGGTGATTTCGTAGCGAAGGCGCAGGCCGAGATCGGTCTGGTTCACGCCGGAGGCGGTGTCGAATTGCTTGTCTCCCTGGAAGGAAAACTGGCCATCGAAACGTGGCTGGAGCACGAGGCTTTGGGTAAGGTAAAGATCGGCGCTGACGGTGAGTTCGCCGGAGACTTCGCCGCGGTCGCTGATGTAGAGCGTGGGCTCGATGTCGAAGTTGCCGGGGGCCAGTCCTTGCAGGCCGATGACGGCGTAGGTGCGTGAGTTATCGGAGCGGC
>JBBRPK010000276.1:0-4914 GCA_038228235.1 Verrucomicrobiota bacterium
GGTTCAAGCCGCTGACAGCGCCCTCTCGATCCAGCAGGATCGAGCAATCACTCGCCGTCCCCACGTTTTCTCCCGCTCCGCGCACCGCCCACGTCGTATGCCACCTTCAGCCGGGCGCAGGCGGGTATTTCACGGCGCTGCTGCAATGAACCCAAGGTTGTAATTTAGACGAAGCCGGTCCAATATCAATCTTGACCATGAAACCTCAAATCCCCGAAAAGCGACGGGAAGCCCGCCAAACCCCCTGGAGGCCCGGCATCGTTGGCCGGGCAAGTCTGCTCTTGGCGATGGCGCCGTTGCTGGTGGTGGCCGAGCAGAAAACGATGTGCAGCCCGGTCGAAGACGGCGCCATCCAATTGCGCGCGCGCGAAGTCACCATCCATGGAAGCCCGGTCCGTTACGAGCCCCAGCCTCATAAAAACACTATCGGCTCAAACGAGGGAGTTGCCGCGCGTTTGGAGGCGGCCAAACACCCCGTCGGAAAGACCGAAAAAGACAAAGTGACATTTGAGAACGACATCGTTCCTTTGTTGACTCGCTATTGCTATGGTTGTCACGGAGAGAAGAAGAAAGGCGATCTCGATTTGCGCATTTATCAGGAGCGGGAATCGGTGGCTCGGGACAAACCACTGTTCGAAAAGGTAATGAAAAACCTTCAGTCCCACGAGATGCCGCCGGAGAAAAAGCCGCAACCCACCCCCGATGAGCGCGATTTGATCGCGGCCTGGATTCAATCCGAACTTTTTAAGTGCGACTGTGACCATCCGGATCCCGGCCGGGTCACGCTTCGACGGCTCAACCGGGCAGAATACAACAACACCATCCGGGATTTAGTCGGGGTGGACTTTCATCCGGCGGACGACTTCCCGGCAGACGATGTGGGCTACGGTTTCGATAATATCGGCGATGTCCTTTCGATGCCGCCCGTCCTCATGGAAAAGTACATGGCCGCCGCCGAAAAAATCCTGGAATTGGCTATCGTGACTGATTTCACCGCCCCATCGCCCACTAAACATTTCGACGCTGTCACGCTCGATGGCTCGGCTCCGGGCGGTCCGACGGGGGACAACATGCGGCTTTTGACTCGGGAGGGTGATATTCATGCGAGCTGCGACTTTGCTCGGGACGGTGAGTATTTGTTGCGCGCAAGGGCTTATGGCGAGCAAGCCGGGCCAGAGCCAGCGCGAATGGCCTTCTCCATCAATCAGCAGGAAATCTGGCGGTTCGATGTTGAGGCCGTGCAATCCAATCCGGCCGTTTATGAGGTCCGCATTAGTTTGCCGGCGGGGAAAAAGCGATTTGCCGCGGCCTATCTGAACAATTACGTCAATCCCAAGGATCCCGATCCCGCCCAGCGAGATCGCAACCTGGTCATCGATTATCTCGAGGTGATTGCGCCGCCAGAGCTTGGCCCGCGGCCGCTGCCGGAATCGCACCGGCGCATTTTCATTTGCCAGCCCGCGACCGGCAAGCAGCCCGATGCGGCCCGCGTGATCTTGAGGAATTTCGCGCAGCGGGCATACCGACGTCCGGTGACAGGCGAGGAGGTTGAGCGATTGCTGAAACTGGCCGAACAGGCGCGGCAGGAGGAAAAAAGTTTTGAGCGGGGCATCCAAGTGGCTCTTCAGGCGGTATTGGTTTCCCCCCATTTTCTCTTTCGCGGGGAATTACCTTCCGTAGAAGCGGGCAAGGGGCCGCATAGCCTCACGGCGAAGCTGGCCGTGGCGGGAGGCACAGGGTTTGTGCCGGTCCCAGTCAACGAGTACGCGTTGGCCTCGCGCCTCTCTTATTTCCTGTGGAGCAGCATGCCGGACGAGCCGCTGCTGGCACAGGCTGAAAAAGGGATTCTGCGAAAGAATCTCGCCTCCAACGTGAGGCGCATGTTGAAGGATCCCAAGTCAGTGGCGCTGGTGGAGAACTTCGCCGGCCAATGGTTGCAGATTCGGAATTTGAGCCAGGTCACTCCGGACAAAGAAACATTTCCCGATTTTGACGAGGAATTGCGGGAGGCGATGCAGCAGGAAACCGAACTCTTTTTCCAGGCCATCTTGAAGGAAGATCACAGTGTGCTGGAATTCATGGATGCAAATTATACCTTTTTGAATGAGCGCCTGGCGCGGCATTATGGAATGCCAGGCCCTAAAGGGAAGGCCTTTCAACGTGTCTCGCTGAAGGGAGAACAACGCGGCGGCGTCCTGACGCACGCCAGCGTATTGACAATTACGTCGAATCCCACCCGCACTTCACCGGTGAAACGGGGCAAGTGGGTTCTGGACAATATTTTGGGCACGCCTCCGCCTCCTCCGCCACCTGACGTGCCGGTGCTGAAGGAAGGAAAAGAAGCAGTCCTGACAGGATCGCTTCGCCAGCGAATGGAACAACATCGGGCGAATACCCTTTGTGCCTCCTGCCACGCCCGCATGGATCCAATCGGCTTTGGTTTGGAAAACTATGACGGCATTGGGGCCTGGCGGAAGAAGGATGGCAGTTTTCCCGTCGATCCGGCGGGCCGACTGGTTACGGGCGAAAGTTTTCACGGACCTCAGGATCTCAAAACCATTCTTTTGAACCAGAAGAAGCAGGATTTCGTGCGGTGTCTGTCCGACAAGATGCTCACCTATGCGTTAGGGAGGGGATTGGAGTATTACGATCGTTGCGCCCTCGATCAGATCGCAAAAAAATTGGGGAAGAACAGATATAAATTTTCCAGTCTCATTCTGGAAGTTGCCCGAAGCACGCCGTTCCAAATGCGCCGCGACGAAGCCCGTTAAGAGAGGCCAAACTGTTGCCACATTGAACTTATCCTCGACATCGGCTCCTGCCTTCCTCTAAGAATAATGCATCGCCGCTGAATGCTAATGCTTTATATGAATTCAAGAATGTCCGCTGCGCTTTATCTTCTATCTCTGTCCCTTTTTGTGTTCGCTTTTGCCGCAATGCCGGCGGAACAAGGCGACCCAAAGCCCTCGGCCAAGGATGGCAGGCCCCTCAGTGCAGTGAAGGCAGCCGAGAACCCGCCCGCGCCCGATGAGGTCAAATTCGCCGGGCTTCCGCCCGAACACGCAGCCAAAGAGATGACCTTGCCGCCCGGCTTCTCGGCCAAGCTTTTCGCCGGCGAGCCGGATGTGAAACAGCCCATCGCCTTTGCCATGGATGATCGAGGACGTCTTTGGGTGGCCGAGGGTTATACGTATCCGATCCGCGAGCCGGAAGGCCAAGGGAAGGATCGCATCCTGGTCTTTGAAGACACGGACGGCGACGGCAAGTTCGACCGGCGCACGGTTTTCAAGGAGAACTTGAACTTGATCAGCGGCCTGCAGGTGGGTTTTGGAGGGGTTTGGATAGGAGCCGCGCCTTATCTCATGTTTATTCCCATTAAGGATGGCGACACACCGCAGCCCGCCGGCGCGCCGAAGATCCTGCTCGACGGTTGGGATTTCAAACGCGACACCCATGAAACCTTGAACACGTTTACCTGGGGGCCCGATGGCTGGCTGTATGGCTGTCACGGCGTGTTTTGCCCTTCGCTGGTTGGCAAACCGGGCGCTTCCGAAACGGAACGGCAATGGGTGGATGCTGCCGTGTGGCGCTATCATCCCACTAAACATGTGTTTGAGATTTTTGCCGAGGGCACGAGCAACCCTTGGGGGGTCGATTTCGACGATCATGGCCAATGCCTAATCGAAGCCTGTGTCATCCCTCATCTTTGGCACATGATCCAAGGGGGTCGTTACGAACGTCAGGGGGGAGAGCATTATTGTGTCAACACGGAGGAGACGGGCCGGAATGAACGCCATCGCGACGTTAAATCCCGCAAACCCATTTACGCTTACTCCTACGAGCATATCCGAACGATTGCGGATCATGCTCATTTCCGGGGCAACCAATGGAATGACAAAGATCGCAGCACTAGTTGGGCGCTGGGCGGAGGCCACGCCCATGCGGGTTTAATGGTTTATCTGGGAAACAGTTGGCCGGAGAAATATCGGGGCCAGCTCTTCATGAACAACATCCACGGACAGCGCATCAACATGGACGTGCCAGAACGCAAAGGTTCGGGCTTTGTGGCCCATCACGCACCGGACTTTATCAATTTCAATGACAGTTGGTCGCAAATCCTAAATCTGCTCTACGACCAGAATGGCTCGGTTTTCATGATCGATTGGTACGACAAGAACCAATGCCATCATAACGATCCCAAAGGCCACGACCGTTCCAACGGCCGCATTTTCAAAATCATTTATAACGACCAGAAGGGGACGCCGGTGGACTTGCAGAAAAAGAGCGATGACGAGCTGGTGCAACTTCAGTTGCACAAGAATGATTGGTATGTGCGTCATGCGCGGCGCATCTTGCAGGAACGGGGTCCCAACCCGAAGGTGCGTGAGAGTCTCCTGTCCTATTTAAATTTGGGGGCTCATCCGATGAAGATCGAGCTGGCCCCGGACAGAAGGCCATTGCAGGACGATGCTGCCAGATTGCGGCTGATTTGGGCGTTGCACGTCACGGGAGGCTTGACCGAGCCGGTGGGCTTCAAGCTTCTGAAAAATGACAGCGAATACGTTCGCGGCTGGGCCATCCAGTTGCTGATGGAAGATCGAAACCCATCAACAGCCTTGCTTCAGGAATTCGCCCGCCTGGCGCGTGAAGACCGATCCCCGGTTGTGCGCCTTTATCTGGCCTCGGCACTGCAGCGCCTGCCACTGAAACAGCGCGAGCCCATTCTAGCAGCCTTGCTTTCGCATGCCGAGGATGCCACAGATCCGAATCTGCCCTTCAGGGCTATCCTACTGACTCCAGTGACCGCAACGGGTGGTGTTTTTCATTCTCGGCGCCTCCCACGAGGAGTTTGTACGGGACGGCTGGCACCTGGACCGCCTGTTGCGCCAAGCGATAAAACAGTTTGCCACGCGA
>JBBRPK010000277.1:0-4867 GCA_038228235.1 Verrucomicrobiota bacterium
CGAAACGAAAGTTAGAGTGTCTCTCCCGGCCATCGTGCCGTTCGTCGTCACCGGCAGAGAATAAACGACCGCTGGCGCTGCCCGGAAACATCAGTTCGCTCTCGCTCAAAACTCCGGATGGAACGTGCGCATCGGCGGAATCAAACCATATATTGTTGTCTTTTGATTCATTTCCTCATCGTCGTTTCCGCCCGGCCACAGGATGCGACCCCCTCTTTCGTCGCCCGGTGCAACCGCGCGTTGGCGGTGCTGTAGGTTACCAAATGAACACGCGCCGTGATGGCCTTGATCCGCAGCCGCGAGGCCGGTTGAGAGTTGATGGTTGAATGTTGATGGATCAACCATACCCTTCGACACGCAACGATAAACCATCAACATGCAATCATCCTATGTTCAACTTTGAAAAACTTGATGTTTGGAACGAAGCCATCGCCTTCGCGGATTCTGTTTACACCGTCACACGGGCATTTCCCCAGGACGAGCGTTTTGGTCTCACTAACCAACTGCGTCGCGAGGGCCAGTTTCCCTGGGTCGTTCTTTGGCCGACGCACCAGGTCCTCCGCGCTCCCTGATCAGGCCAGCGACACAGACAATTTATCAGGACTTATTCCTGAGAGCACTCCAGACACGGCAGCGACGCCGCCCGAGATGCGAGGGTTACAGGCGCTGCCCACGCCGGCCGGGAGCAGCGCGGCAGCGAATAGCCGGAGGGCCGACGTTCGGGAATGGTTCAGGTTATTCATAATGGCGCCATGTCAGCTACGCTTCATGTTCAGTATTTGAGCCGATAGTGCCCACCATAGACCAATGCGAGATTCCCGTGGAAAAGACGCAAAATATCGTCAGAAGGAAACCGAATCGCGAGCGGACGCACATTCGGGCGAACTCAGTCACTCCTTTAGCCTGTGAAACAGCCTTATGCTGATGGCCCCCTTTGCCACGGCGACTTCTTTCCGACCAAAATGTCAAGGCCATGCGGAAGTGCGGAGTAATTCAGCACCAACCGTAATCCCGTCTGCAATCCGCGTCAACAGATATAAGGCCTTGCGAGCCTTGGGAGAGGCTTGTCAGAAGACCGGCTGGCAGCTTCATGCCTTTTGCTTGATGTCCAACCATTTCCATCTGGTCGCTGGAGACTCCTGAGGCCAACCTGGTGTCCGGGATGAAATGGTTCCTTTTTCCCAGACGGCACTGCTACCAGAATGAGAAAATGTTCAATACCCGTGGGCCGAAAGCTGTCAAACACTCGGTAAAAAGAAACTCGCATAACGGGGTGGATCGCAGTTATATTGAAGTCATGAGTGTGACGAACGTTGAACCAGAAAAGCTAAGACCAGAGCTACATGAGCGAATTGAGCAGATGCCTCCGGCTCAGTTGGTGCTGTTGCACCGAATCGTGCTCAAGTTGGACTTGGAGCGGGCTGCAGAGGACCTCCACGTTGCCTTCGATGCGGCGCGAAAGGAAGGCAAGTTCGACCGGGCTGATGAAATCATCCGCGACGTGCGCGCCCGCCATCCCTATGCATGACCGTCTGCGTTGACACCAACGTACTGGTGCAGCTTTTTGGACGGCAAGCGCCATATCTGCCCATTCTGAATGCCTTGTTGTCGGGTGAGTTGACGCTGGCCGTATCGAACGAGATCCTCTTCGAGTACCAGGAAGTGGTGGCAGAGATGCTCGGCTCCGCAGGTTGGCCGCGCGTCGTGAGAGTCTTCGACCTCATGACTCAACTGAATGGAAACCTGCTTCAGGTCGAGCCTCAGTTCGGCTTCGCCGTGATCACCGTCGATCCTGACGACAATAAGTTCTGCGATTGCGCGATCACGGCAAATGCGGATTTCGTGATTACCGAAGACCGGCATTTCGCGCCCCTGGCGGATGCAAGGTATCATCCCAAGCCGACCACTCCGAAGGATTTCATTGCGAAAATACTTGGCCGAGCAATTTCGTGATGTGCCTTCATTAGCGCCGCGCATTCAAGACAAGCTCCGAAAACGCCCGGCGAGTTCCCGAGGCAATGCGTCAAAGCGCCAGGGATGCTGCCTCCATTTCACCAATCGATTTTCGAGACGAAGCTGATATTTTAGACCGAGTGACGCTGCGCCGGCTTCGCGAGGGTGAACGGCCTGTTCCGCTGCAAGGAAATCACTGAAGGCAGGACTGCTCGGCAACTGCACGATCCCCGCTCCCCGCCACCCGTCTGGCTGGGCGACGTTTGTGTTGTACTGCACCGTATAAACCCTCCCCACCGATCCCGTGATGGTGAGACCCGCGTAAGTTGCGAGGCTCAGACCGGGCGGAGCCTGGGCATCGCCCTGCGAAGCCACGGAGCAGAGCAGCGCAGCACCGACCAGATACTGAATAGAACGCATTGGTTTCATGGCTTTACTTTCGTTGAATCGCTTTGCCGATGTCCACGGCGCCGCCCGAGATGCGAGGGTTGCAGGCGCTGCCCACGCCGGCCGGGAGCAGCGCGGCAGGGAATAGCTGGGGAGCCGACGTTCGGGAATGGTTCTGGTTGTCCATCGCAGTTCTTTTCTTTGATTACGGTGAAATCGGGATACTCGGCGTATTCGGACGTTCCCCGTTGAGAACTTTTGTGCCTTCGGCCGCAAGCCGCATGTACCAGTCGGCCGGCATTCCTTCGTAGGTCACGAAATATGCCTGGGTGGGCGGCGTATTGCTCACCTTGAAAATGGCTGTCCCTTCGTCCACTTCGTCGAACATGGCCACGTAAGCCATGTCCAAACCGAGGTTGGCGGCATCGTAGAACTGCCTCCAAAAGAATTCCCCGCCCAGCCTGGAGATTTTGGACGTGCCCGGCGGTTTTTGTTGCAGGTTATCCCAACTGAACCCTGGATAAATCACGGGCAGGTAAAGCATTCCTGCCTTGGCAGCCTCCGCCAGATCCTGTGCCCAGTAAGCCGTAGAGGCATATTTGTTCGCGCCGTCGATGGAGTAATTTCCCACATTCCACGGGCTATAAACATCGAAACGCCGGAACACATTTGCCCAGCCGGGGGTCGTTTCTGTCCGCCACCACCATTCGCCACCCCCCACCAAGGTCACACCGTAGGTCGCGTTGGTTTTGAAAAAATCAATAATCTGATGGGCGAGGTTGGTGGAAAACCGGTCGGCGAAGAAGCCCCAGATCATCAAGACCGGTTTGCCGTTGTGATGCAGATAGCGCGGGTCTTGCGTGATGCGGGTTTTGTCCACCAGCCACCGCCAGTCGTTGGTCAACTGGCTGAACAGGGTGTTCGTGGGCTGGCCACTCATGTCATACGTGATCGCAAATGCCCGGCCCGTGCGGTTGGCGGCGTTACGCGCATTGTTCAGCACGTTGGTTGGATGGCTGGCAACGCCCACGCCAAATCGCTGCACGAAGACGCCGTCAATGCCGTAATCGAGCATCCAGTCAAAATGGCGATCAACGGTCTGCTGGTTCTGCGAGCTGAACAAATGCGCTTGGAGGCCGTCTGGCTCCGTGAACCCAGGTGCGGCATATTTATGCGTGTACTCGCTCATGTCCGGCCACATCTCAAATGTCAGCGTGTTCGTTGTGATCTGGCTGGAACTGCGACTCCAATGAATCCACTGGCTGCCACCGTCGCCGGGACAGCGAAACCAACCCTGGTAACCACAAAGGACTTTTCTATGCAGGGTTGTGGCGTTCACCGTTTGATTGAGGCGAAAGAATCTTGTGCCGGTCGGCATCTGGTAGGTGTAAGGACTGGTGGCGTTGGATATTGTGAACCAGGGTCCCGAGATTTGAGCCGCCATTTCCATTGCGCCCCGGCCATTCCAACTGATCACCGACGCGACCTGTCCCGAAGGAGAGTTAGTGAGCCGGTCAGCAGCCTCTGATTTCATCAGGGAAGAAAAAACCAAGCCGCCGGCCACGCCGAGGGCGACGAGTGTGCGCGAAGCCCGGTCAGGGCGAAACCGAACGCCGAAACTATGCAGGACCGTGAAGGTTTGCGCCGCCAACCGACCCGCCCGGATCAATCTGAGACCGGCTATCGGTCCCAAGGCCAAAATGGCCAACAGTTTTTCCCGGCCAGAGCGATTGGCCGGTCGGACCAACGGCCGAGTGGATCGGCCTGAGCGTCCCGGCGCTCGGGTGCCGCCAGCAATAAAGGTCTGCAATGGCCGTCGGACGCCAATGGCGTCGTGACTGGTGGTTGGATTCTCTCTAACAGCGTTGGTCACCTGGATTATCATATATCATAATTTCTTTTGGTGCAAAGCCGTGTTTATTCGTGTAGCCCGCAGCGCGGGCCGCTCTTGTGTTGTCCTGACTCCTTCGTGGTCAAATTTTCATCTTCAATGCGTGAACTGATTTGTCCACCCAGAGACAAGGCGAGATTTGGCCGGCAAAGCGGCAAATTATTTTCAAGAAAGGATTTTAACCAAGGATGCACACGGATTCCCACGGATGTGATTGAGAAGAAGCTTCCGAACCCGGCCCTTCGAATCAGGAGTGGTTCAAGAACTCCCGTCGGTCAGAACAGCAATTCCATTACCCCGATTTCATTCAGCGATTTTCGGCAAACTTACAGCAAAACGTCGTGGTTGACATTTCCGCCCGCCTATGCCAGCATCGGCGCATGCCTGGTGAGACCAAAAACCAATTCTCCCTCACCCGCGCCGCGCTGAGTAGAGCGGGCGCGCAAAAAGCAATTTCTTATCACCAAAATTCTCTGCCCTTTTCCGTCCCAAATTTCGCATTACTGGAGGAATGACCGATTACCGTCGCAACCGAAACTGACTAAATTGACCGAACCCAACGGCACAACCATGAAAAACACACTGCTCGCCCTGTTGGGCTTCATCCTTCTGTCCACGCCGCTGGCGGCCACCGCC
>JBBRPK010000278.1:0-4835 GCA_038228235.1 Verrucomicrobiota bacterium
GTAATTACATTTTGGAGAATCCGGTTCGGGCCGAGCTGGTGAAATCTCCTCAGGAATGGCCGTTCACGGGCGGAGTTGTTCCCGGTTATCCAACGCTCCAACCGTTTCAGGCGGATTTTTGGGCGAAGGTTTGGAAGATTTACCTCAAGGCTCGGGCTTCGGACGCAGGGAATCTTTTGAGGCCGCCCATCAACTGAGGCTGGTGTGAGGAGGGTAATTAATGATCCAGCTTACGCTGGATGCTACGCAATCGTGATTGTGGCAGCCGAGGTCAGTCGGCTCTGATCTCTCCCGGTTCGTGCGCGCAGAGGGCCGGGGTGAATAGTGATCCAGCTTACGCTGGATGCTACGCAATCGTGATTGTAGCAGGCGAGGTCAGTCGGCTCTGATCTCTCCCGGTTCGAGCGCTCCGCCGCCCCAGGATGAATAGTGATCCAGCTTACGCTGGATGCTACGCAATGGTGATTGTAGCAGCCGAGGTCAATCGGCTCTGATCCATCCCGGTTCGAGCGCGCAGAGGGCGGGGATGAATAGTGATCCAGCTCACGCTGGATGCTACGCAATCGTAAATTGTAGCAGGCGACGGGAGTCGGCTCTGATCTCTTCCGGTTCGTGCGGTCGGAGGGGCGGGGTGAATAATGATCCAGCTTACGCTGGATGCTACGCAATCGTGATTGTAGCAGCCGAGGTGAGGCGGCTCTGATCTCCTCCGGTTCGTGCGCGCAGAGGGCCGGGGTGAATAGTGATCCAGCTTACGCTGGATGCTACGTAATCGTGATTGTAGCAGACGATGTCAATCGGCTCTGATCTTTCTCCCGGTTCGTGCACTCCGCAGCCCCAGGGTGAATAGTGATCCAGCTTACGCTGGATGCTACGTAATCGTAAATTGTAGCAGGCGGTGTCAGTTGGCTCTGATCTTTCTCTGGAACAGAGTGAGCCGACTCACGTCGGCTGCTACGATTTCATGGTGTTTAGGCGTCCGCACCCCTGACTCCTCTCGGTTACCTATTGGTAGTTCTGAGTCGAAACGCCAGGTAGCCACTCAATACTTCGTGCAACGGCTGAGCCGTGTTCACGAGCACGTAATGGCACTGATTGTTCTCGCAGCCCTCCCGCAGGCGTTTCCGGAAGGCCTCAATCTCGCGCAAGTATGTTTTCCGAATCTCGCTCGGACGGGTCAGAACTTTTGGAATTCCCTCGAGGCCCTCAAATTCGACCATTCCCAAAAATGGAAACTCCAGCTCATGCGGGTCCAACGTGTGAAAAACTATCACCTCATTGCCACCGAAGCGAAGGTGTTGGATACCGTCGAGGATCTTTGCTTCATCATCGAAAAAGTCGCTGATGATGATGACGATGCCTTTGCGGCGAATTTGCACGGCGACGTCGTGGAGCACGGCCGCCAGGTTCGTGGGTTCTTTCGGCTCGAACGCAGCCAGTTTCCCCATCAAACGGTGAATGGTGGCGGTGCTGTCGCTGCGCGGGGTATAATCGCGCATCGTACTGTCGAAAAGGCCCAGGGCCACGGCGTCCCCCTGATGCAGAATGAGGTAGGCGAGGCAGGCGGCCATCATTTTGCCATATTGCAGTTTAGTCAATCTGCCGGAGCCGTACTTCATCGATTCGCTGCCATCAAGGAGGATGTTGGCGACGTAGTTAGTCTCCTGCTCGTATTGTTTGATGTAATAGCGGTCGGTGCGGCCAAGGACCTTCCAATCAAGGTGACGCGTGTCATCCCCGTGGGTGTATTCGCGGTGCTGCGCGAACTCGACGGCAAAACCGCGGTAGGGGGACTTATGCTCCCCGGCCATATAACCCTCGACGATAAAACGGGCGTTCAGCCCGAGCGACTCAGCGCGCGAGATCGCGACCGGGTCAAGCAGGGCATCTATCTGTGGTTTCTCCACTCAGCGACTCCTTTCGACCGCGAAACCGCGACGCAGGAGGGGGGAGAGAACTCCCCGAACCGAAATTTCGCGCATTGACCCCCGGAACCGCAGGAGCCGATGTGAATCGGCTCTGATCTTTCCGGGGAAAATAGTGAGCCGACTCACGTCGGCTGCTACGAGGTTCATGGACGCCCCTCCTCTCCTCCCTCCGAGGAAGGAATTGGAAACCCATCTACATCATTCTTATAATTTCTCATCCTTCGGCACTGTTTCAAGGATTTTAAGGGTGATGTCGTCCGGCGTGACGGACTCGCTCTGGGCAGCAAAATTAGGAATAATACGATGGCGAAAAACAGGCGGCGCGACGGCCGCGACATCCTCACAACTTACGTAGTTTTGGCCGTTGAGCATGGCGCGCGCTTTGGCGGCCATGATCAGGCTCAGCCCAGCGCGCGGGCCTGCGCCCCAGGTGAGCCACTTTTTGCAAAAATCGAGAGCTTCCGATGATTTCGGCCGGGTCACTCGAACGAGCCGCTCGGCGTAGGCATAGACATGCTCGGCCACCGGCATGCGCCGGACCATCTGTTGCACATCCAGGATTTCTTGTTGGGAAAGGACTGGCTGCGGTTTGCCTATGCCAATTCCGGTGCCCATTTTCATGATCTGCCTTTCCTCCGCCCCGCTGGGATAATCAACCAGGATCATGAACATGAAACGATCCAGTTGCGCTTCCGGCAGCGGGTAGGTGCCCTCTTGTTCGATGGGATTTTGGGTGGCAAGCACGAAGAACGGTTCGGGCAATGCAAAATCAGTCCCGCCCACGGTGACTTTTCGTTCCTGCATCGCTTCAAGCATGGCCGCCTGGGTCTTGGGCGGCGTGCGGTTAATCTCGTCGGCGAGAATGATATTGGCGAAGATAGGGCCCTTGAGAAAACGGAACTGCCGCTCGTTGCTGACTGGATCCTGATAAATAACTTCCGTGCCGGTAATGTCGCTGGGCATCAGGTCGGGCGTAAATTGGATGCGCTTAAATGTCAGGTGCAAGGTTTGGGAGAGGGTCGAGACGAGCAGAGTTTTCGCAAGCCCCGGCACCCCGACCAGGAGCGCATGGCTGCGGGTCATGATGGCGATAAGCGTTTGGTCCACCACTTCTTCCTGGCCGACGATAACTTTGGCCAACTCCGTTTTAATTTTGAAGCAAGCGGTTTTAAGGTCTTGCACCGCTTGCAAGTCATGGTCCTCCTTGAGGGGCTTATCTGTTTCAGCAATCGTCGCGTTCATCAATTTGAAAATCCGAACCCGAAGGCAAAGCTCTGCCCGAGAGTGGCTATCATGCCGCCCAATGTCGCACCAGTTCCGGGAACTGGCAATTAGAACAGAGCGCGCTGGAATGTTCGCAAAAATCCCGGACGATTTGCAGCAACCCTTGCTGGTCAGCGGCTCCGGGCAGGACGGCCGGCGAAGCGCTCCCGAGCAATCGTTGCCGGGCCAGGCGCAAGACCGCGTTGTCTTCGGCCCGGGGCCAGGTGAAATAGCGGCGCTCGACCTGCTGCTGGGCAGTTTGATTTTTATCCTCGGCAGCGCGCACCCAAAGCCAGGGCAAGATTACATTTACGGCCAGATCCGTGACGCGCGTCGCGCCCAGAAGCGGCTGTGGCTTGGCGAGGCGTTTGGAACGGAGCGTCCAATGCCAGGACCAGAAATCATCGCTCGCGATTTGAAGCTGAGCCAGCAAGCTGGCCGGCTGGCCGGGTCCTTCCGTGTCGCTGGCCCCCCATTTTTCCAGTTGTTTGCCTAAATCGCCCCTGGCCAGCCAATGGGCGGCCAGGGCCAGCCGGCGTTGCGGATGATTGGCCGGACGCAAGGCGTGGAAGCGCCACACGTTGCGAGGCATGGTGCAGTCGCTGAAAACTTCGCGTTCGCGCCACCAAAAATCCCAGAGCTGGCGCAGATAATTATCCGTGGTGGCTTGCTGGCGGGTTAATTCACTCGGCAACAACCCTCCGACACCGAGCAATCGCGCCTGGAGAGCGAGCGGACTGAGCTTGGAGTTGGGCGGAGAAATGCGCGGGCGCAATTCTGCTAACCGTTGCATGGGCCAAACATTATGCTTATAGCCAAGCGCCCTCAGCCATCCTTCCCAGAGGGCTTGTTCCCATCCCGCCTGTCGAGCTCGGGCCTGAAGTTGGACGGCCTTTCCGTGCAACCGCACCAGGGCGGCCTGGCGCAAGAGCTCGGATAATCTAAGCGCCGGGAGTCCGCGCAAAGGAGCGGCGCACTGGCCCAAAAGACTCGCTGGAAAAGTTTGAGCGGCCTCGCTTCCCAGCCACATGACGAGCTCATTCAAGGGCGAGTCCAGAACGGACTTGATTTCCAGGGTGGGGAGGTTGTTTCTGGTGTCGCCCTCCCAAACAACGTGGAGCGCGACATTCTTGAAGGCGGGGTTTTGATCATGCCGATGAGCATGCCAACCGCTGGAGTGGAGATCGATCTCCACGTCGCCGGACTGAGGCGCCTCTCCCGCCCTCTGAAAAATTGCCCCGCGGAAGTCCGGGCCGCCCTCGTAACTCCAAAAGCCCGGGTGCAGCACTTGCACCGCGCGCCCATCCAACGTGACAAGTTTGTCCCGCAAAAGGCGTTGATGAAACCAAACTAGCTGGAGAAGTTTTTCCGGCGGAGGCAGCGTCTCCTCGCGCAGGCGCGGCGCGAGGCCCTTTCGTTCCCGCCACTCCGCGTAAAAATTGGACTTCAGACGGCCACACTCTACATTCGACAATTGATTGCGCAAGCCTTGCGGCAAAGCCAGTCGGCCTTTTCCCCGAAAACCCTCCGGGCGGCGGGTCTTTTGTCCGCGGCCTGCGTTGATTCGGCCGTCACAGCCCGCTGCGGGGATGCTCCGGCCTCGCCGCCTTGGCCACAGCCAAAATCCCTCGCCGCAGGACCCCA
>JBBRPK010000279.1:0-4806 GCA_038228235.1 Verrucomicrobiota bacterium
CCGCTGCTTCGGCGGCGTCCGTCAAACTCAATCGCTTGTTTTTCATGCGAATGAGTAAAAAAACTTTTCTGGCTCATGTCCAGCACCAAGCTTAACTCGTTGATTTAGAACCTGTAGTCGTTATGCATAGAACCGCCCTGGCAAAAAAGGGGGAAGATACGAATTACACGAATTGGAATTGGACGGGAGGAAACGGAGAGGGCTCTAACCACGGATGAACACCGGCAAACACGGATGGGGCAGGGAAATTAAGAGCTGCTCGGATGGACCGGATTTTGCCGCAGAGAACGCAGCCGCGGCCGCGCCTCGAAGGAGGGAGGGCGCGAAGCGGAAGGACTTTTCAACCACGGATTGCTCGGATGGACACTGATGTCTCCCCCGTTCATGGATGAACCTCGATCAAGATTGGGTTGCCTCAACATGGGTCTTGTGCGCAGCCCCGAGGCCGGGCCGCTGCGAAAAGGCCCGGGAGCCCAATGCAACGAGGCGTTAGCATTCCAACTTTCGAAGATCACTCAGGCCGGAAGGCAGGTTTGCAGGTTCGTGCTCGGCGGCACCTCGGCCTCCGGCTTGAGGAAACGGGCCACACAGGCCACCAATGCGCCAACTTGAAAACTGCGTCGCGGTGGATGGCTCCAACTTTGGGCTTTGAATTGCTTTGAAAAGCGGGAATGGCCGACGGGTGTCGGAGTTGATTTGAAAAGGATCGATTTAGCCGCAAAGAACAAATAGAGCGCAGAGATTTTAACCGCGAAACGCGGATCACGGACTACGGACATCCTGAAATTCTCAAAGCAGGGCGACCTTCCAGCGCCTACCAGGACCTACCACCACCTACCAGGACCTACCGAGCGGCTTCCGGGCGGCGGGGCCACTGGCGACGTTTGCGAGGTTGATGGAGGGATGGAGGGAGAGTTGATAGTTGAGGGTGGTCAAAAATCAGTCTTGTAGTATATGGGGCGGTTGCCTCAGTAGGACCGTGGAGTTCAACCACGGATGCAGACCTATGAACATGGACCGCGTCGCTTAAAGCCTGCAGGTGAATAGCATCCGAAGTTGGGCTGACTGTCCCGAATTTGGATTTTGCCATAGTAATTTGTTGATGCTTTTTCCCTTTTCCGAACACGTTAGCACAGGGGGTGGGACATCTGTGGGGTAATCATTAAGACAGAGGACAGAGGAAGGAGGACCGTGTGGGCTGCGGTCCACGACATAACCGAGTTGTCGTGAATTGCCTTTGAATCGGGCGCTTGGTTTGATTCAATCGACGCGGATGCCCGGCGAAGGAATAGAACAACGCAAGCTGGCCGCCATCATGTTCACGGACATGGTCGGTTATAGCGCACTGGCGCAGCAGAGCGAGGCGCTCGCGCTCCAACTGCTCGAAGAGCATCGGGGTCTGTTGCGCTCGTTGTTCCCGCGCTTCAACGGCCGCGAGGTCAAAACCATCGGAGACGCCTTCCTGGTGGAGTTTAACAGCGCGCTGGAGGCGGCGCAGTGCGCCATCGAGATCCAGCGCACGCTGGCCAAGCGGAATCACGATGTGGCGGCGGCCCGGCGCATCGAGGTGCGCATCGGCATCCACATCGGTGACGTGGTGCAACGAGCCGACGGCGACGTGCTGGGCGACGGGGTGAATATCGCCTCGCGCATCGAACCACTGGCGGGCGCGAACGGCATTTGCATCTCGGTGGATGTGGAGCGGCAGATTCGGAACACGATTGAAGCATCGTTGGTAAAGCTCGGCACGACAGAGTTGAAGAACATCCAGGTGCCGATGGAGTTGTTCCGTATTGTGCTGCCGTGGGAGAAGGGACCGGGCCAGAACCTGGAACGTGGCCCCCACAGTGCCGGACAAGCAACCGTAAGTCGCAAGCAGCTACGCCCGGCTGCGAAAAAGCTCGGCTGGCTCGCAGCCTTCGTCGTCGTTTTCCTCTTAGCCTGGTGGCTCGTTCATGGTCCCAAGGAGAAACAGGAAAGCGAAACGCTTTCCAAAGCCGGAGTCCCTGGCCAGGCGAAACCGACCTCCTCACTCGAGACGGGTAAAAAGACGATTGTGGTCCGGGGATTGGTCAGCTTGAGCCCGGACTCCAGGGATGAATACCTGGGCGGGGGCCTGACCGATGGCATCCTTAACGCCCTGATGAAAGTCTCCGCCTTTCGTGTGATTGACAGCCACGACCGTGAGCTGCCGGTCCTGCAACGCGAATTCCCTGGTGCCGTGCTGTTGGACGGCAGCGTGCTCAGGGCGAACAACGACCTGCTCATCACCGTTAAACTCAAGAACCTCGGGGACAACTCACTGGTCTGGTCCGAGGAATATTCATTTCTCATGGCCCGCCTGACCGAAGCGCGCAGTGATCTGACGAAGAAAATCGCCAGTGCGCTCAAGGTGAAGTTGTTGGCAACCGAGCAACAACAGCTCGCCCGCCAGCCTACGGAAGATCCCGAGGCCTACAAATTGTATCTACAAGGCCGCCTGCAATGGAACCGTCGGAACGCCTCAAACCTGACAAATGCCATCGCGTATTTCAGTCAGGCCATCGACAAAGACCAGGCTTACGCGATTGCCTACGCCGGGTTGGCGGAATGCTATCTCCTGCTGCCTGTCTACGCGAGCGCACCGCAAGCCGTGCTGCTACCGAAGGCTCGCGACGCGGCCCGGAAAGCGCTTGAGTTGGATAACAGTCTTACGGAGCCACTCGCCACGTTGGCTTATATCAAAGGGATATTCGAGTGGGATTGGCAGTCTTCAGTGGCGCAGTTTCAGCAGGCGATCGAGGCGGATCCACAGTCCGTTGCCGCGCACCACCGGTTCGGCGCCGTGCTGGCCTCGATGGGGCGGTGGGACGAAGCGGTCAGCGAAATCAAGAAGGCGCAGGAGGGTGACCCTCTTTCGTCGGCGATCGGTGCCGCCTTGGGGGACGCTTTGGATCTGAGCGGGAGAGCAGGCCCAGCCATAAAACTGCTCAAAGAGCAAATCGCCCTTGACCCTTCATTTTTCCTCCTCCACAGCGTATTCGGCAGAGTCTATCTCCGGAATGGAAAGCTGTCCGAAGCCATCGCTGAACTTGAGACTGCGGCGCAGCTGGGCAAGAACGGAGCCGACCCGATTGGCGATCTCGGCGTGGCTTACGCGCGCGCGGGCAGGGCCGATGATGCTCGAAAAATCCTGGAGCGATTGCAGGAGTTCCAGCGACGAGGGCTCGATTGTCGTGTGCAGCTAGCCTTAGTCCAGCACGCGTTGGGCGATGATGAGCATGCTCTCGAGGTTTTGGAGAGTGCGGTCGCCGAACATGCCATCGGCTTCTGGTGGTTTGTCCGGGCGCCGCTCTGGAATGACCTCCGCCCAAACCCGCGCTTCCAGGCCCTGCTCAAGAAGATGAATCTGCCCCCATGAGCGCCGGCACCGAACAACGCAAACTCGCCGCCATCATGTTCACGGACATGGTGGGCTACAGCGCGTTAGCCCAACGCAACGAGGCGCTCGCGCTCCAACTGCTGGAGGAACATCGAAGTCTTTTGCGCGCGCTCTTCCCTCGCTTCAACGGACGCGAAGTCAAAACTATCGGGGACGCTTTTTTGGTGGAGTTTCACAGCGCCTTGGAAGCGGCGCAGTGTGCCATCGAAATCCAGCGCACGCTGGCCAAGCGGAATCACGACGTGGCGGCAGCCCGGCGCATTGAGATGCGCATCGGCATCCACATCGGCGACGTGGTGCAACGCGCCGACGGCGACGTGTTGGGCGACGGGGTGAACATCGCCTCGCGTATCGAACCGCTGGCGGGCGCGAACGGCATTTGCATCTCGGTGGATGTGGAGCGGCAGATTCGGAACACGATTGAAGCGTCATTGGTAAAACTCGGCCCGACGGAGTTGAAGAACATTCAGGTGCCGATGGAATTGTTTCGTATCGTGCTGCCGTGGGAGAAGGAGGGGGCGTCGAGCGTGGAGCGTGGAGCGTCCCCGCGTGGGGGACGAAGGCGTCCGCTGGTAGTGGCGGCGATTGTCTTTTTCATTTTGGCTGGCGTCAGTTGGTGGCTCGTTCATCAGTTTGGCAAAGAGGCAAAACGGGTTGCGAACCAACCGACCAATGCTTCAACTCGGCCCGCTGCTGCCAGAGCCATCCTGACCGATCAGAAATCCATTGCCGTGCTGCCATTCGCCAACACGAGTGCGGACAAAGCCGACGATTCATTGAGCGACGGCATGACCGACGAACTGATCAACACGTTGCAAAAGGTTAAAGGACTGCGTGTCCAAGGGCGCACGTCGTCGTTTTTCTTCAAAGGGAAAAACGAGAGCATCCAGAAAATGGGCGAGCAACTCGCCGTGAAATACCTGCTGGGAGGCAGCGTCAGCAAGGCGCTGAACAAACTGCGCATCACCGCCGAACTGGTAGCGGTGGCGGACGGCTTTCAGCTTTGGTCCACCAACTACGACCGCGAGCTGTCCGACATCTTCGCCATCCGCAGTGACGTTGCGCAGCAGGTTGCCGCCGCGTTGAGGATCCAGCTTGGGGTGGAAGAAACTCAAAGCATCGCCAAAAAGGGAACAGAAAATCTGGAAGCGTATCAATTGTATTTGAAAGGCCGCCATCACTGGAACAGGCGAACGGCTGAGGATCTGAAAAAAGCCATCGAGTACTTTAATCAGGCCATCGAAAAAGACCCGAGTTACGCGCTGGCGTACGCGGGCCTGGCGGACTGTTACGTCCTGCTGCCCTTTTATGCGAACGTCCCAGAACGCGAGCTGATGCCGAAGGCTCGCGCTGCGGCGGTCAAGGCACTCGATTTGGATGACAGC
>JBBRPK010000280.1:0-4802 GCA_038228235.1 Verrucomicrobiota bacterium
CAGAAGATCGACATCACCATCGTGGTGGACATGCTGCTCACCGGCTTCGATTCCAAATACCTGAGCACGCTCTATGTGGACAAGAACCTCAAGCACCACGGCTTGATCCAGGCCTTCTCCCGCACCAACCGCGTGCTCAACGGCACCAAGCCCTTCGGCAACATCCTCGACTTCCGCCAGCAGCAGGACGCCGTGGATGCCGCCATCGCCCTCTTCTCCGGTGAAAAAACCGGCGATGCCGCCCGGGAAATCTGGCTCGTGGACAAGGCCCCCGTGGTCATCGAGAAACTGCAGGGGGCCGTGCAGAAGCTCGACGCCTTCATGAAATCCCAGGGCCTCGATTGCGCCCCGGAAGCCGTGCCCAATCTCAAGGGTGACGAAGCCCGCGCCGCCTTCATCAATCACTTCAAGGAAGTCCAGCGGCTCAAGACCCAGCTCGACCAATACACCGACCTCTCCGCCGACAACGCCGCCACCATCGAGCAAATCCTGCCCAAGGAAAACCTGCTCGGCTTCCGTGGCGCGTATCTGGAGACCGCCCAGCGGCTCAAAGCTGGGAGCGCTGGCGTCCCCGCCGGCTCTGCCTCTCCCGACGTGGACCAGATCGATTTCGAGTTCGTCCTCTTCGCCTCCGCCGTCATTGATTACGACTACATCATGGGCCTCATCGCCCGCTTCACCGAGCAGACACCGGGCAAGCAGAAGATGAGCCGCGAGCAGCTCGTCGGCCTCATCCAGTCCGATGCCAAGTTCATGGACGAGCGGGAAGACATCGCCGCCTACATCGCCACCCTCAAAGCGGGCGAAGGTCTCAGCGAAAAAGCCATCCGCGACGGCTATACCCGCTTCAAGGCGGAAAAGGACGCGCAGGAACTCGCCGCCATGGCTGGCAAGCACAGCCTCGCCACCGCCGCCCTGCAAGGCTTCGTGGACGCCATCCTCGATCGCATGATCTTCGACGGCGAGCAGCTTGGCGACCTCATGGCCCCGCTGGACCTCGGCTGGAAAGCCCGCACCCAGGCCGAACTCGCCCTCATGGCCGACCTCCACCCGCTCCTCACCAAACGCGCCCAAGGCCGCGACATCTCAGGTCTCAGTGCGTATGAGCATTAAACGATCATGAATCTCACCCAAGCCTATTACGAATCCCGGTTTGAGAACTTGTTCCGCGCCGCGGAAGGAAACGAGTTTCAGACACTTTTTGAGCGCCTGATGGGCTTGGCGTATAAAGCTGACTTCATGGCTTGCCGACCTTGGGGAAATCAGGGCGACCGCAAGAACGATGGATTTCTCAAGTCAGAGCGGCGTCTCTTCCAAGTTTATGCTCCGAACGAGATGACGGCTATAGAAGCTATCGCGAAAATTACAGAAGATTTTGAAGGAGCTAAACTTCACTGGGGCACGCATTTTGATAAATGGGTATTTTCCCACAATGCGACCGATGGACTTCCTCCCCATGTGCAGACCGTGTTGCTCGATTTCGAAAAGGCAAACACTGGCATCACACTTGAGCCATGGAGTTTGGAGGAGTTTCGGCTCATTTTCCGCAAGCTGACCAATGATGATCTTGTGCCTTGGCTAGGTGCCGCACCGTCAGATGAGACCAAAGCGTCATTGGGATTCAGTGATCTCCGTCCCGTCTTGGAAACACTTGGGCAACGCCCCCCGCCAACGGATGCGCCTGTGCGCGACGTTCCAATGGGCAAGATCGAAGCCAACGCACTTTCCGAAAGCACCGCCACTTTGATCAAAAGCGGCATGGGCAAGGCTCCCCTTGTCGAGAAGTTCTTTGCCCAATGGCACGACGAAACCCTTGGCGAACGCATCGCAGAGGCATTTCGCACTGAATACCAACGACTGCGCTCCTTGCATACGCCAAATGGGGTTTTCGTTGAACTTCAAACATGGGCAGGAGGAAGCGACCGAGGAACACCCGAACATCAGATGGCGGTCCTGACGGTGATCGCCTACTATTTCGAACGTTGCGACATCTATGAAGCACCGAAGGAGGTAAACTCATGATTCTGCCCACCAAGCATCTAGCTCAGGAGCGCGCCTTGCTCACAGTCGGAGCAAGAATACTTCCCTCCCTGGAGCATCCGATCACCGTATCCGCATTATGGGAGCAGTTATCCCGCGATTCGACAACTGCCGTCACTCCGAATTCTCTCCGCTACGACGCCTTCGTTCTTGCCCTCGACCTTCTATTTTTGATGGGGACGATTCAACTTAGTGACGGCCTTCTTAAACGCGCCAAGCCATGATCCAGAACATTTTCAGCAGCCTCGCCTCGTTCAAACCTCTCGACTTTAAGCCGGGCTTGAATGTCCTTGTGGCACAGAAAGAACTGGGTGCTACCGAAAAGCAAACCCGCAACAGGGCTGGCAAAACTAGCCTTGTGGAAACCATCCACTTTCTCACAGGATCGAATGCGGATAAAGGCTCGCTCTTTCGGTCCACTGCGCTTGAGGACGAGAGCTTTGGAATGGCCTTCGATGTGGGTGGCAAAGCGGTTACGGTCGAACGCTCCGGCAAGCAGAAAGCCAAAATTCACATCGAAGGAGCCGATTTCCTTAACGGCAAAACCCAGCTATCAAACTCGGAGTGGGTGGAACTTCTCGGAGAGAAAATGTTTGGCCTGAGCACCCTTCCAGCAGGGGATGGCCGCGCTCCCACCTTTCGTTCCCTCTTGGCCTACTTTGTTCGCCGTCAATTAAGCGGAGCCTTTACCACTCCTGAAAAACAGGCGACGATGCAGCAGGCTGGTGACTATCAAGTCGCGTTGCTTTTTCTCTTGGGCCTCGATTGGAAAATTGCGAGTGACTGGCAGAAAGTGCGGGATCGCGAAAAAACCTTGGCAGAGCTTAAGAAAGCCGCCGGTGCTGGAGCGTTCGGCAGCATCATCGGCAAGGCTTCCGATTTGCGCACGCAGGTGACCGTATCCGAAGCTGCGCTAAAGGAGATGCAGGCGCGCTTAGCCGATTTCCGAGTTCTGCCAGAATACGCGCAGATGGAAGCCGAGGCCGACAAGCTGACACGCCGTATCAATGAGTTATCCAATGGCAACGTCATTGATATCGCTGCCATCCGTGACTTGGAGCAGGCAATGACCTCCGAGGCACCACCACCACTTGATGAACTGGAGCGAATCTATGCCGAGGCGGGTGTCATCCTTCCGGGCTTGGCGGTCAAACGCTACGATGAGGTGCGAAGCTTCCACGAATCGGTTGTGCGCAATCGGCGCGATTACCTTGCTGAGGAACTGGAAGCAGCCAAGCTACGGGTCGAGACAAGGGAGCAGGAGAAACAAGGGTTGGTCGCTCGCCGTGCGAAAATCATGAACGTGCTGAAAACTCACGGAGCACTCGACCAATTCTCCAAACTTCAAGCCGCTGCCGCGCGAAAGGAGGCCGAAGTAGAGGCTCTTCGCCAGCGCTTCGAGGCGGCAGAGCAACTCGAAGGAACCAAGAACGAATTGGAGATTGAGCGAAATCGGCTAACCTTGCGCTTAAGACGGGATTTCGCCGAACAAAAAGAGCGATTATCCGAGGCGATTCTAGCTTTCGAGGAAACGTCAAAACGGCTCTACGAATCCGCCGGAAGTATGACCGTGGAAGAGACAGCCAACGGCCCCCTCTTTCAATTCCCGATGCAAGGCTCTCGCAGCAAGGGTATCAAAAACATGCAAATCTTCTGCTTCGACATGATGCTCATGCGGCTCTGCGCGAAACGGGGAATTGGCCCCGGCTTCCTTGTTCACGACAGCCACCTCTTCGACGGTGTTGACGGCAGACAAGTTGTCAGCGCCCTGAAAGTTGGAGCAGAAACGGCAAGCGAGTTGGGCTTTCAATACATTGTCACGATGAACGAGGACGATGCCTTCAAAGAACGAATCGAAGGATTTGACCTCAACAACTATGTTCTGCCCGTGGTTCTCACTGATGCCAACGAAGACGGTGGGCTTTTCGGATTCCGCTTTTGACGCATCCAATTATCCGAAAGCATGAATCAGACCTACCACCCCGCTCCTCCGCAAACGCGCCCAAGACCGCGACATCTCAGGACTCAACGCGTATGAGCAATAAAGCCGCCGGAAAACAGGACGCCAAGCCTGCGGTGACGCCGAAACTGCGGTTTCCGGAGTTTCGGGATGCGCCAGGGTGGGAGGCTATTCCGCTCGGAGATTTGTTGCCAATAACCTCCAGCAAGAGAGTTCACGAGTCTGATTGGACGGGTCAGGGCGTTCCATTTTATCGAGCGAGAGAAATCGTCGCTCTGCACAATCGCCAAACAATATCGCCGCTTTTCATTAGCGAAGAACTCTACCAACGAAATGCAAAAGCCGGCGGCGAAATAGCCGCAGGTCATCTGCTGGTAACGGGCGTCGGCTCGATTGGCGTCCCGTATCTTGTGGCGGATAAAGACCGCTTCTATTTCAAAGATGGCAACATCATCTGGCTCAAGAACGATGGAGAGCAGCTACTGGGGCAGTATCTCTTTCTTCTCTACCAAACCCATTATGTCCAAAACCAGATAACGACAATGGCCGGAGTGGGCACTGTTGGCACTTACACAATTGATAATGCGAACAAGACTGTTGTGCCGTTTCCGCAAGATCGGAAAGAACAACAAAAAATCGCCGAGTGCCTGACCACGCTGGACGAGGTGATCGCCGCCCAAAGCCAAAAACTCGACGCGCTCAAGACCCATAAAAAAGGGCTGATGCAGCAGCTTTTCCCCCGCGAAGGCGAAACCCTCCCCCGCCTCCGCTTCCCCGAATTCCAAGCCGCGCCAGAGTGGGA
>JBBRPK010000281.1:0-4676 GCA_038228235.1 Verrucomicrobiota bacterium
TGCCGGAGCAACCACCACCGAAAATCACGGCTGCACAAGTAACCACCAAATGAGCCGGCGTAGTGCAGACCTTTAGGATCGGTGCCTTGATTTGCAATGAGTTACGGGTTTTGGAAGCTCGAGTCCGCGAAGTCGGGTTAGACCCCATATAGTTAGTTGATTTTTTTCGCTTGCCATTAGCGGGGCACAGTTCTAGTGTAGCCACGCACTGAGTGCCTGGGAACTGTCCTGGAAGTTTGATGAAATCTGCATGAATAAGTTTCAACCCGTGAGGGCGTCTTGAGCCGCCCTTTCTCTCCGCGTCCTTCTCCTTCTGCCGGTTCATTTGTAAGGGTCAATGGGAAAATCCGTGCCCGCGAAGTCCGGGTCATTGGCGTGGATGGCAGCCAACTAGGGGTTGTTTCTTTGCCGGATGCCATCAATCTGGCTCGAGCCAAAGGTGTGGACCTGGTGGAAATAGCGCCCAACGCTACGCCACCGGTATGCCGGCTGGTGGATTTTGGCAAATTTCGTTACGAGCAATCCAAGAAAGAAAAAGAAGCCAAGAAGCATCACCATGCCAATAAAGTGAAGGAAGTCCAACTTAGCCCCTCAATTGATCCGCACGACTTTGGGGTCAAGCTAAGCCATGCGATCGATTTTTTGTGTGAGGAAATGAAGGTCAAAGTCTCCCTCCGGTTCCGCGGGCGCGAGATGGCCCACAAGGAATTCGGGTTCCAAGTGGTTGACAACTTCATTAAAGCGGGGGCGGCCTACGGCCATCCCGATTCGGCCCCCAAACTGATCGGCAAAGGGATCACGGTCATGTTAAGCCCTCTGCCCCGCAATAAGCGGGCCAAGAATCCCCGCCCGGACGGGGAGCAGTCCGCAGTTAAGGTCGTGGAGGAGGACAGCCCTGCGAGCGATGGAGCGCCGCTCAATAGCCACTCTGCCCAAGGCGATGGAGAGCATTCAGGCGCTTTTTCGAACAATCCTTTCGTGGAGCTGGATATCAAACCTAAGGAGTGACTTATCCAGGCAACGCGACCTCCCGCGCAAGCCTCCGGTTGCCTTCTGTTATCGGTTTGCAGAAAAGATTGATGGGCCTTGCAGAAGCAGCACAAAAATCAAGATCGCCAGTCCCACCCGATACCAGCCAAATATAATGAATGTATGCGTCTGCACATAGCGCAAAAGCCAGCGGACCACGACAAATGAAATTACGGCGGCCACAAGGGTCGCGAGCAACACCAAGCTCCAATGCTCCGGCGGGGCCCCGGCGGGGGGATGATGCAACGATTTAAAGATTTTCAGCCCGCCCGCCGCTAACATGGTGGGGATGCCGACGAGAAAAGAGAATTCCGTGGCGACGGGGCGGCTCAATCCCAACAGCAACAACAATAAAATAGTGGCGCCCGAACGTGAGGTGCCAGGGAACACCGCCGCCACGAGTTGACCCAGCCCAACCCCCAGCGCCATGGTCCAAGTCACTTTGTCGCTAAATGTTTTGCCACGAATCAGACCCTCCACCAGCAGGAAAAGGAGGCCCCCGATCAACATCGCCCACGCGATGGGCGCCAATTTTTCAGGCAATTTGTATCCTTTTTTTTCCAGGATCAAACCACCCAGTCCGGTCACACCAAAGGCGAGCAGGATTTTCAGGAAAAAGTCGCGCGTAGCCGGCTCGCGCCAGCGCAGAAAGAGTTGCTGCCAGCGGCCGGGGAAAAGAGGCAAAATTGCTAGAACTGCTCCAGATTGAATGACGATGTTGAACAAGTCACTTTGCCGAGGCAGCCATTGTTCGGCCAGAAGGAGATGTCCCGTCGAAGAGATGGGCAGAAACTCGGTAATTCCCTCGATGATTCCTAAAATTGTTACAGTGAGCCAATCAGGCATTGGGCACTTAAGCGAAATTGAATGCGCCTGACAAGTGACAAAACGAACCGAAGCTGTCCGAAGCCTTAGCTGTCCTGCCTGCTGATCCGATCCGGCTGGCGCGCCCGGCTCACCGCCGTGTCATAGGTAATCAGGCATTTGCAGTACAAATCGTAAAGGCAATTGTCCATCAGAACCATGCCTTCTTTTCTTCCGGTCTGGATGGTGTTTTCCAACTGGAAAAGTTGATTTTCGCGAATGAGATTGCGCACCGCGCCATTGGTCACAAGCAATTCGTAAGCCAGCACTCGCCGGCTGCGATCAGCGGCTGGCAGCAACTCCTGGGAGATGATTCCCTGCAAGGAATTGGACAATTGGAGGATGATCTGTTTTTGCGCGCTTCCCTCGAACACGCCGACGACTCGTTCCAGCGCGTGCGAGACATTGGGCGAGTGCATAGTCGCGAGGACCAAGTGACCCGTTTCCGCGGCCGTCAGAGCAGTCGAAATAGCTTCATAGTCACGGATTTCGCCGACTACGATGACGTCTGGATCCTGACGCAGGACATGCATGAGAGCGCGATTAAAGGAGCGGACGTCGGTGAGCACCTCTTGCTGCACAACAATGGCCCGTTTGTTTTGGTGCACGAATTCAATCGGGTCTTCAATGGTCACAATTTTGCAGCGGCGCTCACTATTAATTAGATCGACCAGATAATTAAGGGTGGTCGTTTTCCCGGCGCCCGTGGGGCCGGTTACCAGGACGAGCCCGTTAGGTTTGCGGGCCAATTCGTCAACTTTCTCCGGCAAGCCCAGATCCGCGCGGCTTGCGATGGACTCGCCGCAAAAACGAAAGCTCATCTCGGGATGGCCATTGCGCCGGTAAAAAGTGGCGCGAACTCTGCCCGCTACGCTGTGCAACAATGAAATACAAAGCTCCCATTCCTGTTCAAATTTCCTTTTCTGCTGCTCGTTCAGGAGGCTATCAGCCATAGCTGTGATATCTTCCTCACTAAGCGCGTCTTCGTCCGCGATGATGATCTCGCCATTGACGCGAAAAGCCGGGCGTACCCCGGCCACGAGGTGAAGATCTGAAGCCTCAAAGTCATCCGCGGCGCATAGGAATTGATCCAGTTTCTCGTGGCTCATCGGTGAAAGAGTTGCCGACCCCAGCCCCGCAAGTGCTGCCAGAGACCCGTTTGGGAGAGGGCCGCCAGCGCGAGATCGGCTTCGGACGAATGAGGGTTCAGTTGTTGAGCTTGCGTAAAAGAATGTCTGGCGGGAGCGACCAAACCAAGCGCCTGCTGGCATTGCCCCTGCTGCAGCCAGAGAATATAGTGCCCTGCGTTCCATTCGATCGCCTTCTGAATGAGTTTCAGAGCGATGACAAACTGCGCGTGATAATATCGAATCCTCGCTGCCAGCCAGGGGATAAACCAATCCCCCGGAGCCAGGAGGAGCGCCTTTTCGAAGCAATAGTCGGCGCGATGCTCTTCGCGAGCGAGCAGAACATCCCCTCTCGCCAGCCAGATGTAAGGCGTATCCCCTCGCTCCTCGATGGAAGCATCCGAAAAGGCGAGCGCGCCTTGCAGATCACCGCTGCGTCCCAGCGCAACCGCTTTGGCGGCCATCAGCTCTGGCTCATTGGGGAACCGTTCCAGCGCCTTGTCCGCCCATAGCTTGGCCTCGCGGTATTCACCCAGTTCGATCAACATCCGCACTTGATAGGTCCAGGCGGCGGAGTTTTGGGGATTGAATTCAAGGACCTTGGAATAGAGGCGCAGAGCCGATTCGAAGTTCCCATTTTCGAAGGCGCAGCGCGCCTCGGTCAGATAATAAGCTTCATCCTTAACCAAGCCTTGATCACGCGAGTGGTCCTCCGATGCGCCGTCCAGTTCAAGGTTAACGAACCGGCTCATAAAAAATGTTGCCGTCGCCAGAACCACCAGCGGTAGGGTTTCCCCACGAACTGGGCTTCGGAGACGATGGCCAATTGAAGCATCGCTGAAGAAATGTTCGGTTCGCCCAAGTGTCCATGACCGGTTATAGACAGTTCGGGCCAAAGGAACCAATGTTTTTCGGGGACCACAATTTCTCCGCCAGAGGGGAGATGCGCGAGCGGAGGTTGCAAAATGCCATTCACTTCCAAACCTTCGGGTTTGAACTGAAGGTGATCGCCAGCCACTGCCAGCACCGGACCAAGGCCAAAACCTCCCGCGACGGAGAGGCCCTCCCCTGCCCGTTCGGAGAGCGAATAAGCGATCCACTCACCACATTTGACGGATCGCAGGTCGGATCCTTTATGAACCACGACTACGGTTCCCTTCGCGCGCAACGGCATTACCCAGTGCTCCTGCAATTGATGGCGCAGCGGAGCGTAAACCATTTGGCTTATGACGATGAGCAGCGCCAGGGACAGGGCCACGCGGAATGGCAGGCGCGTCTCCGCCATCAACGGTTTGAAGAGGAAAAGGAAACTGCTGACATGCAGAGAAAGGAGCAGTCCAAACGCCACATTTGCCAAAGGGTAACCTATCCAGATGAGGAATGACATTGCCAGCACGGCACCGCAGCACACGAGCGCTTTACCCCAGCGCTTTTCTCCACGGACATAAAAGCCGAGTCCGGGCACCATTAGCCCGACTTAGCGGACTCGACGTCGGAAAAAGTTTTTTCGCTGATCAAACCCATCAAATTGCGGGGGAATCTTGCTCCTGGATGCCTAAAAGTGGCTGTAGTGCAGACCTACCCTATTCCCAGCGCAAAAATTTTGTGCATAATCAAACGCCATTATGTTTTTGCGCTGCAGCACGCGAAAGAAAA
>JBBRPK010000282.1:0-4592 GCA_038228235.1 Verrucomicrobiota bacterium
GCACCGACCGCCATTTATGGGCAACTAATTACAAACGCGACCTCAGTGATTTCTTCAAAGTGCAAAACGAAGTGGCCCAGGCGATTGCGCAGGAAGTCAAAGTCCGGCTGACGCCGCAAGACCGCGCGCAACTGACGAAGACTTGTTCAGCTAAGCCTGAAGCCGTGGAAGCTTACCTGATGGGCAGGCACCATTGGTTTCAATTCTCCGAGGATGGCTCCTCCAACGCGTTGCGCTATTTCCACAGAGCCATCGAGATCGATCCGAACTATGCGCCCGCTCACGCCGGCCTGGCCTTGGCCTACGGGGTAGCTTCGGCCCGGTTCGGCTTGCGCCCGCGCGAGGGGATGCCCAAAAGCAAAGCAGCCGCAGAGAAGGCCATCGAGTTGGATCCTCTGCTCAGCGAGAGTTACGTTGCGAGAGGAATGGCTAGAGCGTTGTTTGATTGGAACTGGGCTGACGGCGAAAAGGACCTCAAGCACGCTCTCGAACTTAGCCACCAATCGACTCTGGTGGTGGACGCCTACGCATACTTCCTCGCCGCACGAGGCCGCTTCGACGAGGCTATCGCCCTGCTGAACAAAGCGCTGGAGTTGGATCCGCTTTCGCCGAATCTTAACAATAATTTGGGCGCGACTTATTATATGCGTGGCCAGCCTGACCGGGCCATCCCACCTTTGCGCAAAGCGCTGGAGTTGGACCACAACTTCCTGTTAGCACATCTCCAGCTCGGTCTCTGTTACCAATTGGCGGGGTAGCCCGGAGCTCTGACTGAGTTGGAGCTCGTCGCGCAACTCGCGCCGGAGTGGCCCACTGCTCAGAGCTTCCTCGGCTATGTCTATGGACTGACGGGCCGTCGCGCTGAAGCAATGAAAGTGCTGGCAAACCTGGACGAGCTTGCCAGGAAGCGCTATGTGGGGCCCGTCGCGCAGACGTTTGTCTATTTGGGGCAGGGGGAAAAGCACCTGGCACTCGACTGGTTGGAGAAGGCCTCCGAAGACCGCCTCCCTGAGATGATCTGGCTCAAGGTTGATCCTGCGCTGGCCCCGTTGCGCAACGAGCCCCGGTTCCAGGCGCTCATTAAGAGGGTGGGACTCGACAAATGAGCGCCGGCACCGAACAACGCAAACTCGCCGCCATCATGTTCACGGACATGGTAGGTTACAGCGCGCTGGCGCAGCGCAACGAGGCGCTTGCGCTCCAACTGCTCGAAGAACACCGGGGTTTGTTGCGCTCGCTTTTCCCTCGCTTCAATGGACGCGAGGTAAAAACCATCGGCGATGCGTTCCTGGTCGAGTTTCACAGCGCGCTGGAAGCGGCCCAGTGCGCCATCGAAATCCAGAGGACGCTGGCTAAACGCAATCACGATGTGGCGGCGGCCCGGCGCATCGAAGTGCGGATCGGCATCCACATCGGCGATGTGGTGCAACGCGCGGACGGCGATGTGCTGGGGGATGGGGTGAACATCGCCTCGCGCATCGAACCGCTGGCGGGGGCGAATGGCATCTGCATTTCCGTGGATGTGGAGCGGCAGATTCGGAACACGATCGAAGCGTCCTTGGTGAAGCTCGGCGCGACGGAGTTGAAGAACATTCAGGTGCCGATGGAGTTGTTCCGGATTGTGCTGCCGTGGGAGAAGGAGGACACTTCTGCACAAACGCGCCGACCGCCCGGAGCGTATGGGAAAAGGACCGGCTTGGTCGCAGTGTGTGCCATCGGAATGTTGGTTTTGATTGGCACAGGCTGGTTCATTTTCCACAAAGCCGTCTCACCGTCTTCGTCACAACCAGGCACGAATGCATTACCATCAAGGCCTGGCCCTATCACGTCACTGGCAGTGCTCCCGTTGCTCAACCTTTCGCGCGATCCCGACCAGGAATATTTTGTGGATGGCTTCACCGATTTGTTATGCACCGAACTGGCCGGGGTGAGCGCGCTCAAGAAGGTGACCTCCCGCACGACCATCATGCAGTACAAGGGGACGACCAAAAAGACGCCGGAGATTGCGCGTGAGCTCGGTGTCGATGCGGTGGTGGAAGGCTCCGTGCAGCGGGAAGCCAATCTGATCGTCGTAAGCATCCAATTGATCGAAGGCGCGACTGATCGTTATCTCTGGGCTACCAACTACACACGTGAAGTGAGCAGCCTGCTCAAGCTGCAGACGGAATTGGCCCGAGGCATCGCGGCGGAGGTCAAGGCCAAGTTGACACCCGAAGAGGAGGCCCGATTGGCGGGCGCGCGCATTGTCAACCCGGCTGCTTTGGAAGCTCTTCTCAGAGGGCGGCATCACGAGGATCACTTCCAATTCGATCTCGCTCGAGAATCCTATGAGCGTGCGATTGCCCTGGACCCCACCTACGCGGAACCCCGCAGCGCCCTGGCTAATTGGTACGTCGGAGCAGCGTTCAGCGGGCGGGAGTTGCCCCGGCTGATGTTGGCCAAGGGCAAGGAAGCCGCCACGAAAAGCCTTGAGCTGGATGACTCGCTTGCGGAGGCCCATGCCGGAGTCGGCTGGTTCAGGATGATGCTCGATTGGGACTGGCGCGGGGCGGACCAGGAGCTTAAGCGGGCCCTCGCATTGAATCCGGGTTCCGTGAGGGCGCACGGCTTATACGGCTTCGTTTTGATTGCGCTCAGCAGATTTGATGAAGCCGCCGCCCAGATGCGGCGAGGCCAGGAATTAGATCCGCTCTCGTGGGGGAGCAACGTGTGGCTTCCCTCGCCGGCTTACAATGCAGGGCATTACGATGAGTCGATCGACCTGGCTAGAGGCATCCTCGCGAAGAGCACGAATTTCTACCCTGTCTGTGGCGTGCTCGGGAGAGCGTATCTCCAGAAGCGAATGTTCAAGGAGGCGCTGGCGCAGTTTGAGGTGATGCAGGCTCACCCCGGGCTGGGCTGGGATATCCAAACTCAAGCCAACCTGGCGCTGACCTACGCGTTGTCCGGCAACCGCGCGGAGGCGCTGAAGCTGCTCGACCAGTTGAAGGATAAGACTCACCATACTTATCTCCCCGCTTACGAAATCGCCATTGTTTACACCGGCCTGGGTGAAAAGGAGCAGGCCTTGGCGTGGTTGGCCCAGGCTGAGGAGGATCGTTCCGGTCCCATTTACCTCGTCAAGGTCGAACCGATTTTCAGCAGCTTGCGTTCGGAGCCCCGATTCCATGAGCTGCTCAAGAAAATGAACTTCCCTCCATGAGCAACGGCACCGAACAACGCAAGCTGGCCGCGATAATGTTCACGGACATGGTGGGCTACAGCGCGCTGGCGCAGCGCAACGAAGCGCTCGCGCTTCAATTGCTGGAGGAACATCGAAGTCTTTTGCGCGCGCTCTTCCCGCGATTTAATGGCCGCGAGGTAAAAACCATCGGCGACGCTTTTTTGGTGGAGTTCCATAGCGCGCTGGAAGCCGCGCAGTGCGCCATCGAGATCCAGCGCACGCTGGCCAAGCGGAATCATGATGTGGCCGCGGCCCGGCGTATCGAGTGCGCATCGGGATCCACATCGGCGACGTGGTCCAACGCGCCGACGGCGATGTGTTGGGCGACGGGGTAAACGTCGCCTCGCGCATCGAGCCGCTGGCCGGACCGGGCGGCATCTGCATCTCGGTGGATGTGGAGCGGCAGATTCGGAACGCGATTGAGACCTCGCTGGTCAAGCTGGGCCCCACCGAATTGAAGAACATTCAATTGCCGATGGAGTTGTATCGGGTGCTGCTGCCGTGGGAGAAGGAGGGGGTGTCGAGCGTGGAGCGTGGAGCGTTGGAGCGTGGGGGAAGGCGGGTTCCCGCTTTGGCCGCGGCCGCTCTGATGCTCCTCGCGCTGGCTGGTCTCGCTGGTTTCATGGTCAACCGTCATCGGGAAAAAAGCGGTGCGGGAGAATTTGCCGCCAACAAAGTCGCGCCATCAGGAGCGTTGGAGAAGACGCGCATCATCCTGCTCCCGCTGCAAAGTCGGGGCAAGGAGGAGGCGGATGTCGGCTTTGCGGGAGGCATGACAGAGGCGTTGCGCGGCAAGCTTTCCAGGATCTCTGGGTTGCATGTCTTCGATGGGACAATGCTTACGAATGTGCAGAACGAACCGCCCGACCTTGCCCGCCAATGCCGCAATCTGAATGCCGGTTCCGTGCTGCGAGGCAGCGTCCAACAGATCGGCGCTCAGCTTCGCGTACATCTGGAACTGCTCAATTCGCAGACCGCCGAAGTCCTCTGGCCTTACGAGGAGACGCGGGAATTCAAAGATAGCTTCGCCGTTCAGAGCGACGTGGCGCAAGGAGTCGCCAGCGCAGTGAAAGTGCGATTGCTGCCGGCGGAAAAGCAACAGCTCGGACGAAAGCCCACGGAAAACCTCGAAGCGTACAAGTTGTATCTGCAGGGCCGCTACCTGTGGAATCGGCGGACCGCCTCCAGCCTGACGAACGCCATATCGTATTTCAACCAGGCTATTGGCAAAGACCCGAGTTACGCGCTGGCGTACGCGGGCCTGGCGGACTGTTACGTCCTGCTGCCCTTTTATGCGAACGTCCCAGAACGCGAGCTGATGCCGAAGGCTCGCGCTGCGGCGGTCAAGGCACTCGATTTGGATGACAGC
>JBBRPK010000283.1:0-4585 GCA_038228235.1 Verrucomicrobiota bacterium
ATCATCTCCACGGCATTATCGCTTTTCCACACGAACCGGGCATGAAAAGGACGGTTGCAAATTGGAAGCATTTTCTGGCTTCGCAGGAAAAGGTCGAATGGCAGAGAGACTTTTTCGATCATCGGCTGCGGGATCCCCACCAGGAACAGGAGAAAATCAGTTACATCCTGATGAATCCAGTGCGACGTGGGCTGTGTGAACGGATGGAGGACTGGCCATGGATTTATCGCCGACCGATCGCCTGCCGCCGCCGCTCGGTTAGGTATTTTAGGTAGGGCGCGTCGCTGTGCGCGAAGCGTACAAGCCTATCTGTTGTTCTAGTTCCGCGCGCGCCGTGCATCGGAAAAAAGTGTTCGCATGGCGGAGAGTTCGACCGGCACGAGCAGGCAACCGGTTTTTCTTCATCACACCTCCCCGCGCGCGCGGAGCGACGCGCCCTACCTTTGGCGAGCCGGTCGAGGCCACCACTTGGCTCTGACGTCAGAGCCTGTTTTAAAATTCCGTGAGGTCCTGTTTTCGGGGAAAACGCCGGATGGCGAGGCGCGACGAGCGAGCATATCCGCCAGCGATCTGCGACCGAGGAGCAACAAACGTAGTCGGCGTACGAAAACCCTCCGGCGGCGGGTCTTTTGTCTGCGGCCTGCGTTAACTCGGCCGTCACAGCCCGCTGCGGGGATGCTCCCGCCTCGCCGCCTTGGCCACAGCCAAAATCCCTCGCCGCAGGACCCCACGCAATTTTAAAACAGGCTCTTAGATTCACGTCCTTCCTCATTCGTTCACTGTCCTTTCTCCAGCGAGGCGCAAACGACCTCGGCCTCGCTCCGGGCGAACACATGCCTGTTTGCATATGCGGGTGGTGCGTAAACAAATTTGTTTCCATTAAAGGGCCAGGTCGGATCTATCAAATGGCTTCGACTTATTTCCCGATATCCAGTCGGGGTCAACTGAGCGCGGATGAGGTTGCCTTCATCGGTAAATAGAAAATATCCGCCGCCCTGAGGAGTGATATGAATGCTCGCCCCGTTTTTCGCTGTGGTGACACTGTTGGTGCTCCAAAGTTGCCGGCCGGTGGCCACTTCCAAACAAACCAGCTCGCCTGGGGACCTGCAGCTATAAATGTATTCCCCTTGCGGGACGGGGGTCGAGGTGTTGCTCAATATCCGCTTCGACGGCACCCGGTTCTCCGGCCAGCGGAAGTTGGCCGCGGGAGGGTCGCCGCTCAGCTCCAGCATCAACCCGCTCACCAGTAATCGGTTTCTCCAGAAAACAGGTGTGGCGACGTCGTCATTATTGCTCGTGACCATGAGCTCTCGCCAATAAATGTGCCCGTTGGCGGGGTCTAGGGACGCGAGGGATTTGTCGGTCCAAACAATCAACTGCCGCCTGCCACCGGAGGTGATGGCGATGGGGGAACTGTTCGAGGCGTGCTCATCGAGCGCTTTCCAAATCTCTTTGCCAGTCAGTTTATCAAGGGCGAGGACAGTAGCCCCGGGCTTAGCTCCCGTGAACACGATCAGCAGCGACCCCTCGATCAACGGCGAAGGCCGGCAACCCATCTCTTCCACCTGGTATTCCTGCCAAAGGTTTTTCTCCCAGATAACCTTCCCGGTTTTCACCTCCAGGCAGTGCACGAAACCATTCGCTCCCACAGCGTAGATCCGCCCCTGCTCCACTATCGGAGTGGCGGTTGGGCCAGCTCCTCGCTCGGGCACGAAAGTCCATTCCCCGTAATGCTCTTGATACTCAAAAACCCAAAGAACCTTGCCTGTCTTTTCCTCGAAGCAATGCATCCGCTCGCGCGATGTAAGTTTGGTCAATGCCACATCAAATACAAACACCCTGCCCTGAGCCACCACGGGACTCGAGAATCCGCCACCCACCGGGTGTCGCCAGCGGATTTTCAGGCCCTCCCCGGGAAATGATTCAAGGATTCCCGTCTCATCCCAATGTCCATCGCGATTGGGTCCGCGAAACTGGGGCCAATCATCTGCGCGAGCCGCCACGGCCACCAGGATGAAACTGAACCCCGATGCCCGGATTGCCTTGAAAAAGAGGGTTGTAAAACAAGCCTGCGTCGTGGTCGCCACGGCGTCATGCATACCAGACCGCGTCTTACTTGCAAGCAACGCATTCGCGCTGGCCTTCCTGGCTTTCACATCCCCGCTTTCCTGTAAATCCATGGAGTGTGCCTGGCCTTGCGCCTTCCCAGGCTCGCCCCGCGTGTATGTTTCCGCGCGGGCGACGGATAATAATAATTATTGCTCCAGGGCTTCGGAGTGCGTGAGCGCGTTTAGTTAGGGTCGTTTAGGTTGCACGGTAGGGAGAGTTCGCCGGTTTGAGGAAATAGGCCGGCCTGTCCTTAGGGGAACGATCTATATCAATTGGCCAAATGGCAGGCCACCCAATGTCCAGGCGCCAGTTGCCGCGACGGCGGAATTTCCACGCGACATCGTGATTCGGCAATTGGGCAGCGTGGATGAAACGGACAACCGCTCGGCGGGTGGATGGGGGATGGAACGTCGCCATCCAAAATAATGCGTCGTCGTTTGGAGGCGGGATCTACCACGGGCACTGCCGAGATTAAAGCCTGGGTGTAAGGATGCCTGGGCGCACTGACGATCTCCTTCGCCTGGCCGGATTCGACTATTTTACCCAGATACATCACCGCCACTCGATGGCTAATGTGTTCGACCACCGCCAAATCGTGCGCGATGAAAAGATAGGCCAGCCCGCGCTCCCGCTGCAAATCCTGGAGCAAATTGATAATCTGGGCTTGCACGGAAACGTCCAGCGCGCTGACGGGTTCGTCACAGACGATCAATTGGGGGCTGACAGCCAGCGCCCGCGCGATGCCAATACGCTGCCGCTGACCGCCGCTGAATTCGTGGGGATAACGTTGAGCATGACTGCCGCTCAACCCGACAGATTCTAACATCCTGATGACACTTTTGGCGCGGAGAGCCCGGTTCTCAGCCAGATCATGCACGTCCAGGGCTTCGCCGACGATGTCCTGCACCGTCATGCGCGGATTCAGCGAACCGTATGGGTCTTGAAAAACCATTTGGAATTTGCGCCGTCGAGAGCGCAGGGCCTGGCCGCTCAACCCCGAAATGGCCTCACCTGCAAAAGTAATCGTGCCGGCAGTTGGCGGGATGAGACAAATAGTGGCGCGCCCCAGACTTGTTTTCCCACAACCGCTCTCCCCGACGAGTCCAAGGGTTTCCCCGGAGTCCACGGAAAGACTTACGTCATCCACAGCCTTCACGACAGCCCTCGACCGTTTGAACAGCCCACGGGCAACGGGAAAATAAACCTTTAGACCTTTGATTTCCAGCAAAGCCATAGGATTGGGCTAGACGGGATTTCCGGCCGGCAGGGAGGAATCCCAATAAGGGCAGCGAACGAAACGATTCGGTTCTACTTCGAGAAGCTCCGGCGGCTTTTGGGCGCAATCGGGGCGCGCTTGCGGACAACGCGGATGAAAGCGGCAACCCGTTGGAAACGCGCCCAGTTCAGGCATGCTGCCCGGGATCGCCTCCAGGCGTTTTGACTTGGCGCCCAGTTTGGGGATGGAATGCATGAGGGCCTGGGTATAGGGGTGAAGCGGACGGCTCAGCAAAGGGAGGGCGGGAGCCCATTCCACGATTTGTCCCGCATACATTACGGCTACCTGATCGGCGATGTCTCCCACGATTCCCAGATTGTGGGTGATCAGCAATATGCTCATTCCCAGCCGGTGCTTGAGATCGCGAAGCAACTCGATAATCTGGGCCTGAATGGTCACGTCCAGGGCGGTGGTGGGCTCGTCGGCAATGAGCAATTTTGGCTGAGACGCCAGGGCCATGGCAATCATCACTCGCTGTTGCATGCCCCCGGAAAGTTGATGGGGATAATCTCGCAAGCGCGATTCCGGAGCAGCAATTCCCAGCAGCTTCAGCAACCGCAACGCTTCGTCCTCCGTCGCGGAGTCCGGACGATGCAGTTTAAGCGACTCTTTAATTTGCCTGCCGATGGAAAAAACCGGGTTCAAGGAGGCCCCTGGTTCCTGGAAGACATAGCTCACCACTCCACCACGAACTTTCCGAAGGAGCGGCTGAGGCATCCGCAACACATCCTGTCCATCGAGCAGAATTTCTCCTCCCACATAGTGAGCCGGCGGGGAGGCAAGGAGCCTGGCCACCGATAAAGCGGTGACGCTTTTTCCGCAACCGCTTTCTCCCACCAGGCAGACCGTTTGCCCGGGGTTGATGGTGAGAGAAATATTATCGACTGCTCGGACAGCATCAGTCCCCACGCCAAACTCCAGCTTGAGATTTTTAATCTCGAGCAGCGGCCTCTTACCGTCATGGTTTTCTGTAATTGCTTCCACCGGAGTTGAATGGCCGGCGTCTCAACCGGTCGTCGCGGAGCCCCCTCCGCGCCTCTAATGTAGTAACACGCCTTCGCTAAGCCGTAACTATGCAGTAGAAGTTCCTTCGACGGTGAAATTCCCATGTGAGAGCCGTGTGAGCTAGAGGCTTTCCGAACACGATTTGCAGGAACCAATCGGGGGCGAAACCCGACTGCAATGCAGTAGGATTTTGTG
>JBBRPK010000284.1:0-4566 GCA_038228235.1 Verrucomicrobiota bacterium
GGGCTGTGATGGCCGAGTCAACGCAGGCCGCAGACAAAAGACCCGCCGCCCGGAGGGTTTTCGTACGCCCGCTGGCTTTGTTGCTCCTCGGTCACAGACCCCTGGCGGGTATGCTCGCTCGTCGCGCCTCGCCATCCAGCCCTTTCCGCGAAAACAGAACCACACGGAATTTTAAAACAGGCTCTTACCCAAGTCGCCGGCGCGGAATTAAGGCGACCATTGATAGCTGACGAAGGCCACTTTGCGACTGTCCGGCGACCACGAGGGGACGTTTATGGTTCCCTGCCCGCCAAAGAGCCGGGCTAGAACTTCGATCGGCCCGCCTTTGGTGGGGAGGAGTCGGAGCGAGACATCTTTGTTTTCGGGATGGCCCTTGATATCCTTTTCGTAGGAGAGAAACACCACCCACTTGCCATCGGGCGAAGGATGAGGAAACCAGTTGTTGTAGTCATCGCTGGTGACCGGTTCCTGCCCTGTGCCGTCTGCCCGCATGCGCCAAATCTGCATGGAACCGCTTCGTTCAGAATTGAAGTAGATGAACTGGCCGTCGGGCGAATAATCAGGGCCGTCGTCCAGGCCCTTGGCCGTTGTGAGCCTCAATTCCTCCCCCCCCTCTGCCGCCATCGTGTAAATATCGAACTCACCTTGGCGTTCGGCGCAATAGGCGAGCCTTTTTCCGTCCGGGGACCACCCATGCCAGTACGACGGCCCTTGCGACGTGAGCCGTTTGGGCTGCCCCCCGCGCACCGGCAGAGTATAAATGAGGGAATACTTTGCTTGCGATTGGTCACTTATTACCAGTTGCGTTCCATCTGGAGAAATCCCGTGATCATTGTTGCAGCGATCGGCAAAGCCGGTGTTAATTTGCTCCGGTTCCCCGCCGGCCAGCGCCAAGCGATAGATGCCTCCCCGGCTGTTAAACACAAACCAAGCTCCATCGCGTGACCAGTTCGGTGCTTCGATGTGGTTGGTCGTCCAGTAAATCGCGCGCCGGTCCTTGGAGGCAATCGTGACCGTTTCCAGCGTGCTGCTTAGGACTGGTCTGGTCACGGGGGAAGTTCCGCTCTCCAACTCGACATTGGAGAACACCGCTCGTTCCAGCGCATTATTATCGTGGGCGCACACTGCCAATCCGACGTAAAACGGGTCCTCGAAGGACAACCGGACCGCGCCTCCGGCCGGAGTCAGCGCCTCTTCTCCCCGTCCGATGGACATCGAGACGTACTTCCCGCGCTTTTGGATGCGCAAACCCCTGGGCGCGGAGACGCTGGACTGGATCTCGTATGTGCGAGCGCCTTTGGCTTCCCGGTATTGCAATGAGGTCAAACCGTCACCGTGGAGCGCGGCATCCGCGTAAGCGCCATCCGAGTCGAGATTCTGGCGCATGATGAGACAAGCCTTGCGATGCGGATTGCCACCATTGCCGACCAAGGCAATGTCGGCGGCCAGCGAAACGTCTCCAGAGACCTTTTTCCACACGAAGTGAAAGGAATCATTAGTGAACCACATGTTGTCACCTCCCCCGGAGACTAAATAGCTGCGCCGAGCTGCATTATATTCGAGAGAGCCTGGGCGACTTGGCGCTCCCACTTCTGTTTGCCCTTCAAACAAACCCTCCCCAGCAGCTACCGCGGATATTTGCCCTAATGAAAGATAGATGAGAAGGATCAAAGTCATCCAGTTAGTTTTCGAATTCATGCGCCGCTGTGTCGAGCCACTTCGGTCGAGTCCCGCCGCCTTTGTGGCAAGCGCCAATTAAATGCTTTCGCGGCGAGATGGCGATAAGAATCGATGACGTTTCTCATTTTGCCAGAAAAATGGTGCAGAAATCAACTAATAGCATGGCTGATGCCGCCTATTTCAAAACGAAGCCAGAACCGTCCCAATTATGTCTTTGCCGAAACGCTACATTTGTGTGACAAACCCTCCCTGTTATGTTTTCCCTTCAAAAATTATTAAGTCAGGACGGCAAATTCTTCACGTTGCTGGAAGCCAGCGCCGAGGAGTGCCGTGCCAGCGTGCAAACTCTCCAGCGAATTATCGCCAAAGGCCCCAGTGATGTGTCCCTGGACGAAGTCGCCGCCTCTCGACGAAAGGAAAAACAAATCAACACCGAAATCAACGAACTCCTTTGCCGCGTCTCCGTGACCGCGTTGGATCCCGAAGACATCGAATCGCTGTCCAATGCCCTTTATAAGATTCCCAAAACGGTGGAGAAGTTTGCAGAACGCTACCTCGCCTCGGCCGATGATGTGCGCGACGCGGACTTTGCCAAACAAGTGGCGCTTCTGGAAAAGGCCACCGGCATCATTGTCGCCATGCTCAAGGAACTTCAAGAGAAGTCTCACTTGGAAAGATTGCGGGCACAAAACGAGGAGTTGCAACAAATCGAGGGCGATGCGGATGACCTTATTCTCGACACCTTAAAGGCGCTCTACAGCCGGCGGGACGACCCGGTCAGGGTCATTATCCTGAAGGACCTTTATGAGCTTTTGGAAAAGATTGTGGACCGCTGCCGCGACGCGGGCAACGTCATCTCGCATATCACGCTGAAGAATTCCTGAACGCATGGTCTCATCGTCATTTACCATCACCGGACTCTTACCGGCTGGACTGACAGCCTTATGGGCTGCAAACGAATACACACGGATGGGACCCGAAAGACTAGCCGCAGGGAACGCAGAGAACGCAAAGAAGCGGGATTGGAGACACGAATGGCGCCAATTCGGGGTATTCGCGTCTCTCTCTCAAAAATATTTGAAACGGGCGGCCGAAGATCATTGCTTTTTGGCCCGAAGCTGGTATCGATTAGGAAACCATGATTCCATTCCGCCTCGCGTGTCTCAGCGCAGCAGCTTTCTTTGGCTGTGCATCTCTGTCCGCGGACGTGGTCACAGAATTCAACGCTCTCCTGCTCGATGCGATCCGAAACGAATCGACTTCTCCACCACTTGCCGCGCGCAATTTGGCGATTCTTCACACCGCGATTTACGACGCGATCAATGCCGTTGAACTCACCCGCGAGCCATACTTCGTTTCGCTGCCCGCCCCGCCCGGCGCATCGAAAGAAGCCGCCGCCGTCGGCGCAGCCTACGAATGCCTCGGCGAACTGTACCCCAGCCAAATCGCCGCCTTCGATGCGGCTTTAAGCCGTTTCCTCACGAACACTCCGGCCACGCAAAACCGGGCCGATGGCTTGATGCTGGGCGAGGAAACAGCCCTCGAAATCCTGAGTTGGCGCAGTGCTGACGGCTCCAGCACCACTGTCCCATACATTCCCGGCGCGGAGCCGGGGGACTGGCGGCGCACACCACCCTTTTTCCGGCCTCCTGAACTGCCGCAGTGGGCCTACGTAACCCCATTCGCGATGACGAACGGCGCACAATTCCGTCCGGTTGGACCGCCCTCGCTCACCAGCACCCAGTACGCGGCCGTCTTCAATCAGGTCAAGCAGATTGGCGCAGCCGACAGCACCAACCGCACGGCTGAACAAACCTTGATCGCCCGCTTCTGGTCGGACTTCAGCTACACCGTCACGCCCCCTGGCCATTGGAACCAGTTCGCCCAAAATATCTCCACCAATTTTGGATTATCATTGGCGCAAAACGCGCGCCTTTTCGCGCTGCTCAACATCGCCATGGCGGATGCCGGGATCGCGTGTTGGGACGCCAAATACGAGTACAACTCCTGGCGCCCCATCACCGCCATCCAGGAAGCCGATCTCGACGGCAACCCCGATACGGTGGCCGATCCGAACTGGCTGCCACTGCTAACGACCCCTTCCTTCCCCGAATACGTGTCCGGCCACAGCACTTTCAGCGGGGCGGCTTCCACGGCCCTGGCTCTTTTCCTCGGCAGCAATAACGTCCCCTTTACCGTTGGGTCAGATGCATTACCCGGCGTGACCCGTTCCTATTCCAGCCTGTCCGGCGCGGCTGAGGAAATTGGCCTAAGCCGCATTTACGGCGGCATCCACTTCCTCTCCGCCGACCTCGACGGACTGGCCACTGGCCGCGCCATTGGAAATTATGTGAGCGCCAACTTCCTCCAACCGCTTCCACCGGCGCGGTTCCTCTCGATTACTCGTTCCCCCGAAGGTCAGATCCAATGCCAACTGGCCGCGACGGGTAACCACGCGTTTCTTATTCAAGCTTCAACGAACTTGCTCCAATGGGAGAACTTGAGCACCAACACCGCAAACGCCGGAATGATTACCTTCACGAACCTCCCCGCTCCTCATTCGGCCGCTCGCTTCTACCGTGTACAAACACTGCCCTGACTTTGAACTGCGCTCTATCGCGACCGCTGCGGTTTTCCCTTTGAGCCTGTTTTAAAATTGCGTGGGGTCCCTGCGGCGAGGGATTTTGGCTGGGGCCATGGCGGCGAGGCCGGAGCATCCCCGCAGGGGGCTGTGACGGCCGAGTCAACGCAGGCCGCAGACAAAAGACCCGCCGCCCGGAGGGTTTTCGGGGAAAAGGCCGACTGGCTTCGTTGCTCCTCGGTCGCAGATCGCTGGCGGATATGCTCCCCTCGTCGCGCCTCGCCATCCGGCCTTTTCCCCGAATA
>JBBRPK010000285.1:0-4526 GCA_038228235.1 Verrucomicrobiota bacterium
CCAAAGACGACCGTCCCGCTGCCCCCCAGCGTCTGGCTGCCAACAAACTCCATGCGACTGTAATTGGCACCCACCGAACCAATCGTCGCCGTACCATTCAACGTCAGTCCGTTGGTGACCGTTGCCAGCGCGCTGTTACCCGTCAGGTCCAGGTCGCCGTTGACCGTCACCCCATCAAGCGTGCCGGCGCCGAAAACCAGTTGCGCGGCGTTGTTCAAGGTGAGGATGCAATCGTGAATTGAACCACCGTTCATCACAATGTTGGCGCCATTTAGCAGAACGGTCTGCCCATACAATGCGGCGGCGAGAGTAAGGCGGGGGTTTCCCGGGACATCGATTATGACAAGGTCGTTCGTTATTGGAATCCGGCCCTCGCTCCAGTTTGCTGGCTCAGTCCAGGAACCATCCTGCTGGCTGATCCAGAACGCGGCGTCTGCGACTTGGAACGACCATTCATGTGAGGTGGCCAAGTGATTGCGAGCCAGGTCTGTGACGTTTGTAGTAAGGACAGCGCGATAGAGGCCGTTCGAGAGGGGTTGAAAAAAGCTTAAAGCGGCGGCGTTATCGTCAACACGGAAGGAGAGAACGCCTCCGGAAATGGGCGCATCATCAGGGGTGCCCAAAATGCCATCCGCACCGGCTGAGTAAACGGAGAAGCCGCCGGCGCCTAAGCTTGGTGGGGCGATGGGTTCGTTAAAATACGCGGTCACGCTCGTGATGACGCGTCCGCCCCCACGAGGCATAGTCCGTAAAACGATGGGGGGTGTGACATCCGGAGTGATGTTGAGGGTGAGGAGGGGAGTCCAGACAATGTTGCCACCAGTATCGGTCGCTTTGGCTTGCAGCGTGAAGTTAGTTTTGGTGGCTGTAAGGCTGGGGGTGATGAATCGATATTCGAACGGGAAATTGCCATCGATTGCCCGCAGGGCGCCATCGATGTAGAACTCGACGTTGCGCACCTGGACATCGTCCGCGACATTGGCCGTTACCCGGCCCATCTTGTTTTCTTCGACGCCGTTGGCACCCAAGCTGGTGGCAAGCGCAATCGTCGGCGGCACCCCAAGGGAATCGTAAGGCAGGTAATTTATCACTTCCAGCCCGGCGGTGTCGTCGGCCACGAAGCCCAGGCCATTATAGATGGAGACGGCGCGGGCGCTTCCCGGAGTGGGAAAGGCGGTTAGAAAGACATCGGTGTTAGTTGGATTCTGGGCATTATATAGCCAGATATCGTGAGTAGCGTCATCCGGTGAATTAGGGCCGACGGCGGCGAGGGCCAGACCGGAGCCGTTGAGGGCGATTTGTTTCCAGCCTAATTGGCCAGTGTTGGAAGCTTTGATCAAAACCGGCTGGGTGGGATCGGAAAGAGCGAATGTGTTATAGCCTTTCCCATGCACGGCATAGGCAATGCCGCCACCCACGAACAAGCGCCGGTTCGGCCCCGCCACAAAGGGAGAAGCCGCGGAACCCATCAGAGTCAAGGGGCCATTAAGATAGGAGAGGGCAAACAGACGATCGCTGGTTAAGGCATAGAGCACATCGCCCGCCACAATGAGGTCTTGCACGGGGGCATGGAGATTGACGCGCTCCAGAAGGGCGCCGCTTTCCATGTCCACTGAAACGATCTGACCGGAAGCCAGTCCGGCATAAGCGAGGCGACCGGCGGTGGCCACAGCAAGAGTCGAGCCCAGATTGATTTGATGAGTGATGCTGGCGGCAGGAGGATCGGCGAAGTTAATGATGGCCAAACCAGCGGCTCCGTCCGCCACTGCCAGTAAATTGTCGGAGCAAGCGACGCGTTGGGCGTTGCCGGGAGTATCGACTTGAGCGATGAGAGTGGGGTTCTTGGCATTGGAGATCATGAAGACGCCGACGCCGCGGTCGGCTTCGGCGACGATGGCGAGACCGTTGGCGGCGCAGATATCCATGGCGGGGCCAGGGGTTTTGGCAATGGCGATGATGCCGGTGGTCGCGCTCCGTGCGCCGAGCGGATCAAGCCCCTGTTCCACCGCGGCACCGTCTGGGATGCCATCCCCGTCAGTATCGGCTTTGTTGGGATCGGTGCCATAAACGAATTCGACCACGTCCGGCAAGCCGTCATGGTCCCTGTCTGAAAAGTTGTTATCGATTGGAAAAAGGACCATCGCCGGCAAGCGGTAAGGCGCGTCCGGCCGAACATGGGGAAAAACTGACCCATAAGATTTAGTCGCAGGATCGTAAAAACTCACGAACATAAGCGTGCCATCCCGAGGCAAGAACAATGAGTATTGGCCACGCGGCGCGGTCTGACCGCGCAAATAGAGCGGCCCTCGCGGGGTGAGAATTGAGGCACAATAAAGAACGGGATAGGGGGGCGGATTCCCTGGATCTTCGCCGTGCTGGGCATCGATTCGCGCGATTTGAGTTTCAAGCCCGAGCCGGAGTCTCTGCAAATACTGATGGGCGTCACCTCCTGCCACCTCATCGGCTTGGGCGAGGAGGTTATTTACTTGCGCCTGAACATCCGGCGGGACGGGAAGTCCTGAAAACACATAAGGGGTATCCAGCGCTACGGCCTGCTGAATCAACTGCTGAATCTGAATAAGCACCGGGTCCTGCACCCCCTGGGCGGCGCGGATTCCTCGGGGCGCCGCCAGCGAAGCGCCGGCAGGCCCACCGCCGGGATCATTGCAGCTAATCAATTCGCATCTGGCTTTGCAGCGGTTTTCGCCAGACGTGCATCCACGAATGCAATCGCTATACGTAGTGAGGATAGCATCAACCCATTTAGCGTCGCAGTTGGCCGCTTTACGACCTACAGCATAGGCATCGGCGCAACCGTCCTGGCAGTCGTCGCCCTTGTTTTGACAACCCGCAATGCAGACCGGATCGGAGAGCAAGGGGCGAAGGAGGCCAGAAGCTGCAGCGGGGGGCGGGCTGGGCGGGTTAGGGCATGGCGGCGGGGGAGGCGGTGGTCCCGTCGGGGGCGGACCAACGCCATGCCAGCCTGGTTGCAAGATTCCAACACCCGGATCGGTGCAAATAAACTTCCCGTCAGCGCTTACCGTCATGGAGCCGACGGATTCCCAGATTCCTTTTTTGTGGTTGAATGAGACCAAGGATTGTTTGCTTCCGGCCGGCAGCGGCACGCCTAAAATGGGGTCGGGCAAATTCGGAAAACAAGCCGGCACAGGCGAATCGAAGTTGAGCGGCCCATCCGTTTGAACTGTAATGACGAGCGCCATGTCCAGCCCGGGTGGGAGAGGCCCGGGCAAACGGTCGGGTGGCACTGGCGCAATGCCGACTTTGCCGCCGCGCGTGCCGTTATCGCTGTACAGTGAATTTGGCGGAACCGTGATGGAGACTCCCGCCAGGGCCGGGTTGTTGGAAAGGACACTGAGCGGAAACGTGATGCTGGTAGCGGTGGTCATGCTAACTGGCTGCAGCGTGCCGGCCGTAATGAAAGGCAAATAGATCAGCCCCGTGCCGCCCGCCAGATTGTTCGTCTGGCCCGCGATCGCTTCCCACTCCTTGCCAACCGCGGGGTAGTAAGAGCCATTAGGCCAAGAGCTATTGGTGGCGGTCCTTCCGTCGATGTGAACAAAGAAGTGGCCCGGCGGCACCGGCAATAGGAAGCTGCCTTGGGAGTCGGTGCTGGTGAATAGGGTTTCCTCCATGCCATCGACGGAGATGCGCACTCCCGCCAAAGGGCGATTGAGGAAATCGGTCGTGTTAGTTCCAGGCAATGGATCAGAAGCGTAAACATGCCCAATCACCGCCGTATTAGGCAGCGGCGTGAGGCTCAGCGTGTCAAAATCCACAAGCTTCACGCCGCCAGGCTGGAGGTCGCCATCAAGATCGACCAGGCGTCCCAGAAAATCCTGCAGGCCGAAGGCGTCGAAAGTGACCCGGACGCGCGCGCTGCCTGGCAGGTTTTCGAGATAAAAAAGGGTGACTGTGCGGCGGTCGCTGGACAACTCGATGCGGGAGAGCAACCGCCGTCCGCCAAATTCAGCATACACATGCTGCGGGCCAAGAAATGTGTTAGTCGCCAGCGGTTGGGTAAAACGAAAGATAGTTTCGCGCGTCACGGCCACATCCGTCTCGCCGCTGGCCGGGGAAGTTTGTCGAATGGTCGCCAAAGGGAAATCCCGCAGCGTCCTCAGTCCGAGGATGGCATCGCGCAGGAGGGTGACATCCTGTTCGTTGACAAAGCCGTCCTGGTTTATATCGGCAAACCACGCCAACTCGGGGGCAAAAGGGTTCGAGCGGTTGAGGTGGTTGAGCATGCGGACGAGGTCCAGAACAGTGGGTTGGCCATCGCCGTCCAAATCGCCTAATTTCGTTGGATAGGCAGCGAAGGAGGAAAAGGGTTGGGCGCAAAGCAGACAGGAGAGGAAAATTAGCTGGAACAGTTTGCTAATGGTCCCCCGCGACCAACACGGGCGGGCTGAATGCATTTAACCTTGAATGGAATAGCTCTGGTGCGATAGGAGAATTTCCGATCCGCGCTCCGAAGTCAATAAAATGATTCAATAATCTTCCGAGGG
>JBBRPK010000286.1:0-4465 GCA_038228235.1 Verrucomicrobiota bacterium
AAGATCGGCCAAATCCAGCAGATTACCCCCTCCGCTTGGGCCAAGGCCAAAAAATCCGAGGTCCGCAAAAAGAGTCTTTGAATTTTCCCCGCCGGAGTTTTTCCCGCCGATGCGCAATAGGCACTTCACCTGACGCTTACGTTCATTCCTGTCTGTCGAAGATGTTTTCGATTTTGGTCGGCCGCCTTGAAGCTGCCAGCAAATGTGGATCCTGATAAAGATGGTGAAGCCACCAATGCCAAAGACTACCATCGGCCGCAAGCGACACGATTCCATCCATCGCGCTGCCTAGCGCAATCCAATCGGAGTGGATTCCCAGCCGGACAGGAGACTCTGCCACTACCCACCTTTGTCGATTCTGTGAATAGATGAAGCCCCATTGCCAGAGCGAACCATCGGCCTTGAGTGCAACCAGGTTTTCACTGCTAAGCGCCACCGCCAGCCAGTTCGTGAGCTTCCCTATTTGCACCCTTTCCGCTGTTATTACTCCACCAAGCATCGGGGGTAACAAACCCCAAACCCATAGGCTTCCATCATCGAGAACGGCTGCCTGACACATACGAAGCTCGGTCAGACTCCGACATCCAATATCATCAAGATTCTCTTGTGGTTCGATGAAGGGGCCGATATCAGTCTCGCGAGCCTTCGAACCTCTGGCTGGAAGTGGGAGCCACGCTCGTTCATAAGCCCGTCCGTCTTGTTTCCAGGCATAGACCGTATTGGCAGTTGAGATAATGCGGGCCCAGTCGGATTCTGTGCCGATGCGATAAGGAGCGAAGGCACGGAGTCCTGACCATTGATCATGGAATTTGAAATGGTTCGTACCCCACCACCATAACGTTCCATCTTTTTTAAGAAGGAACAACATGGATAGAGAACTTCCATCCCGAACCACGCTCAGCCAGTTTGTTTCATCCCCATATCTCGCCATTTTATCCTGGTCTATGGGCGGCTTCCCATTACCCCATGAGAAGGGTTTCTCGGAAACCCACAGAGTGCCATCGGAGCGAATGGCGGCGGTTTCCCAAACATCCACCGCCGCGCTCACCCAGTTCGAACCTTCGATAAAAGGATTTGCCACCACCCTGCTCCAGATGGATTTTCCAAAAAACGTGGCCCGCGGTGCGGGATCATAACTAAGGCGGTTAACCCAGAGCCTTCCATCTGGCAAAAGAACAACGAATGTATTGCCGCTTTCGCTATTCAAAGCGACTGGCTTTGGCCCGGCCAGACGCGCTGCTGCGTGCACTGGTTCCAACGGCATCACTAATTCCCAGGCGCGAGAGTGAATGGCTGCCGTTGACACGATGATAAGTGCCAACGCCCCGGTCAACCCGAGCAGGTTGCGCAGCCAGAGGCGCCAGTTCTCGGAAAGCCGCCTGAAATTGCCGTAACTAAGCCAAAGAAATGTTCCGAGCAAGGTTGGGTATGCGATGTAGCTTATCAAATTCCCGCCCTCCCAAGGGAGCCTGCCAAGAACTGCTACAGTTGCTACGGACACCAGAGCGCACATCAACATTGCGGTGATGACCGCCGCGCCCAATGCTTGCAGGATATTGCGCGTGAGGGTGGATGCGTAAAAAGCTATCAGCGAGAGGGCCATAAAAATCAGCACCAGGATGAGGAGTGCTTCGCCATTGAAGGGAATATTCAACCCATCGATGTCTGAGCCGGCGCGGAGCGCGCTTCCAAGCCCTTCGGCAATCCAAAGCAAAACCGCGCTCAACAGTCCGCCAAATACCACCGCAAAGAGTAATTTGATGGCAAACTGGATGCGGCTGGCGATCGGCAGACACAATTGGCCCTCGAAAGTCCCAAGCCTCCGCTCCTCGGCCACGCTTGGACTCCCCACGAGCAAAGGTGCTGCCACCCAAAACACACCAAAGAAGCTCATGGCTGTGCGCATCGTTTCCCCAAAAGCATGATGTCCAGCCCTGCGTAACCACACTACGCCAAGGTGCAAAACAAACAGCCCGGCCATTCCCGCCAAGCCAACATGGTGCAATTGGAGTTCCTTCCAAAATAGGCCCGGGATGGCTCGAGGGGTTCGCCGTGTTGCATAGGAGGCAGTTTTCGAGGATCGCCGATTGGAAAAACTGATTCGCCCTCCGGTCCACCCCGTTTCCTGGGCGCGAAGGAACAGCCACCAGGCCCACAAGAAACCGGCGGCTGAATAAAGGCCCAGAACTGCAAATACCATCCTATCGGGGACTCTATCGTTTATAGCCATTATAATTGCGGCTGGAACCAGGACGATAAACCAGAAAGCCGCTGTCACTTGGCGCAGCAGCAAGGTCGTCCAGAGTCCGCCAGCGAATGCTACTACTGAAACGGCACCGCCCACCCCCATCAGTTCCAGCCAAAAGGAACTCACCGGACCAAAGCGCAACCAGGCTTCGCAGGACAGACACCACGCGCCAAAGACGGTTACAATCGCAATCGCCAGCAGGGCAATCTTTGTCCACCAGATGCGGCTCCGCGTAACAGGTTGAGCAAGCAGAAATGGAAAGGTCCTCAGCCCAAATTCACGTCCGAAAGAAGACAGCGAGAGCATCACTACTCCCAACCAAAACGTGTAGAGGGCGGCCGAAGCGGGGTTATGCGTGGGGAGCCACACTGGGATTATCGCCAGCAGGAGCGCCGCCCCATAGGCCGGTAAAAGCAAGCGGATTTCTTTTGCAACGAGCGGCTTCATAATCTGGCCTTCACCAGAGTTCCGGCGGCTACGAAGATTTCCTCCAAGGAGAGCGATTGGCAGCGAAGCTCCTCTGGCTGCCGCGCCTGAAGTCTTTCCAGCAGTTGCTTGCTATTGCCATCCGCCAGAATCTCCAATTCCCGGCCAGACCCCCGCACGTCCAGTGCGCCGCTCAGGTCCAGTCCGGAGGGTGGTTGCGAAAAGGAGACGCGGATTTTCTGAAACCGTTCTCGCGCATCATCCGCTTGCATCGTCAGCAGTTCGCGCCCTTGTTCGATGATGGTGAATTCATCGATCAGGCCCTCGAATTCCGCGATCAGATGGGTCGAGACGAAGACCGTCCGGTGTTCAGGATCGCTGGCGTGATAAGCTCCGATGACTGTCTGGATGAAATCTCGCCGCACGATGGGGTCGAGTCCAGACGTCGGCTCGTCCAGGACCAGCAGCTCTGGTTCGGGACAGACCGCGCCCATCAAAGCTAGTTGCGTCTTCTGTCCCTTGGACAAGTTGCCGGCTTTCTGGTGGGGATCGAGTTGGAAACATTTCAGGAGACCGGCCTCAATGTCCCGGTTCCAGCGGGGACGAAAGGAAGCAAGAAATTCCAGCGTCTGGTTCACGGTCATCCACGGATAAAAAGCAACGGCATCAGGCACGTAGGCCAAGCGCGACTTCACGGCCACTTCCTGTCGTTGCGGATCCAGACCGAACACACGCACCGAGCCGGAGCTGGGCTGCAGCAAATTCAAGAGGCATTTGATGGTGGTGGTCTTGCCCGCGCCATTGCGGCCAAAGAATCCGTAACAGCGGCCGGGGCGGACGGTCAGGTTGAGGCCCTTGACCGCTTCCAGTTTGCCGTAGTGACGGGTCAGGTTTTTGAGTTCAATCGCTGGAGTGTCAGTTTGCATAGCGCTCATTTTTCCGTTCTTTCATTCCCCGTCCTTCACGGCGTTGGATTTCTTTTCGAAGTAATCAAGCCGTTCCTTGACCAGGGCCAGAAATTTTTCCCGGCCCACTTGCAGATGGTGGGCCATGACAACCGCTTCATCGATTTCAGTGAGCAGCAGCCGCTGCCGGACTGGTTCGGTGAAAGGAGATTTTTTTTGTTTTAGAAAAAAGCCTTTGCCCGGAATGGTCTCGATGATGCCCTGCACCTCCAACTCGGCATAAGCTTTGGCGATGGTATTGCGGTTGAGGCGCAGTTCTTCGGCCAAGGGGCGCAGAGAGGGCAGCGGCTCGCCCGGACGCAACTTGCCTGAGGCGGCGGCATAGCGGATTTGATCCGCCAACTGAAGATAGACTGGCTTTCCGGCCTTAAAATCGACCTGAAAAATCATGCGCGTTATTTACTGTTATGCAACACTAGGACAGTTGATATTTCTTGTCAAGCATTCATTCAGAGGTCTTAGAGCTTGTTTTAAAATTGCGTGGGGTCCTGCGGCGAGGGATTTTGGCTGTGGCCAAGGCGGCGAGGCCGGAGCATCCCCGCAGCGGGCTGTGATGGCCGAGTCAACGCAGGCCGCAGACAAAAGACCCACCGCCCGGAGGGTTTTCGTAAGCCGACTACCTTTGTTGCTCCTCGGTCACAGACCCCTGGCGGGTATGCTCCCTTATGTGGAACTCCACATAAGCGAGCTTATGTTGACATTGGTATTATGTGGAGATGATCTCTGGGAAGCCCTGTGTTTAGGGGTTTTGAATATTTCAAGTTGACATAATATTGAGGGACTCAGGGAGTAGAACCCACCATGAGGGCGATGAAAACCATCGCTC
>JBBRPK010000287.1:0-4453 GCA_038228235.1 Verrucomicrobiota bacterium
CTACCTTTGTTGCTCCTCGGTCACAGACCCCTGGCGGGTATGCTCGCTCGTCGCGCCTCGCCATCCAGCCCTTTCCGCGAAAACAGAACCACACGGAATATTAAAACAGGCTCTGAGAGTGAAAAACTCCAAACGCGCCCCTGGTTAACCGGGACAGCGCCACGAGGCGGGCAAGGCGTTTGGATGTTCAGCGTGGGAGGTTCAATAGCGGCCCGACCCCGTTACAGCGCTCCAACGCTCGCACGCTTTCACGCTCCTGAAAGTCGAGGTAAGGGGCTCTGCGAAAAAAGAAAAATCCTGGAAGGCTCGGATAGCCTCGGTTTACCTCCGTTTACCTCGGGACGCGGCCTTGGGGGGCATTCACAAAAGCAAAAGCCCCGTCCTCCGTAGGCGCTAACCACAAGGGGTGGTGTATCGTGTCCTGGAACACCGCAACGGTCCCCCGGGGTTCCTTGGAAGCAGTGCTGCGAAGGAGGGAGGTGAGGTGGCGCCTTTATTTCCCAACAGGTGTTAAATTATGACCAATTCGGAGTAATTCGGGCTAAATCGGGCTAAATCGGCCTAAAAAGATTTTTGGGCCATTAAAACGGAGAGACACGAATTTCACCAATCTGCGCTAAGAGTCTGTTTTAAAATGCCGCCTCGCGCTCGCAACCGGAATCTGACAATCTTGGAGCGATCCGTCTGAACCGGGAAGGACCTCCAGGTCGTCGGCCGCTTCCGCGAAGACAACCACGCGCCTCACGGCGTCAGCTTCTGGAGACGACCTTTGACTACTGCCAGCGTCAAGAATTCACCTTGGCCGCGTTCGATCTTCGTCAACCGGTCGGCCAGCACCTTCCCATGCCAGTCTGAGCGAAAAAGCACAACCATGGCTCAAAGCCCTTGCGGACTGGGACCTATTTGCCGTTCTGAAGGCGGTCAGGATGGAGCGACATTCGCCGCCGAGCCGAACGAGAGCGGGAGCAAGCCGGTGGAAATCATATTGCGTTTCAATGCGTGAAATGATTTATTTCACGCCATGAACGGTATTCGCCCACGCTGGCTTGTCCGCAACCTCGAATCCGCCCTCAAGGTGCTGCCCGTGACGGTCGTCACCGGCGCACGTCAGACGGGCAAGACGACCTTGGTCAAATCCCTCAGCCCCGCCCGCGCCTACTTCACGCTCGATGATGTCGGCGTGCTCGACCAGGCCGAGCGCCATCCCGACGCCTTGCTGGCCAGCCGCCCGGTGACGTTGGAGGAAGTGCAGCGCACCCCGCCACTGCTGCTGGCCGTCAAACGCGCGGTGGACGAGCGTCGGCGCGCGGGCGATTTTCTGCTCACCGGCTCCGCCAACCTCCTGCTCATGGGCCAAGTGGCCGACACGCTGGCGGGCCGGGCCATTTACCTCGAACTGCCTCCCTTCTGCCCGGCGGAATGGCAACAAAGCCAGGACGCTCTCGCGCCGCTCGACCGGCTGTTCGCGCCGGACTTCGACTTCCGGGAATGGCCGGCCCAAGCCGGTGACTGGCCGGCCTGGTTGCTGCGGGGTGGTTATCCGCCCGCGCTCGCCATCGCGGACCACAGCGACCGCGCGCTGTGGTTCTCGGCCTACGTTCAAACTTACCTGGAGCGCGACCTCCGCCAATTGAGCGCTGTGTCCAGCCTCCCGGACTTTCAACGCGTGATGGCCCTGGCCGCGCATCGCACCGGACGCCTGCTGAACCAGGCCGATGTCGCCCGTGACGCTGCCCTGACTCATCCCACCACGCATCGTTATTTGAATCTCCTGGAAACCGGCTGCCTGGTCACGCGCCTCCGGCCTTTCGCCACCAATCCCAATGTGGCCCTCGTCAAAACGCCCAAGCTGCTCTGGACGGACTGCGGGCTGGCGGCGTCCCTCGCCGGCATCAAGACTCCGGCGGAGGCCACTGCCCGTCCCGACGCCGGGTTCTGGCTGGAACAAACCCTCTTCCAGACGCTGCAAACCTGGCGCGCGCTCGACCCGCTCAAGCGCAAACTTCATTTCTGGCGGGATCGCCCCGGTCACGAAGTGGATTTCATTCTCGAACAGGAAGGCAAGCTGGTCGCCCTGGAAATCAAGACCGGCAGCACCGTGACCAGTTCCGACGGCGGGGGCATCCGCGCCTTTCGCGATTCGCTCAAAAAGAACCAACACCTGGTTCGCGGGGTCGTGTTGCACGCGGGCCAGGGCCGCCCGCTGGACACCGACATTCTGGCGCTGCCGTGGGGTTGGATGGTTAGCTACCAGCCGGTAGGTATGGCCGCTGAATGAAACCAGCTCCGGGCCACCCGAAATCTGCCGGGGGACGCCGTTCGTGGGCGAACGGCGTCCTGGCAGCCGAGCCGAACAATCCTAAACGCTGATCCAAGTGCGTTTGAAAGTGAAGTCGCACGGTCATCGGGTTTTTTCGCACCCTTCTTGAAGCGTTTCGAGAAAGCGCCGGCGGTCCTGGTCATCCTCGAAGATGGCTTCCCGACGATCCCCGCGACTCATCACATGATAAACCGCACCCGGATATTGGATTCTGAGCTTGCGCGCCATGCGCAAGAATTAAAACACTCCGGCAAATTATGTCAATACCCTTAACTGACCCCGAAACAAGCTCATTCAACGCTTGCCCAAAAAGTTTTCGCGCTTCATCCGTTTCGTTTCCGTTCAATCCCGCAAGCTCAACGAGCGACTTTGATTCGATGCCAGCAGACACCGCCTTGGCCGCAATGTCGGGCAAGTCACTGGTGGGAATCAATCCAAGCACCCACTCCGCCTGGAGGGATTTCAAATCGAAGCCGGTGCTCATCAGTCTTTGAACTTGAAGCGAACTCACGGAGCTAAAACTGTGACGCTAAATTCGCTTGCCGGCGGCAAACATTTAACCGGTTTCCCATCTCCACGAAGAACTTCAAGCATATATGCAAATCCTTGACGAGTGAATAGGAGTGTCTGGATTAAAACTCCATCTTGATCTGAAGCACTTGCTTCCACCGGAATCGTTTTCGCAAATTCGCCGGGAACGCTTTTGGTTGGCGAGATTGAAAGACTCTGATTGGCGTCAATGATTTTGTAGGTGGCTGTGGAGATTTGACTTTTTAGTTCCCGTTGCCCGGGAAAATCAGCATTGAGCAATCGAGACAGTAATTCTCTATGCCAGACGGGAAGCTCTTGAAATTGGATGTTTTCGTTCATTTGGGCGGGTAATAAGTTCCAACATTGATAGTTCCGTCGGGCAGGGTGAATGCTCGATAAGGGGCCAAAACGAGCCCGCCGAGATAATGGTAATACTGGCCCGTAAGTGCGAAATCCGGCTCTATGTATCCTTGAAGTTTTGTTCTCCGCCCAGAGGGATCGTAATCATAACGCCCTTGAACTGTACCTGGGCCGTCACTGATTTCTCGAATTGAGCCAAGATGATCTCGAGTGAAGAGGTAATTCGTTCCAGCGATCTGCTCTGCCTGCCCAAGGAACCTTTTAGTGATGCTCGCGCCGGTCGAGTCTCGCTCTTCGCAAGGCTCCAGCCCGCACCAAAGGAAGCGTTTATCGCTTTGGACAACGCCATTCGTCTTCTCCAGGATCCGCACGCGCCGCGACATCCCATCGTAGCTAAATTCCGACCTATTCACCCCGATATTGATGGCGCTCAAGCGATCCGCTGCATCCCATTCGTAGGTCTTTGTGGAAGTGGCCGTGACCATCGAAATCTGGTTGCCATTCAGGTCGAAAGCCAGAGTCTTGGCCGTACTGCCGTTCGTCACGACGATTTGGTATTTATTCGTCGTCTTGTTATTGCTCGAATCCGTTGCAAGTACGGAGATGACGTTCGTGCCCAGTGCTGCTTGCACATAAGCGACAAAGGAAGTGCCCTGAATTCCCATTGTCGCGGGACTCCCCGCAACCGTGACCGTGCCGGTCTCGTTGATATGGCCAGCGAAGCGGATCGGACCTCCGCCAACCGTGCTCGTCAATTGGTTCAAATTGTTGAAATTGGCCGCAGTGACGCCCATATCAATCTGCTCGCTCGTCCGGTTTCCTGCCGGGTCATACGCATATAAATAGCGCCTTGAGAGAGCACCTGCAATGCCATTGCTGTGGACCAGGCTGCCCACAAGCTGATCCACCGGATCATATTGCAGTTCCAGCACATTCGGTGAAGCAGCATCGGCCTGCTGTGTCCAGGTCTTGGAAGGGGGTTCAAGCCCTTACATTGTTAAGGCGCCTTGCCCGGTGGTGTAGCTGCTCTCCAGCCGTTTCATGCCCGCCACCAAGTTGGCTTGAGGGGTTTCAATGACAAGGTGAAAGTGGTTTTCCATCAAGCAATAAGCCTGCACTTGCTAGCCAGTTTTTTCGCACCCTTCTTGAAGCGTTTCGAGAAAGCGCCGGCGGTCCTGGTCATCATCGAAGATGGCTTCCCGACGATCCCCGCGACTCATCACATGGTAAACCGCACCCGGA
>JBBRPK010000288.1:0-4328 GCA_038228235.1 Verrucomicrobiota bacterium
AGCAGACCGTTCTCGCCTATGATGTCTTCTGGGTTCTTATAGTCCGCCAGTAACTTGTCGATGAGTTTGAGGTCGATAGCCATCGGGTCTCCCTAGTGGGATCCTTTCGATGGCCGTTTACACAGTTCAATTTATACCCTCTCCCGAAGAGGTGATCGGGCGCGCTCTTGAAATGCTGCATTCCGAAGACGAATGGTTGCTAGATCAAAAGGATTCGGTCAAAGCCAAGATCGAACGGGGACTTGCGCAATTCGAGCGCGGTGAGTTTTTGTCGCCCGAGCAATTTGGAATCTGGCAACGATTGCCCTCGATAGCGTCGATCTCGCAAATCGAATTGAGGGGGAATTCTATTCATTGTTCGAATCGTTGGCGCAGATGCCAGGCCAAGGCCACACGCGCAAGGACCTGACTAATCGCCCGGTTTTGTTTTTCCCCTTATATTCTTTTCTTGTCGTTTACCAACCGGAAATCAAGCCGCTTCGGATCATGGCTGTCCTTCGAGCAAAACGGAATGTGAAGGGCATTTTGAAAGAACGGCCTTGATGGGCTGAAATATGAGGCCGACGACAGTCCACCGGGATGTTCGCTTCGCTCGCGAAACATAACGGCGCCGCTGCCCCAAGCGGGCGCGACAAGCGTGTCTCTGAGCCCGGTAAACCTCTATTCGTACGAGTCCACGGGATTTCTGAATCAAAGCCAGTTCATCGTCAACGTAAGCCGCCGTTTCAGCGGGCGGGTCGGCCTGTTCGGCTACTACGTCTACAATCGCGCCAGCAGCGACATCCGCCACCGCGTGGTGATCGGAGGTGCCGTGCTCGCGCCTTTCGGAGTCACCTTCAGCCCGTTCCTGATTGCGCGCTCGGGAGCCCCTTTCAACATCACGACAGGAAATGATGCGACCGCCGACACACTCTTTACCGGCCGTCCCACACTTGCAACCAACCTCGCTGCTCCCGGCGTGATCGCGACGAATTTCGGAGCCTTCGACCTGACTCCCGGACCCAGCGAGCCGGTCATCGCGCGCAATTTCGGCGAAGGCCCCGGCTTCTTCACCGTGAATCTGCGCGCCAGCCGGACTTTTGGATTCGGCGAAGTCCGGGCCGACAAGAAGAAGCGCAAAAAGGGACCGAAGCGTGGCGGCTTGCCCGGCAACATGACCGATTTGGATTCGGTCAACCTGGAATCCATGTTTCGCGATGCCTCCACCGAGCACCGCTACAACATGACGCTGTCCGTGGTGGCGCGAAACCTGTTCAACACGGTGAATTCGGGGCTTCCGGCGGGCAGCTTGAGCTCACCCATCTTCGGCCGGTCGAACGCGCTCGCTTCCACCACCGCGCCTGACGGCTCTTATTACGGCGACAACCGCCGCCTTCAATTCCAGATCCGCTTCGCATTCTGATTGTTGGCGGGCGTGATCTCAAAGTATGTTGACCGCACGGGCTGCAAGCAAAATCACGGTCGCGAAGGCTATGAGGGACTGAATCATCATCAGGACTTTGGCCCATCGGGAGAGCACCGGGCAATCGGTCGGAGAGAACGCGGTATTCGTATTGAAGGCGATGAAAAGATAGTCAACGAAGCCCGGTGTCCAGGAACGCCTTCCCAAAGTGTCCACGGACAGCGGATCGAGCGTCATCTGCGGGAACAGAAATGCTCCGTCACGATGACTCGCCCTGAGTTCCCTCGCGTTTGGGCCGCCCGCATCGAGTCGCCAATACCAGGAAGCAAAGACCAGGATGTTGGTAACCCAAAGGGCCGCGGCGGAGCGAAGCAAAGTCTGAGGGCTTTCTTTGTGAGCGGGAAGGGCAGCCACCAAGAGCCACAATGACCAGATCATGTCTGCGGTCACGACGCCTGCCACTACGAAGCCGAGAATCTGATTGGCACGGTGCCAATCCTGTTTGTGCGCCCAGACCGCAGGGACGAGCAATATAACGACAACCACAAGCAGCAGCCATCTTGGCCCGAATGAAAGTGGTTCAGGCAGGGCGAGGCGTAATCCGCCAACGGCGAGCAAGGCCAGCACCGCGGGCCATCGTGGTTCTCGTTCCATGGATGAAGGGTTTCTGGTTATTACAAGCGGCCAGCGGCTTGCAGCGCCACATATTCATCATCGGTGAAGATGCGGGACCGGATGAAGAACCGCAGACCCTCCGGGCCCTCCAGAGAGAACATGCCACCGCGGCCCGGCACCACGTCTACGGTGAGCTGAGTGTGCTTCCAGTACTCAAATTGACTGCGGCTCATGTAGAACGGCGCACCACCGATCTCGCCGAGCCGCACGTCGTTGTCACCCAAAAGAAACTCGCCGCGCGGATAGCACATCGGCGAACTGCCGTCGCAACATCCGCCCGACTGATGGAACATCAGATCGCCGTGGCGGCCCTTGAGCTTGTTAATGAGCTCCAGAGCCGCGCCGGTCGCAAGTACCTGTTGGATTTCGTTGGCCAAAGGGCTCCTCGATCTTAAAAAAAGCCGAGCGCATTCGGGCTGTAGCTGACCAGTTGGTTCTTAGTCTGTTGGTAGTGATCAAGCATCATGCGGTGGTTTTCGCGACCGATGCCGGATTGCTTGTAACCGCCGAAAGCCGCATGTGCCGGATAGAGGTGATAGCAGTTCGTCCAAACGCGGCCGGCCTGGATCTCACGGCCGAAATGGTAGGCGCGGTTCATGTCGCGCGTCCACACACCGGCACCCAAACCGTAGAGCGTGTCGTTCGCTAGAGCAAGAGCCTCCTCGTCATCCTTGAATGTGGTGACACTGACCACCGGCCCAAAGATCTCTTCCTGGAAAATCCGCATTTTGTTTTGGCCCTTAAAAATTGTCGGCTGCACGTAGTAGCCGCCGGCCAGTTCGCCTTCGAAAACAGCGCGGCTGCCGCCGGTAAGCACTTCGGCACCTTCCTGACGGCCGATATCGATATAGGAGAGGATCTTTTCAAGCTGCTCGCTGGATGCCTGTGCGCCCAGCATAGTGGACATGTCGAGCGGATTGCCCTGCCGGATCGCCTTCACGCGGGGCAGAATCTTCTCCATGAAACGATCGTAGATGGATTCCTGAATCAGGGCGCGCGACGGGCACGTGCAAACCTCGCCCTGGTTCAGCGCGAACATGACGAAGCCTTCGATGGCTTTGTCGAGGAATGCGTCGTCTTTCGAAAGTACGTCTTCGAAAAAGATATTTGGGCTCTTGCCCCCGAGTTCCAGCGTGACCGGTATCAGATTCTGCGAGGCATACTGCATAATCAGCCGGCCCGTGGTGGTCTCGCCGGTGAAAGCTATCTTCGCAATTCGCGAGCTGGATGCGAGTGGTTTGCCGGCTTCAAGGCCGAAGCCGTTGACCACATTGAGAACACCTGGGGGCAGAAGGTCGCCGATTAACTCTAGCCAGACAAGGATCGATAGCGGCGTTTGCTCGGCTGGTTTGAGCACGACGCAGTTACCCGCCGCGAGGGCCGGCGCGAGTTTCCACGTGGCCATGAGAATCGGGAAGTTCCAAGGGATGATCTGGCCGACGACGCCGAGCGGCTCATGATAGTGATAAGCCACGGTAGTGGCGTCGATCTCCGAAATGCCGCCTTCCTGTGCACGGATGGCGCCGGCGAAGTAGCGGAAATGATCGATGGCGAGCGGAATATCCGCGATTGTGGTTTCCCGGATCGGTTTGCCGTTGTCCCATGTCTCGACGGTGGCCAGGAGTTCCAGATTCTGCTCCATGCGCTCGGCGATCTGCTCCAGAATGCGCGCACGGCTGGCCGCGGATGTCCTGCCCCATTCGCGGCGTGCGGCGTGGGCGGCGTCGAGCGCGCGGTCGATGTCGGCGGCATTGGAGCGGGGTATCTCGCAGAGAACCTTGCCGGTGATTGGAGTTGTATTTTCGAAGTAGCTCCCGGATAGCGGGGCCATCCACTCGCCGGCGACGTAGTTTTCGTAGCGCCGTTTGAGATTGAGCGGCCTTCCGCCGAGCGCGGTTTCGAGCGTTGTCTGCATAAAGTTTTTCTCCTCAATATCGGAATTGCGGGCTGTGCATGAACGCTTTTGAGAATATAACGAATGAAGGGCATCTGGATGAAAATTGCAGGACAGCCAAGCCTTCGTTCGACGTTTACCGCATTAATCCCGATTTGAACCCTGTTGCGCGTTTTTGATAATGTCCCCTTGAGCGGTTATTAGAAATGTCCCCATAGAGGAACCTCGAAGAGGGGTTCCGGATTGGGGAGAACAGGGATGAGCGATGGGGAGATGCGGCGCGCGGCCGTGCTGGCGCGGGTGAAGAGCGCGGCCTGGACACTGGTGGAAGCCTGCGAGCGGATGGGGTTGAGCTAT
>JBBRPK010000289.1:0-4321 GCA_038228235.1 Verrucomicrobiota bacterium
CGTTCCATGCGGTGGATTTGCTCCATCTGCTGGAGAATTTGCTGACGTTTATGGGCGAGTGAGTTCATGCGGGCCGAAAGTGACTAGGTACTAGTCATATTGCAACTCAAAAAAGGGGCAAAATTGGATTTCTCACAAATTTGGCCTGCACCCAATGGCACCCTCACCCCAGCCCCACGGCTGTTGAATTACGGAGGAAGATGGCAGTGGAGCGCGGACTTTAGTCAGACTTTAGGCCGCTTTCCCCCCCTTTTCACGTCGGGCAGCGGGAAGCGGACTAAAGTCCGCGCTCCTTACTTCGGCAGGAAATTCTGGGCCACGAGCTGGATGGCGGTTTTGGCATCGCGGACCACCGATTGCATTTCCACCTCCAGAGGCTGATCCAAAACCTTGCTCCATTCGATGGCGTTGAGAGCAACCAGCGGCCTGATATCGTTAGCGGCCTTTTGAACGGCAACTTCAAAGGTGGGAGAAGGAGCACTGGGGCGCTTGGCCTCAGGGTGTTGGGAGTCGCGGATAAAAAGAAAGAAGCCCGCGCTCACGATTACCAAGGCCGTCGCCCATACCGCAGGGATGAGCCGCGGAGAAGGGACGTCCGTCTGTGGGCGTCGGCGCAGAGCGGCCATGATTTTGGCGCGCAGGAAAGGCGGCGGCAATTGGATGTGCAGTGGCGCGCCAGCGGTGAGTTGCCGCGTGAGCGCGCGTTCCACTTCATAAAAGTGACGGCACCCCGGGCAGTCGTTGACATGCTGCGCTGCGCCCGCGGGCAAACCTTGGGTCTCATCAAGCGATCTCGCGATGACTTTTTTATAATACCAGCAAGTGATCATTTGCTCCTCCAATGTCTAATTTCGTCATTTTATTTGAATTTGAGTTTCCACCGCGCGAAGGCGCTGGCCCAGATTCTTCCGCGCGCGATGCAAGAGCACGCGGACGCGGATTTGGTTCGTGTTGAGAATGGCAGCCGTTTCCGCAATGGAAAAACCTTCCCCGTACCGGAGCCACAGGACTTCGTATTGATCTCTTTTAAGGGACTGCGCCATTTTCCAAAGTGAGGTTTTTTCGTCTTTCTGCTCGAGCAAAATCGACGGATCATCGAAATCCACTTCACCTTCCGGAGGCAGTTCCTCGAAGTGCTTGGCGCTTCGAAAATGGTTGAAGGCCGTTCGCTTGGCGATGGTAAACAGCCAGGTGCTGAACCCCAGGGCGGGATTGAACCGATGAATGTTTTGGTGCGCTTTTAAAAACGTCTCCTGTGTTAGATCTTCCGCATCGTGCGGATTGCCCGCCAATTGGAATAGGAAATTAAAGACACGCTTTTCGTAACGCTCCACCAGCAACTCGAAGGCCTCCCGCGAACCCGCCTGACATTGGGCCGCGAGCTTTTCAGAGCTCAGTTGCGGTGGATCCACGAGAGTCGAGCGGACAGTATTCTGATCGGCAGGTTCCTGCGGCCACTCCTCGGCGCGGCAGTCGCCAACCTTACTGCTTGCTGTTTGGAGAATCAGATTTTTCGGATTCATCAGATTCAGCTTTGGCTGCTTGCGCCTGGGGAGAGGCCCCTAAGGTTTTTTGGAGGTGTTTGGAGACTCCATCCAGCTTGCCCATAACTTTGGCCAATGGGTATTCGACGTTCACACTCACGATTTTATCGCTGGGGGAGACTTTAATCGATTGCACCAACTCCAGCAATTCCTTATTCTCCGATTGCCCCAAAGCGACCACCGCCTTCATGCCTTCAATGACTTGGCCGATTTGCTGAATCACTTCTGTATCTTTTGCCTTCAGGGCCAGGTTCAAAAACAGAAGTTCGCCTTTTTCACCCAACACAATCCGGGCGCCGTCAGCCATTTTCAAAATCTTGGCCTGTGGGGGAAGACTCGCATTCTCGTTAAACCCTTCGGCCACGGCGAGGAAAAAGAAGCTATTGGCCACCTTGGCATAACCCGAAAAGGCGCCATTAGCCTCCTGTTTTGTTGTGCGCGCGAGGAGGTCTCTGACGCCTTCGATCTGCTGGCGGGACTTGCTCACCACCACGTGTCCGGCCAGCCGGGGCGAAAGGAAAATCTGACCCTGCAGCGTATAAAGAGGGAACGGATCCTGTTGCAATTTTTTGAACGGTCCGTTGGCATTCTGCAGAATCTGCGCCGCCAAAAATCCTTCCACGATTTTTTGCATTTCCTCGTCACCGCTGAGCAACAAAACCCCGTTGGCTTGCGGGCCGGTTTTAAAATCAGTTCCGAAAACCGTGATAGAGTGAAGCTTTTGAAAAATGAGCTGGCCATCCACCTTCATCTCGCTCTTGAGTTTAGCGAGGGGGGCCGCCAGCATCTTATTCATGACGAGTGATCCAACTTTGGCATCGCGGAAGTTATCCACATCCAGATGCAGGAGCCATTTGGCATCATCGGGCACCAGCGCCTTTTGGAGGGGCAAAGCCCGGCTGGTGGCCGTAAGGGTGAACACCACTGCGAGAATATAATTTATGCGTTTCATGATTTTCGTCTTTTAGCCCGTCGGAGGCATTTTAATTTGCTTGTTGAGCCCGCGCCTGCAACCGGTCGCGGCTTTCTTTCTTACCCTTTATTCACGGTGGGCTCCCAAAAGGTTACAGAAAGTTTTGGAGATTCGGAAGAGGAGCGCCAGTAGACACCGAATTTCACAAACTGAGGGTGGAGTAGAGGCGGGAGAGGCGAGAGTCAGGATGCGGGATTCACGCTGCCGAGGACGGACGACCGAGCACACGGGGGACCGTGAAGATCGAGGATTGCAGATGTGGGAACTGCCCCGGCGTGGCTCGCCGCAGCGGTCAGGTTTTCGGAGCCAGGCTGGCCAGCCATTTTTCCGGAGTGAGGACGGTGGCGGGTGCAATCCCGCGCCGGAGCATTTCGTCGTCCAGAGTGACCAGGATGGCATTCGACTGGCGGGCGGTGGCCACGTAAAGCGCGTCGGCTGCGCGCAGGAAATGACGGGTGGCCAGCAAGATGGCCTTGTTCAGAAAGGCCGTTTGCAGCGGCACAAACTTGATTCCGGGAAAGCGGTCGATCTTTTTTGCGGCGACTTGGCCCTGGCCGTCTTGTTGGAGGACTCGTGCCACGCCGGCGGCGACTTCCAGCACAATGACCTTGATGCGCAACGCCAGACACATTTCCAGCACTTGATCGGACTGCGCGTGATGAACATCGGCAGCGATAAAGGCCGAAACCCGCACGCTGGCGTCGATGGTCAGCTTCATCGGCGCATGCCACTGACGATTTTAGCGGCCGACGGCGCGGGCGTTCCTTTGGGGGTTATCCGCCGACCGAGGGCGCGCCATTCCGTGAGCCATCGGGCGGCACCCGGGGAGAGTATGGTCTGCCGGGAATTCCCATTCTTGCCGGCTTTCCCCGGGCGGCGCGGCAGTTGTGCGACGACCAGCTTTTGCAGCGCTTCGGTAATCAGGGCGGCGACCTGCTGGCCGCGTGCCACCGCTAGCTTGCGCGCCTGGCCATACAGTTCATCTGGAATGTCCACGGTCGTTTTCATGGAGCATAGCTTATCTGGAGCCGTTCCGCCTGACAAGGATTGGTTCAGCCCGGCCCGTGCCGTGCCGCCCTTTTTATGCTTTACCTGCGGGGGATAGGGGAGGGAACGACAGAAAAATGCGTGGCAGAAAGGTTCAACAGGGAAGACGCGAAGGCACGATTCACGGCCCGACCCAGTTTCGCAGAAGTGATTGGAGTGGTTGAGCGCATGAAAGGGGAGCCGTGGGTAGCCTTTCGTGACCGGCGCAGCGACTGGGGCCGGGAATTTGCCGGGCTCACCTTGGCGGAGTTGAGGGAAGAGGTGAAGGCGGGCACCCCGATGGCGTTCAGTTCAGCGGTAAGAAGATTCCGGGAGCGGCTGGCACTGGAGAAGCCGCTGCGCCAATTGCAGGCGAGAGCTATTGAGCAATTGGGTGATCGATGAACTTCCAAAGTGAATGTTTAAAGAACAGATCCGACCCCAACACTTTCCACTTTATTGCATCCCTGGCAGGAGCGGCACGGGGCGCTGCCTCTGGGAACGCGATTGATGGCAAAAATTCCCTTCGTCCTCGGTGGCCAATATACTTTGGAGAATCTTTATTCCTTGAACGCCGTGACTGCCATGAAGAGTCGTGGGAACTTAGCGCGGCAGATCAAAGACTTGCCCGATGGAGCCCGTGCATCCTGAAGTTGTTGGTAGATTTTGCTGGACTACCGTGGTTTGGGTGTAAGACGCTGGGGATGTGGAAAGAGAAATAATATTGCAAGGTCGTCGGATCGAGCCTGGCGACATGGCGTGGCTGAGAGGCAGGATC
>JBBRPK010000290.1:0-4284 GCA_038228235.1 Verrucomicrobiota bacterium
CGATGGTTTTCATCGCCCTCATGGTGGGTTCTACTCCCTGAGTCCCTCAATATTATGTCAACTTGAAATATTCAAAACCCCTAAACACAGGGCTTCCCAGAGATCATCTCCACATAATACCAATGTCAACATAAGCTCCCTAGTCGCGCCTCGCCATCCGGCCTTTTCCGCGAAAACAGGACCCCACGGAATTTTAAAACAGGCTCTCAGGCGGCGCTTGCTCATTTATGCAACCGGCATTAGAGAGAAGGGAGTGAATCAGCAGCACATCAAAGTCTTATTGGTCGAGGATGAACTTGCTTATGCCGGCATGTTGCGGGAAATTCTGGCAGGGTCCTCATCTTCAAGATTTGAGCTGGTCCACGTCGAACGGTTCGCCCAGGCCCAAGAGCGGCTGACCTCAGGGGGGATTGATGTAGTGTTGCTCGATTTGACGTTGCCTGATCGCCAGGGTCTGGGGACTTATGCGGATGCACACGCAATGGCGCCTGCCGTGCCGATCATTGTGTTGACCGGTTTCGACGATGAACAGTTGGCGCTCCAGGCGGTGCGCGAAGGCGCTCAGGACTATCTTGTCAAAGGCCAGTTAGAGGGCAAAATGCTGTCCCGAGTCATCCTTCACGCTATTGAGCGGAAGCGGGGGGCCGAGGCGTTGCGGCAGAGCGAGGAGTTCTTCCGGCTCATTTCCGAGAACGTCAGCGATCTCATCGCGGTAATCGATCGACAAGGAAAGCGCCTCTACAACAGCCCTTCGTATGGGAAACTGCTGGGTGATCCCGCGCGCCTGATTGGAACCGATTCCTTCGACGAGGTTCATCCGGAGGACCGGGAGGGGGTCAAACAAATTTTCCATCGAACGTTAGTGACGGGAACGGGAAGCCGCGCTGAATATCGCATGGTGCTCAAGGACGGCAGCGTGCGTTTTATCGAGTCGCAAGGAAGCGCGATTCGAGATGAGAACGGCGTTTTTTCCAAGGTGGTGGTGGTTTCGCGCGACATCACGGAGAGGAGGGAAGCGGTCACGGTCCTCAGACAGGCGCTCTCGGATTTGAAGCATTCGCATGAAGAACTAACGACTGCCCAATTGCAGTTGATCCATGCAGAAAAGCTGGAGGCCGTCAGCACGTTCGCGGGCGGTGTGGCGCATGAGGTTAAAAACCCTTTGCAGACGATCATTCTGGGAGTGGATTATCTTGCCAGTCACCTATCCAAGGGGGATGCCACGGCCGCGCTGGTTCTGGCCGACATGGGGAGTGCCGTGATGCGGGCTGATGGCATCATCCGAGGGTTGCTGGAATTCTCGGCGACGAAGCATCGCGAGATCAAGGATGAGGACTTAAGCGCAATCGTCGAGCAATCCCTGCGGGCTGTCGAGCATGAGATTGTCAATTTCCGAGTCGCCCTCATCAAAGATCTGCCTTCAGGCCTGGGCCCGGTCCGGTTTGACGCCAGGACCATGAAGCACGTGTTCATTCATCTTTTTATGCACGCCATTCGCGAATTACCGGAGGGCGGAAAGCTGGTCGTTCAGACTTTCAGCCGAATCTTGAAGGAGGATTTTAAATTGAATGGAAAGCCCTCAGCCATCTTCAAAATGGGAGAGGCGTTGGTGGGCGCTGCGGTCGAGACGTCCCCTGGCGCCCTCGCAGGCGAGAGCGCAGGCTCCGGGCATCTGGCTGCGACCGCCACCCTGCCGATAACAAAGGAGAGCGGTTTAGGGTTGACGGTCTTGAGAAAAATCATCGAACTGTACGGTGGAGTCGTCGATGTGACGAATAACAAAGATAAAGGCAGCCGATACGTGATCTTGTTTAAACCTGACCGCAACGAAGGATAATTATGGTCCTCAAAAAAATCCTGGTCGTGGATGATGAGTCCAGCATCACCCGCCTGCTCAAACTCAATCTGGAAAAATCCGGCGCCTATCTGGTTCGCGAAGAGAACCTGGGAATGCGCTGTCTGTCAGCGGCGCGCGAGTTCAAGCCAGACATCATCCTGCTGGATGTGATGATGCCAGACATGGACGGGGGTGATGCGGCGGCCCAGATCAAGGCCGATCCCCTGCTAAAGGATATTCCCATCGTGTTTTTGACTGCGGTGGTCAAAAAGGAAGAAGTGCAGGCCCATGCTGGCATGATGGGCGGCTTTCCCATCATCGCCAAACCGCTCAACCTCCAGGGCGTCCTGCGGATAATCGAGCAGCATCTGCCGAAATAATTCTCTTTTTGATGCTCCCACAGTAATTATCCACTTGGGGCGATTAAAGGAATCGCCTGATCGTCTTTGGGATAATTATCCAAAGCCTGCCACAAAGGCGCCATATCTTTGTCCCGGCATCCGGCGCTATACATCCCGTAAAGACTATCCACCAACCCGCGAACCTCGGCCCCTGAAATGAATGGTTCCTGCTCACGACCGATCCGCCGCAGCAGCAAATTGAAGGATAGGGGATGGGGCGCGCCGCCGGCATCAATTTCTTCGCCTGACCGGAAGTCGGGTTGAAGATATTTCACGAGCGAGGGGTCCAATTTCTTGAACCCCGCTCTTTCATAAGCCATGATGCGCGTCATGCGCTTGGAGAAGTTCGGATCGGGTTGCTCCATCTCGACCACCAACGCAATGGGACAGGTGGCAGCCAAGCCGGCGGCCTTTAAACAGGAGCGCGCAGTCTGGATTGGCCAGGCGCGGAGCCACCCTGCCAATCCCGTGCGACGCCACTCCGGAGCGACGAGAATGTGCGAAAGGTGAAGGACCGCAGTTGGCGCTCTTTGCCGGGTATCCACGACGGCAGTGTGATCTCGCGCCGCCACAAATTGCCCCTGTCGCTGCACTAGAAACATCTCATAGCGCAACCAGCGATCGCCCATTTTTCTGGCTGGATGCCAGTTCAGACGTTGCGCTATCACTTCCCGCGATTCCATCTCATGCTGTGCGCCGAACTCGGCCCAAAGATGTTCATAGGCCAAGGCAAAAAGCGGATGTCTGCTCGACTGAATGCGTGCGATCTCAAAAAAACCACAATCCAGGCTCAAGGATTTGGCATCGCCAATGGCGAGGTCGGTGGGGATCAATTCAATCGATGTGTCAGGCGCTGCCATCCCCGAAAGCATCTCCGCAACCAGGTCACGATGCCATCAAAAACTACCCGCAAAGCCACACGTTCCACAGCGCAGCAGAGCCGCAACCAAAAAAGAATCTCGACACGAATTTCACGAATTAAAACGAACTCCGACCCGATGGAAGCGAATAAACACGGCATTTTGTGGACACGATCAGAATGATCAGTTACCCGGCCAGCTTGGGAGCCGTGCCGGGGTGAGTCTGCGCTTTTTCAGCGGGCACGACACTGACCATCCAGCCAACACCGAAGCGGTCGGTGAGCATGCCGAAGCAAGGCGACCAGAAGGTTTTGGCCAGGGGCATTTTCACCTCGCCGCCTTTGGCAAGCGCGGCGAAGGCCCGGTCGGCTTCGGCTTCCGTCGCCACGGCGAGGGAGAGCGAGAAGCCTGCGAATGTCGGAGCTTCCCCGCAACCGTCGGAAGCCATGAGGGTGCCTTCGCCGATGTGGAAGGTTGCGTGCATGACTTTGTTTTCATAGCCGGGCGGCACCATGCCGGGCGGTGGCGCTTCCGGGCTTTCCTTATAGCGCATGAGCATTTCCACTCGCGCGCCGAGGGCGGTGCGATAGAACTCCAGCGCTTCTTCGCATCGCCCGCCGAAGAAGAGATAGGGTTGAACAAGTGTTTTAGTCATTGGTAGTCCTGTGTTGTCTGTTGTGCTGGTTTGTTTGTTTTGGGAAAAAAAATGGTGGCGATGCCCGGAGCCAAGCTCAACCTATCCACGGTAAGCCCCACGTTGACAGAATCATTAGCCAGAGCAAAATGAAAACCGACATCCATGCAAAAAATCATTCGCTAAATCGGCCTGGACGTCCATAAAGATTTTGGCAACGAATCGACGGCCTCGGCATGGCCCCAAGCCACCACCACCGCCGGCCGCGGCAAAGGAATCTGTCACGATGGCCGTTAAAGGCCAGCTTCTCCTCCAAGGGCCGGACTCATTTGCAGCTCTCGGCGGAGTCGGTTCATTGGAGCGCTTAGCCGTAACTATTCAGTAGAGTCTTTCTCCGAAATGGGAGGAACCCCCGCAGCCTATATCTCACCCCTATCATTTTACGGCAAAATCGTGTTCACCTTTTAGTGGGCAAAGCTCGACTGCAATGCAGTAGGATTTGGCTTTGTAAGTCATTGCCATCCTACCTGTTCCGCTGATTGAGCCGGACTC
>JBBRPK010000291.1:0-4269 GCA_038228235.1 Verrucomicrobiota bacterium
CGCCTGGGCCACTTCGTTTTGCACTTTGAAGAAATCACTGAGGTCGCGTTTGTAATTAGTTGCCCATAAATGGCGGTCGGTGCCTGCTTCGATCAATTGCACAGTAATCAATACCTGGTTGCCCGCGCGCTGGATCGAGCCTTCAACGATGGCATCCACTTCCAGCTCGCGGGCCATTTCCTTGATGGATTTGGCGCTATTCTTATATCGCATCACGGACGCGCGCCCCCGCACTCGCAGCCCGCTAACATTCCCAAGGCTTGAGCAGAGCGCTTCGGTCATGCCATCGCTTAGATAAGCTTGGCTGGTGTCGCCGGAAAAATCATCCAAAGGTTTCACGGCCAGCGAAGCGATGTGGAACTCGCCTGCTTGCGAACCCCGCCAGCCGCCACGCTTGTTCAGCGCCCACCAACCCAACCCCATCACGAGCAAAATGACAGCGACCACGAGCGGACGGAGTCGCCTTCCCCCACGTTCCGACGCTCTACGCTCCACGCTCAACGGTTGTTCCTTCTCCCACGGCAGCACAATGCGGAACAATTCCATCGGCACCTGAATATTCTTCAACTCCTTCGGCCCGAGCTTCACCAATGACGCTTCAATCGTGTTCCGAATCTGCCGCTCCACATCGACCGAAATGCAGATACCATTCGCTCCCGCCAGCGGCTCGATGCGCGAGGCGATGTTCACCCCGTCGCCCAGCACATCGCCATCGGCGCGTTGCACCATGTCGCCGATATGAATGCCGATGCGCACCTCGATCCGTCGGGCCGCCGCCACATCGTGGTTGCGTTTGGCCAGGGTGCGCTGAATCTCGATGGCGCACTGAGCCGCTTCCAAGGCACTGTGGAATTCCACAAGAAAGGCGTCCCCGATCGTTTTCACCTCGCGCCCATTGAAACGCAGGAACAGCGAACGCAGTAAGCTCCGATGCTCTTCGAGCAATTCCAGCGCGAGTTTCTCGTCACGCTGCGCCAGCGCGCTGTAACCTACCATGTCCGTGAACATGATGGCGGCCAGCTTGCGTTGTTCGGTGCCGGCGCTCATAAGGGGAAGCGCATTTTCTTCAGCAGCGTTTGAAATCTCTCCTCCGAACGAATGCTGTCAAAAGCCGGCTCGACATTGAGCAGCAGCATCCCAAAAGCGCCTTCATCAAAACCGCGCTCCAGCCAGTCGAGCGCCTGCTGTTTTTCCCCCAGCGCCATCGAGACGACGGCCAGATGCCAAGGGGAAACGTAGCCTTGCTGGGTTTGGACAGCTTGCCGGTACTTCGACCCCAGTTCCGTGGCAATTTTCTGGGCTTCATCTCGTTCGCCGTCAGCCGCCAAGGCGGTGGCCAGGCCTTCCAGGAGCATCGGAGATCGCCCTCCCTCCAGGGCTTTCGCAAAGACCGAAACCGCCTTGGCCGGCTGCCCGCTCCGTTCGTAAGCCCGGCCCAATCCGTAGACGACGTGGACCACCCGGGGAAACAAATCGAACACTTTGCGATACTCGCTGATGGCCTCCTCGTAGTGGCGCTGATAAAGCAAAACGCGCGGCACGCACACGATTGCCATTGGTGTCAGCGGTTCCAATTCGGCGGCGGTACGGGCACGCTCCATCGCTTCGGGGAAGCGGCCAAGCAATATGAAATACCACGAATGCAAAGCATGCATGGCGAAGTATTTCGGAATGAGAGCATCCGCGCGCGCCAGGTTGACTTTGGCCCCGGGCCAGTCCCAATCTAGGAATACTTGAATGGTGGCTTGCGCCTCGAGCGCTTCGCCCGAGGCGTCTAACTGGAGCGCTCTGGCAACGGATTCCTTGGCCTTTTGCAGAGCAGCCTTTGGCGGCAGAAGTTCAGTGTTCGACAACGAGACATAGCACCTTGCCAAGGCGGCGTGCGCAGGTCCGAACCCGGGATCGAGCCGGATGGCCTCAAGGTTTGCTTCCCTGGCCTTTTGAAATCCCTCCGGGGTGAATTGGAACCAGTAGTTGCGGCCTTGGAGGTAGGCGCGAAAGGCGTCGGGATTGACGGGTTGGTCTCTGGCCAGTTCCCCCTGTTCCTCGGGGGTCAACACCGCTTTGATCTCCCGGGCGATGGCTCGGGCCACTTCATTCTGCAGCCGAATCACGTTGGTCAAGTCATAGACATAACTCTCCCCCCACAGGGACCGGTCAGTGGCTCCTTCGATCAACTGCACCGAAATTCGCACCTGATTCCCGGACTCAAGCACCGAACCCTCCACCACTGCATCCACCTTGAGTTCCTGGGCGATCTGCGGCACGGATTTGGCGGTCTGCCGGTACTGCATGGCGCTCGTCCGCGAAATCACCTTTTTGAGCGCGCGGATCTTGGAGAGGCGGATTCTCAACTCTTCGGTCATCCCGTCCACAAAATAATTCTGGTTGGTGTCGCGGGAGAGGTTGTCCAGGGGCTTCACCATGAGCGACTCAACGCGTCCCACCGTTGCGCCACTGTGCGCAACCAGCCCGTTAGTGGCGGTCATTCCGATTTGAGCGGGACGCTGCCCGTGAAGCAGCCACCAGACCAAGGCGCTGCCAAGACAGATTGCCAGTAACCCCGTTGCTATCAACTTGACTCGTTGAGCGCCTTCTCTGACAGAGCGCGGCTGCAATCGGGCTGGTTCACTTTTCTCCCACGGCAGCACGATGCGGAACAGTTCCATCGGCACCTGAATGTTCTTCAACTCCGTCGGGCCCAGCTTTACCAACGAGGCATCGATTTTGTTGGCGATTTGATCCACGACCGGTCGGGAAAGACAAATGCCTCCTGCTTGAGCCAGCGGCTCAATGCGCGCGGCGATGTTTACGCCGTCCCCGAAGATGTCTCCCTCCCGATGCACCACGTCGCCGACATGCAGGCCGATCCGAATCTGAAAGCGTCGTTCGGGCGGGCAAGCGGCATTGTGCTGCACCATTGTTCGCTGAACCTCGATCGCGCAGAGCGCAGCCGCCAAGGCGCTGGGAAACTCGACCAGAAAGCCATCACCCGTGGACTTGACCTCGCGGCCCTGGTGCCTTGGGAAGATCGGGCAGAGCAACCGCCGCTGGTCTTCGAGCAATTCCAGCGCGAGCGCCTCATTGCGCTGAGAAAGCGCGCTGTAGCCCACCATGTCGGTGAACATGATGGCCGCCAGCTTGCGTTGTTCGGTGCCGGCGCTCATTTGTCGAGACCCATCTTCTTGATCAACGCCTGGAAGCGTGGCTCGTTGCGCAGCGGAGCCAGGGCGAGATCAACTCTAAGCAAGCTCATCTCGGCGACGTGTTCGTCGTAAGCCTTCTCCAGCCAGTCCAGGGCGAGGTCCTTTTGGCCCAGCCCCAGATAGACAAATGCTTGCGCGATGGGGCTGACAAAGCCCTTGCTCGCAAGCTGGTCCAAGTCTGCGAGCACTTTCATGGCTTCGGCAGGGCGGCCCGTTTGGCCATAGACGTAGCCCAGGAAGCACTGAGCGAGTGCTGATCCCGGCGCAAGTTGGAGTCCGGTCTGCAACTCAGTCAACGCTCCGGGCTGACCTGCCAACTGGTAACAGAGACCCAGCAGCAGATGCGCATGCAGGAAGTTGCGATCCAATTCCAGCGCTTTGCGCAAAGGCGGGATGGCCCGGCCCGGCTGCCCGCTCATGTAATACGTCCAGCCCAAACCGCTGTTAACATTCGGCGAAAGCGGATCGTGCTCCAGCGCTTTGTTCAGCAGGGCGATGGCCTCGTCGAAGCGGCCTCGTATGGTGAGAAAGTGTGCGTAGGCATCCGCCACCAAGGTCGAATTGGGGCTAAGTTCGAGGGCCTGCTTGAGATCCTTTTCGCCGTCAACCCAGTCCCAATCAAACAACGCTCTAGCCATCCCCCTCGCAACGTAACTCTCGCTGAGCAGGGGATCCAACTCGATGGCCTTCTCGGCGGCTGCTTTGCTTTTGGGCATCCCCTCGCGCGGGCGCAAGCCGAACCGGGCCGAAGCCACCCCGTAAGCCAACGCCAGACCCGCGTGAGCCGGCGCATAGTTCGGATCGATCTCGATGGCTCTGTGGAAATAGCGCAACGCGTTGGAGGAGCCTTCTGGGGAGAATTGAAACCAATGGTGCCTGCCCATCAGGTAAGCTTCCACGGCTTCAGGCTTGGCTGAATAACTCTTCGTCAGTTGCGCGCGGTCTTGCGGCGTCAGCCGGACTTTGACTTCCTGCGCAATCGCCTGGGCCACTTCGTTTTGCACTTTGAAGAAATCACTGAGGTCGCGTTTGTAATTAGTTGCCCATAAATGGCGGTCGGTGC
>JBBRPK010000292.1:0-4258 GCA_038228235.1 Verrucomicrobiota bacterium
ATGCGGATTCATTCACTTACACGATTACCGACGGCCATGGCGGCAGCGCCACCGGCACGGTGACGGTCGCTCTGAAGGTGGACAACGCTCCCGGCCAGAACCTGCTAATCACAGATTTGGGTAACGGCTCTTTCCATATCGATGGAAGCGGCATCCCGAGCCGCACCTACCGTCTCCAGTACACTGGAACGCTCACTCCTGCCGATTGGCAGGACATTTCCGGCGGAAGCGTGACCGCAAATAGCGCCGGTGCGTTCGCATTCACCCACACTCCGGGTGCGGGAACGCCCTTCTACCGTTCCGTGTTTCCGTAACTCGAATTAATCGAGGGGAGTTTCCTCGGGCCGAAGGACCTGGGGAAGCCCCCGCATAATTAAGATAAATGCAAAGTCTTAAACTCATCATCATAGTGATGCTACTGGGAGCGGTGGCGCGGGTTCGCCTCGAAGCGCAGACCATCGAAACCTACACATTCACCACCAACCGGGTCGTGCCTGACGGCAACGCCGCCGGCGTCAGCGATGTGCGCAACCTCAGTTCGGCCATCGACGCCATCAGGTCGGTGAAGGTGCGACTCAACATTACTGGGGAATTCAATGGCGATCTCTACGGCTATGTGAGGCACGCCGGTGGATTTGCCGTGCTCCTCAACCGTTCCGGCAAAACCGTTTCCGACAGTCACGGCTATGCCGACAGCGGTTTCGATGTGACCTTTCAAACCGGTGCGGCTAATGGTGACATCCACACTTATCAAAGCGGCGCGGCCCCGGTGAGTGGCTCCCCGTTAGCGGGCGCCTGGGAACCCGATGGCCGAACCGTCGATCCGGCAAACGTCACCGACGGCGCATCCCGTGCCACCTCGTTGACAAACTTCAACGGGCTCAGCGCCGCAGGCCAATGGACATTCTATCTCGTCGATCCCGAGGGGGGTGGCACGAACATGTTCACTGAATGGGGATTGGACATCACCGGCGCAACTTTTCCCACACTGGCATGGTCCAATCCAGCGGACATCATTTACGGCACCGCGCTCGGCGCCGCCCAGTTGAACGCGGCAGCGACCAGCAATTCAACGAATGTGCCCGGAATCTTCACCTACACGCCTTCGGTCGGGACGATATTGAATGCGGGTCCGGGCCAAACGCTTTCCGTCAATTTTACTCCCTCGAATACGACGGATTTCCTGCCCATCATCACCACCGTTGCCATCAATGTCCTCAAGGCGCCCCTCACCATCACGGCGAACGATACCAACAAGGTTTACGGCGCAGCCTTGCCCACGTTCACAGCCAGTTACAGCGGTTTCCTCAACGGGGATACCGCCGCCAGCCTCGATGCGCCAGTGACACTTGGCGCCACGGCTACCGCCTCCAGCCCCGTGGGCACTTACGCGATCACTGCCAGTGGGACCACGGATAGGAACTACGCCGTCACTTCCGTCAACGGCACGTTGACAGTGTATGCGGTGAATCCTCCGCCGCTGCTCGCGCTCATTCCAGATGCCATCATAACCCCGGACGACAGGTTTCGTTTCATGGCCAATGCTTCGGACCCGGATCGGGAGCACCTTGCCTACAGTCTCGATCCTGGAGCGCCCGCGGGAGCCAGAATCAACCTCACCAACGGCATTTTCCGTTGGCACCCCACTCGGGCCTACGCTTCCACGACGAATCTCATCACCCTCAGGGTCACCGATAATGGCGTCCCGCCTGTGAGTGCGGCTCAAACGTTCACCGTGACCGTCCAGGACTTCCTTGAATTAACCATCGGTTCGACTAACCTGCAGAGCGGGCAAAGCGTCGGGGTGCCGATTTATCTCGCCTCGGATCGAGGCGTGACGAATCTGGAGTTTTCCATTCCGTGGGCGGCTAGCTATTTAGCCAATGCGAGGCTGGCGGCTACCGCGCCCGCGATCGCGCTGGCCGCTTTGCAAGATCAGACCACCAACCTCCTTATCACAATCCAAACCAGTCCTGGACAGGTGTTGCAAGGGACCCAACAAATCGCGCAACTGAGCTTTCTGGCCATTCCCAATCCACATTCAGCCTTTATCCCCTTGCCGATTGGCGGCGCCAATGCCGCCAAGCCTGATGGCTCATTTTATTCGAACTATGTCACGCACTCAGGCACAGTCGCTGCGGTGGATAACGAACCCTTATTGATGGCCTCCCTGTCGACGAATCAAAATCGCACCCTGATTGTCTTTGGCAAACTTGGTGCTGTCTATCAAGTGCAGTCCTCCACCGATCCCATTTCGGCTGGCTGGCAGCCATTAGTGAATTACACGCAAACCAACGGGGTCATGACGATAGGCGTCGGGTCGGCTGATCCGCTGATCTTTTATCGCCTGTTCCAGCCCTAAGAGGCCTTTGGACTGGCCAGGTTGGCCACTGAAAAGCTAAACATGCCACTCCCTCATATCGAAGTGGACCATCAACCAGATGAAGAGAAACGTTAAGGGGTCTTGCCGTGAATGGCTCGGGCCGAGTATCCTGAGATCACCTTCGCTCCTGTATTGGCCTGGAGCCTCAACTTTCCTCATTTGATCAAAGTTTGGATGGTAGAATGGGTGGGGTTGGAATTCTTCGCCTTTTAAGCCGCACAGATCGTGAAGAACCTCATCTCCCATCGGACTCGTCGCGCTGTTGCCGTCGTAGCGGGTGGGCGAGGGGGCATCTGACTGGGCGAGTGGAAGGGGGACAATTGACGTCGATCAAAGCAATGTGATTCAGAACTTCTCCGATGGGCGAGGGGAGGCGGACGGACGAACGAATGCGGAGAAATTGCGGATTACTCGGCTACTGGTCGCCGTCCCAGATAACTCGATGCGCAATCGGTTGTGGTAGCTGAGCAACTGGAGTTAATGGCGAGACCAGGATTTTCGGGCGCGAGGCTCCTCTCCCTGTGAGTCAGCAGGGAGGGGAGTTTGGTCTGCGCATGTTTGTCCTCATCAGGGAATAGTGTTTGGTCAGATGTTCTGCGCCACGGCCATCAGGTAACGGTATTCGACCAAAATGGTTTGCAGCGCGGCGGCGAGGGCCTCGACCTGCCGATGCAAAGGCGCTTTCTTCGGCGTCTCCAGCGTCAACTCGAACGGCGGGTTGCTAAGCCCGGGGACGGATTGGAGAACACCGTTGTAGCTGTGGTAAATGATGCCGTTGTTTGCAGGGAACCCGTCGATCTGCGGGCGCGTGTTGCGCGGCAGAAATCGTTCGGCCTCGCGCAGGGCCGGCTCAAGCAAGTTCTCCGACAGCACCGCGCCGTTGACAAAGCCGTAAAGGCCGTCGCTCGTGTCGTCGCTGTGAAGATTGATGATGCCGTGGAGCGCGTGCGTCCAGATTTCGGTCTCGAGATATTTCACCTCCGGTTCTGCGGAGTTTTTCCAGAATTCCCGATTGAGGTCTTTGCCGGTGCGCGAGTGGCGCGTGTTGTCTTCGAAACCGGTCGGGTTGCAAACCGGATAGAGAAAGAGCGCGTAGCCCTGGGCGAGGTCGGGATTCTTTTCGAGCAGCGTGACCAATCGTGCGAGGGCGAGCGCGCCTTCCGGTTCGTCCCCGTGGATGGTGGCGAAGATGCCGATGCGGAGGGTATCGCCGCCACCCTTCGGCCCAAGATAAACATAACGCGGGAGGCTGTAGCTCCGCCCGGCACTCTCGAATTGGCCAAAGGATCTGGTGAGGAAATGTTGCGAGACCCCTGCGGCGAAATCGAGCGTTGAGAGCAGCCGCTCGACTGGGCGTAATTCGGGGATCGGCTGCCCGGGTGAGGTGGAGTTGCGTCGGAGGAGTATCGTGTTCATGGTGCGATGTTTGCCGTGTTTGCGTTCGTTTGCATCACGGCTCCAATAATGCCACAATACTACAGTATGTCAATCGAGATACTAATAATATATCTTAAAATTTTGGATTAAGTTACCTAAGATGCTATGACAAAGCATGATGCGAAGTAAAAAAATACGGAACTTTTTCTGAATTTCACTGGATTTTACAGTATAGTCACAGGAGCAAACAGAGACAAAACCCATCATCCTCGCCCATCCGATGGGAGAGGGACTGAGAGCCTGTTTTAAAATTCCGTGGGGTCCTGTTTTCGCGGAAAAGGCCGGATGGCGAGGCGCGACGAGGCGAGCATACCCGCCAGGGGTCTGTGACCGAGGAGCAACAAAGCCAGCGGGCCTTTTCCGCGAAAACCCTCCGGGCGGCGGGTCTTTTGTCTGCGGCCTGCGTTGACTCGGCCATCACAGCCCGCTGCGGGGATG
>JBBRPK010000293.1:0-4243 GCA_038228235.1 Verrucomicrobiota bacterium
AACACGATTTGCAGGAACCAATCGGGGGCGAAACCCGACTGCAATGCAGTAGGATTTTGTGCTGTAAGTGCTTCTCAATCCAATCGTTGTGTTAATGGCCTCAAGTATTTTTAGCGCCTCTACTGCATAGTTACGGCTTAGTAACCCGCGCAGGTTAGGAGTTGACGATTTAGGGGAGCTTGCCTTAACTCATCGCTATGAAAATGCCCGTGGTTCTGCTTTGCGCCGGCCTGATAGCAGGTTGCGCGGCGAAGCCAAAAGCGCCCGCCAACCCGGGACCTCCTCCCCCGTCTTTCGCTGCCAGAACCAACCGGAATGCGATCGTGACACCTGGCCACATAATGACCGGCAGAGTGGCGGCAGTCAACGCGGCGGGGCGTTTTGTGGTGCTCACCTTTCCCCTGGGCATCATGCCATCGCTGGAGAAGCGGCTCAGTATCTACAGAGGAGGATTAAAAACAGGGGAAGTCAGAGTCACAGGTCCGCAATTGGACATAAACATTGATGCCGATCTTGTCGTGGGGGAATGCCACATCGGCGATGAAGTGAGGGAAGATTAATTCTGTGCCCTGGAGTTCTGGAAACTCGCGGCGGCTTTCGGCCACTCTATCGAGTGACCCGGTGTCGCTTGCAATGCAGCCCTGAAAGGCGGAATACTCTGCCCAATGAGTATCGCTACCAAAACGGGAGACACTGGCACGACGGCCCTCATGTTTAACCGCCGTGTCTCCAAAACGCATCCCCTCGTGGAAGCTGGCGGCAGCGTGGATGAACTAAACTCCGCCCTGGGATTGGCCCGGGCTTCCTCGGAACACGCCTTCGTTCGCGATCACGTGGTCGCGATTCAAAAGGACTTGGTTACACTGATGGGAGAACTGGCCACCCTGGCCGCGGATTTACCCCGTTTTGCAGAAGCCGGATTTTCCCAGCTCACCCCTGATTTCACAGCGAAATTGGATGAGTTGGTAAAACGAATTGAAGATCAAAATATCGCGCCCAAAGACTGGGCCATGCCCGGAACGACCCTGAGTTCAGCAGCGCTTGATTTTGCGCGCGCCACTTGCCGCCAAGCCGAACGCCGCGTCTGCGCATTGCAGGAATCCAATCAACTCCAAAACCCCGAGATCATCGTCTATCTGAACCGACTGTCCGATACGCTTTGGCTTCTGGCCCGCTGGGTGGAAGCACAAGGCAGGCCGTGACCGTGTGAAGACGGAACACGGAAGACGAAGGGCGGTCCTCGGCCCTCGATCCTCTGTCTTCTGTCCTCTGTGTGTGTTAGAGTGGCTTGCGTATGTTAAGCCAATTGAACTTTTTCACTCACGGGCTGCATTTTGGTCTTTGGATCATCATAGGGGGCGTGGTCACCACTCTTACGGCCGCCGAATCTTTCCCGGAAGCAGGGCAATTATCCTCCCAATCTGACTGGCCTGACCCCTTGGTTACCTTCAAAGGAGTTCCAATCACCACGAAAAAACTCTGGGTAAATGATCGCCGCCCAGAATTAAAGAGGCTGTTCGAGCATTATATGTACGGCACGGCCCCACCGCCACCTGCCCAAATCCTTTTCACGCTGGATCGAAAGGATGAGCAGTTTTTCGGGGGCAAGGCGACCTTGAAGGAAGTGACTATCGCCCTCGGGCCACCCAGCGCGCCGCGGATTCATCTGCTGCTGGTCGTGCCGAACAACAGACGAAAGGCTGCGCCGGTTTTCCTGGGTTTGAATTTCTGCGGTAATCACACCCTCGCCGCCGATCCCGGAGTGGCGTTGCCTGCGGTCTGGATGCCCAAGAGTTGTCCGGGTTGCGCCAACAATCGGGCGACCGAATCTGGGCGGGGCGCCCAGGTTGAGGTCTGGGCCCTCGAACAATCGATTGACCGGGGTTATGCCGTAGCCACTTTCTACAATGGCGATGTGGAACCCGACGAACCTGACGCGCCCGAGGGGATTCGGCGGTTTTATTCGCAGACGACGCCGTCTTACGACTGGGGAGCCATCGCGGCTTGGGCCTGGGGATTGTCGCGCGCGGTGGATTACCTCATCACTGACCAGAGCGTGGACGCCAAACGCATCGCCGTGGTTGGCCATTCGCGAATGGGCAAAGCGGCCATGCTCGCTGCCGCCTTCGATGAGCGGATCGCGCTGGCGATTCCGCTTCAGGCCGGGTGCGGCGGGACCGCGCCGAGCCGCGGGAAAGTTGGGGAATCCGTCCAGCAGATTAACGATCATTTCCCGCACTGGTTCAATCGAGAGTTCAAGAATTTTAATGCCCATCCGGACCGGCTGCCCTTCGACCAGAATTGTCTGATGGCCATGATGGCGCCCCGGCCCTTATTGCTGGCCAATGCGACCGAGGACATGTGGGCTAATCCCGAAGGCCAATTTCAGATGTTGCAAGCCGCAGAGCCGGCCTATCTTTTGTTGAAGGGCGGAAGGTTAAACGCAAAAGAAATGCCCGAAACGGGGAAATTGGTGGACAGCAACCTTGGCTATTATATTCGGCCCGGCAAACATTCGATGACGAAAGCTGACTGGAAAGTTTTCATCGATTTCGCGGACAAGCGTTTAAGGTAGCGTCGTTCGCAAAGAACGAACCGAACCATCTATTCTACTGTTTCCCTCCGATCGGGAAATCCGCGTAGAGACCGAAGTTCAACGCGGAGCCGGTATTGCGTCCTGTTGCCCTTGAGAATCAACCTCCACCAAACAAGTCACGGAGCATGCGCACCGTTTCTTTGATGACGTAGTCCGCGGCCTCCGGGCTAAACCTGCTGGAACGCACTTCGTAGCCGCCCTCCAGATAGGCGGAACGGATCGGAAGGTAGCCGGCCGCTCCATTGCAATGCGTTATGACAAGAGTATGCGGAAAAGGAGAGGCGGCCTTGATGGCCTGGCCGATTTCGTTGAAAACCTCGCAACCCAGCCCGACGAATGCAACCTGGCCGACACGCCCTACAGCGAGAGTAAGCGAGGTAGGCGGACAGGTGTTCGTCACCAGGATTTCCCCGGAGCGCTTGCCGGGGAGATCGAGCGTTTTCCAAACAGTCGTCACCCCGCCGCCCAGGTCGGACTTGGGCATTTCTTCCACCACATGCACGACCTCTTCCCCTAGTAAAGTGCCTTGCAAAACAGGCTCCGGTATCCAGCCATTGGTCGTGCGAAACCCCGGCAGCACCCGATACCAGGGATCAATATTGCCTGAGGCGCCCGCGAAGCCCGGCGATACCATGCCATTACCCAAATAGGCTTCGATGAATTGCATCGCGAGGCCATGCACATCTCCACTGACAAGATAATTGCGCGGGCCGAGGGAAGTGCTGTGGCTGTTATAGGTCCAGAGGAGAGCTGCCATCTCACCGCCATCGGCGCGGCTTAGCCTCAACACTTGGACTTCCCGGTCCGTCATCAACGAAGGATTGCGCCCCAAAACGATTTTTGGATTGCCCAATTCATCTTGGGCAAGTTGACGGCGATTGGCGCCCACCGGACAGGAACCTGAGCCGGCCTGCAACACCACGGGGCCCGCGCGCTCCAGGGCTTCTCGGACGACCTGCACCAATTTTACCTGCAGAGTTTTGGTGTATGCGACATTGTTTGAATGCCCGTTCTCTGGATCGAGGGTAAGAGTGGGAGCGCTATGCGTATGGATTGCGGCTAGAAAAAGTTCGGAGGGCTGGAGCTGTGATCCTTCCAGAATGGCTTGGCGGAGCGGCTCGGCGGTCGCGTTGTAGAATCCGAGGTTATCGATGGAGACTAACACCAGATGTTTTCCCCCTTGCGCAAAAGCCAGCGCTCGGGCGGATAAGAGATCATGGACCCCTTCCGACAAGTGATTTCGACTCTCGTAACCTGCCAGCATCACCGGCAGCATTGGCGTGATGTCGATTCGGGCTGCGCCGGCCAGCAGGGCTTCGGATGGAGCGGAAAACGAGTTCAGGGAAATTAGGAGCGCGCCAAACACCAGTCCGCGTCTTGGACCCAAGGCGGCTGTCCAGAGCGCCATGATGTTTGCGAACATAAGGGGAGCATGGACAAATAAACACCCGAGGCAATGAAAATCCCTCCCGGTCGTGCAAGCTCCCAACGTGGGAAACTGCTATCACCCGTTGACTCACGGGAAAAAGACACCGGAGGGGTTTGAGTAAGCAGGGCTTTTTGGACTCATGTTCCGGTTGGTTAACGTGATATGTTTTTTGGAGTAACGATAGCAAGTTAAAACGAGCAGGGGGGCGAGCTTCGAGC
>JBBRPK010000294.1:0-4216 GCA_038228235.1 Verrucomicrobiota bacterium
CACGATTTGCAGGAACCAATCGGGGGCGAAACCCGACTGCAATGCAGTAGGATTTTGTGCTGTAAGTGCTTCTCAATCCAATCGTTGTGTTAATGGCCTCAAGTATTTTTAGCGCCTCTACTGCATAGTTACGGCTAAGAGGATGAAGTCCGAATCCCCCATTCATTAAAAGCCTTGATTCTAAGGCCGAAGGCCCTTGGCCCTTGAAATCAACGACTTACAAGGTCCTATTTACCCACTGGAAACGTCGAGGAACCTGTTTAGTGCACAGATCCGACCCCACTTTCCCACAGGATCATGACGGGACAGAATCATGGGAGGCGCTTGGAACGGTAGAGAAGAGAATCCGGTGAGGCGAGAAAGAGATGAATCGGCTGCTTTTTTCGGGATATTCGGAGAGTACAACTTAACAGACCCGGCACACCCCGCGTGACCCGAAATGGCTTTGAATGGTGCGGCTGACTTGATTTAATCGGAGTGGATGTCGAGCGAAGGAACAGAGCAACGCAAGCTGCTCGCCATCATGTTCACCGACATGGTGGGTTACAGTGCATTAGCGCAGAAGAACGAGGCGCTCGCCCTCAGGTTGCTGGACGAACACCGGCAATTGTTACGCCCGATTTTTCCCCGGCACAACGGCCAGGAGATTAAAACCATCGGCGACGCATTCTTAGTTGCTTTCACCAGCGCGTTGGACGCCGTGAGGTGCGCGGTCGAGATGCAGAAGGTTTTGACCGAGTATAACTTTTCCTCGCCGGAAACGATCAAAATCCAAATTCGCATCGGTCTTCATGTGGGTGACGTCGTCCATCGCGACAATGACGTTTTTGGAGATGGAGTGAACATCGCCGCGCGCATCGAGCCATTGGCCGGGCCGGGCGGGATCTGCCTGACGCAGCAGGTCTTCGATCATGTTCACAACAAAGTTGAGGAGCCGCTGATCAAACTGGGCGCCGGTGAGCTGAAGAACATTTCGATCCCCGTGAGTGTCTATCGTGTCGTCTTGCCCTGGGAGGCGAACCCGTTGCCGCTTTTCGAGCAGATCATGTTCTTGCTTCGTAAAAAACGAACCCGCTTCGTGCTCGCTCTTGTGATGTTGGTCATGGTGGGCGCCGTCTTGTGGCAATTAGGACACCATTCAGCTTCTCATGCCAAAAGCGAGTCGATGAGGAGACGTGAGGCGCAAGATTTGGTGGACCTCGGAAACCTCTTTGCTGCCAAAGGCGATATCACGAATCTCAACGAGGCCATCAAAAACCTGACCAACGCCATCAACATTGATCCTGAATCTGCCGAAGCTCATGTGACGCTGGCGTCGGCATACAATGCGCTTGAAACCATGCTGGAACCCAACCGGGGCTGGGACGCGAAAGCATTCGAAGAAGTGCGCAAGGCCTTAAGATTGAACCCCGAATTGCCGGCGGCGCTCCAACTGCGCGCCGAGATCTATTTCACACCATTGAATTCGTGGGATTACAAAAGCGCCATCAAAGATTTGAGGCAATTGATAAGGCTGAATCCGAATCTGGCCCGTCCGCATCAGACTCTCAGTTTCGTTCTCTTGCACATTGGGTTACTGGAGGAATCTTTATCGGAAATGGATATTGCGGTGCGGATGAATCCGTCGCTTTCCGGCTTGAAAGCTCAAACCTTGCTTTATCAAGGAAAATACGAGGAAGCCCTGCGGGAATTTGACATGCCGTTTAGTAAACTTTGGGCTGCGAAGTTCAGAGGCGGATTCGGGGGCATGTGCCTTTACTACCTGGGCCGTACGAGCGACGTTTCGGAGATGCTTGACAGCCTTTTGAAGGCCGAACCCAATGAACCGCTCATGACCAGCCTGCAAGCAATCATCCTCGCGGCTGGAGGTAAAGCGAATGAGGCGAAAGAAAAGATCAGTATCGCAAGGAAAGGCGAACGGGATTTCATCCACTTTCACCACGCCACCTACCAGATCGGCGCCGCTCACGCCCTCATGAGAGAAAACAAACTGGCGTTGGAGTTCTTGCGGAAGGCGGCGGATAATGGCTTTCCTTGCTATCCCTATTTCACGAACGATCCTAACCTGAAAAATCTGAAAGAAGACACCGGCTTCAAGCGGTTCCTGGAGGAACAAGAGCAGAACTGGAAAAAACGGAAAGCAGAGTACGCCACTAATGGTCCCTGACTCAGAACCGCCGTGAATAGCTGGCGGTCACCATATAATCGGCGAACCCCCCTCTGCCACCGATACGCCTGCCCGCGGCCGCGCTCAGCGCCCTATCCGAAACTGTTCGCTCCTCGTACCTCTCCACGGCAACGGGCACCCCCACACTGAAACTGTTTTTGCCTCGAGTCCAGCTCAATTGAGGATCGACGTAAATCGCGTAACCAGCCCTGCGGAAGCCATCGTCACCACCGCCAATGATGTCCTTCACCGGAACGCCATCGATCCGCGCGCCCAAGCTGAAGGACAGGCCGAGCTTCGCCCAAAAATCATAGGAAAACCCAAGCCGTGCAGAATAGATATCGGGAATCGAATTAAACTCGTTCTTCTTCTGCGGATTAAGAAGGTAAAACCCAGCGGCATAGCCGTAGAGTTTATCGACCAGCTTTTGGAACGCTTGCATCTGGAAAACGGCCCCCCAACCTCCATCGCCCGTCTGCTGCGTAACTATCAGGGTCTCCTGGCTTACTGAGCCGTCCGGATTGTGGTTAGGGCCTTTCGCGTTCGCATCGCCCGTTGGAAATTTCATTCCCACCCCAACAGTTATATTGCCGTCTTTGTGCTTGGCAGGGTCCAACAGCCAAATGTCCGCCACCAGACGGATGTCGCCCAACCCGCCAGAAGATACCGTGCGCCGCACGCCATCGTTGTCAATGCTCGACGCATCGTCATGGACAAACGGCAGGGTCAAACTTAGGTCGAACCGGCGGTGAAAGGCATAAGTTGCCGTCAGGTCGAGGGAATGAAATGTATTCCTGGGGCCTGCGTCGTGAAGTTGAGGCTGCTCTTGCGCCGCAATAAATATGCGTTCGGAATGCAGATACCGGTAGGCGACGTTCACTTCCCATTCACCACGCTCCAAATACTCCAGCCCCTCCGCGCCTAAACTGAGCGAAATGTGGCGCGCTGGAATGCAGCCTTGTGATAAGACTCTCGGCGCGAGGGTCGCCACAGTGAGAAAGACCGCGACGCGGGCGAGCGCTGACGGCCCCCGGCAAAGATGTGACATAGTGTTCATAACACAATATTCCCCAAGATCCTCACCCGGTATTCGGGCCGGCATTCACGCAGCAGATCGAAGGATAGTCTTTTGTGAGTCGGCACATGATCTTCTGCGCCAGGTCCGTCAATGAAATAAACCTTTGCCAGACACAGGGTCTCGATAAATGTTAATAGACAAGTGTGCCCCTACCGAACTCATTCAAAGCAGTTCGTCCTCTTTCTTTGCACGAGAGGTTTTGGGCTTTTTGACACTCCCCGCTTTTTCTTCCTCCGCCGCGCGCTCCAGGTTTAGCCCAAGGAGCCGTTCCAGGATTTGTTCGTCGGTGAGGTCGGCGGGCCAGCCGCAGGCGGCGGCGACGGCGGTTTGGCCTGCGCGAATTCTGCCAGGACCACGGCCATGGCCCGAGCAACTGCAGCAAGATCGAACCCGAAGTCCTTGCGCCACCGCGCGACGAGGACATGCTCCGCGCCTGGGCGAAACAACTCGGCCTCAAGCAAGGATCCTAAGTGGTCTGAGGCGTAGATACGACGACGTTCGGCGCGCCCAATTTGGCCTGTGGCAAGACGCGAGGAGGGAGCATATTCCGCAGTGAATCTGTAACCGGCGAGCAACGCAGCCACAGGCCAAATTCGGCGCAACCCGCAGGGCGACAGGTCTTTTTGGGCCAGACTTCGTTGCTCGCTCCTTACAGATCCACTTCGGGATATGCTCGTCGCTCGCGCCTCGTCTGGCCGAAAAATCCCTTGCCGCGAACGTCATCGTCTTTACGCCTCAGCCCACTAAGAGCCTGTTTTAAAATTCCGTGGGGTCCTGTTTTCGGGGAAAAGGCCGGATGGCGAGACGCGACGAGGGGAGCATATCCGCCAGGGGTCTGTGACCGAGGAGCAACAAAGCCCGCGGGCCTTTTCCGCGAAAACCCTCCGGGCGGCGGGTCTTTTGTCTGCGGCCTGCGTTGACTCGGCCGTCACAGCCCGCTGCGGGGATGCTCCGGCCTCGCCGCCTTGGCC
>JBBRPK010000295.1:0-4174 GCA_038228235.1 Verrucomicrobiota bacterium
GGCGGCGCGTCAAAAAACACCTCCTGAATCCCAACGATGTTCGGGTGGTGGCCCACGCTCTCCTTTAACAACCTAAACAGCGTCACCTCGCGTTTGAGTGAACGCACCCGGTCCGCCCGGAAGCAAAACTTAAACACCCGGCGTTCTTTTAAGGTTTCGTGCCGGCCCAGCCACACCTCGCCGAACCCGCCCTCGCCTAGTTTTCGTTCCAGCACCCACTGCGTGTTGGGCACCACCTGTTCCAGCGCCGGTCGCCAGCCCAGTACCGGTTCTTCATCGACGGAGGCGTGTCGCCGCGCCTTCTCCGAAGTGGGCGGCGGAGAGAGTGCTCCCTTGCCTGCCTCGCCCACCTCACAGACCTCCAGTGGCTCCTCCACTCCTTTCAAGACATAGCGCCCATGATTCAACCAGCAAAGATGGCCCACGCCGCTCAAGTCTTGTTCCCTGAGGACCTGTCGTGCATTGTCGAAGGCGAAGCGCGACATCAGGATTTGGCTCGCCTTGCCCAGAGCCATCAGCCGCGCGCAAGCGTCCACTTGAAGGCCATACAAATCTTTTGGCCTGGCTGAGCCTTCTAGCTCCTCAATGAAAACCTCTCCCACAAGAATGCCAATCCGATCAAAAACGGACCGACCGCTTTCTTTGGCGAGCGCACGAAGCGTGGGCTGCAACAAGAGCGAGAACTTGACGGCATCGGATGGCTTGGCGAGGACGAGAAAAAACGAATCCCCAGCGGTGCTGATCTCTTCGGCGTCCCTGAATTCCCGCAGAATTTCGCGGACCAGTTCGTGGTGGCGCTGGATAAGCGCTACGCCCTCGCGGTCGCCTAATTCTTGCTTTAGCTGGGTGGAGCCGACGATATCGCTGAACAGGAGCGTGACCAGACCAACGCGGTGCCTGCGCTGAAACGCCGCCACACGATCCCGATGAGCCAATGCAATCTGCAGGTCCACGACACTGGCCAGAATACTCCAACCGTCTCCCGCGAAAAGCAGAAAGAAGGCGTCCCGTTCGAGAGCATGACCAATACCCAATGACCAATGCCAAAGGCGGCTCGCACGGCTTTCCGCCAGTGGGGCTTGGGCATTGGTCAAACCACCGGCATCACACGAATGCGCCCCCCCGAAAGATTGGGAGATTAAATCACTTGACATCCTGGAAAAGGAGGCAGATAAATCGACCCATGACTATGTTCGCATCTTCATTTCGAAGACCGTTGACACATTGGGCAGGGGGTCTGGGAATCGTTCTCGCTGCCGTTGTCGTTTCCACTCCGAGGTCGTTTGGGCAGGGCTGAGAGCCCATTCGACATATGGCGCTCAGTTTGAGCGCCGAAGGCATCACTTACGTCAAGTCCCAGGAGTGGGATGTGTCGGTGTCCTATCGTTATCTCCATTCGGAAAAGCTGTATGTAGGCGACATGCGCAGGCCCGAATTGGAAGCGAAGGGGCCGCGGCTGACGCTGAACTCATTCGATGTCCTGCTCACCTATGCCTTTACCCCTCGTTACAGCGCCACCCTGGTGATGCCGTTTCTGGAAAGTGACGCGTCCGGCGTGCAGCCAGATGGCTTGCGCCATGACACTTCATCGGGCGGCTTGGGTGATCTGCGCCTGGTGGCTAATGCTTGGCTGTTCGACCCGCCCAAGAGCCCTAACGGCAACATCGCCGTGGGGGTGGGGGTGAAGGCGCCGACTGGGAATGAGGGGGCGGCGGATGCGTTTCACACGGGCGCGGGGCTGGAATACAGGCCGGTGGATGTCTCCCAGCAACTGGGAGACGGGGGGTGGGGCGTGGAGCTGGAACTGCAAGCGTTTCGGCGCATCTTGACCAATACCTTTCTCTATGTTTCAGGTTCTTACTTGATCAACCCACGAGAACAAAACTCAACTCCGGCCTCGGCGGGGACGCATGAGCAGTTCGTTTCCGTGCCGGACCAGTACCAGGCTCGGGGAGGAGTCCAACAGACGATCTGGCCGCAAAAAGGCCTCGCGCTAGGCTTTGGCGGGTTGATTAATGGCCTGCCGGTGCATGACCTCGTCGGGGGCAATTATGGCTTTCGCCGTCCGGGCTACGCCGTTTATGTGGAGCCATCCATCAACTGGTCCCACGGCGATTGGACACTGAACCTCTCTGTACCAGTGGCTCTTTACCACACGCGGCTCCAAAGCGTGCCTGAACAGGAAAAAAACCTCCACCGGGCCGGAGGCTTCGCGGATAACCTCATACTCTTCAGCGTGTCGAAGCGGTTTTGAGGAGTTTCTGTGTTTCGAGCGTGTTGCGGGCAGCGGCGTGATTTCGAGGTGGTCACGGCTTGAGCACGGCCCGGTAGTTCTCATGAAGGATTCGTTGGTCTTCCAAAAATTTCGTGAATTCCGCCCTTCCATGAAGATTCTTCAGATATGGATCTCGGTTGAAAGCGCCATAAGATGGATTGCCCTCCTCCGCTGATTTTCTCAACCACTCCATTGCCTGCTTGTAGTCGCGCATCAAGGCGTATGCGCAACCGATGTAATAGAAGACATGGTGGGAAGTGATCAAACGGTTGTCAGCCTCTTTCGCGATCTCGATTTTCTTCATCGCTTCGTTCGTTTTCCCGCTTGCGGCAAAAACGCTCGCTAGCAAACTGGTGAGTAAGGCGTCATTGGAAAACTCTTTCACGGCCAAGGTGTTTTCCAAAACGCGGGAGGCCTCTTCGTTATTTCCCTGACGAATAAGGCAGAGGCCTCTCAGATAGGGGGCGATGCGCCCACTCGGAAATGCTTGTGCCGGGACAGAATTCAACAGTTGTAAGGCTTTACCATATTTCTCTTGGTCCATCAGTATTGTTCCCTGCATCCAAAAAGAATCAGCATCCATCGGATGAAGCCTAAGCTCGGTTTCCACGGCTTTCATCGCTTCCTCAGTGAATCCTAGATGAACGAACACCAGCGCCAATTGGTAGTGAGCGCCTTTTACCTTTGGATCGAGTTCGATAGCCCGTCTCTGATCGTCCACATCCCTTTTGACGTCCCACTCTCTTGCCGGAGTATAATAGATTGAACCGCGGACCACATAGGCGTCCGCCAGGCGCGGAGCAAGGGACAATGCTTTGTGGATGGCGTTTGTGGCTTCTGCATCCCAACCTTTCCCTGGCTCATAATGCACATCCATTCGGCGGTACGCTTCGGCCAAGTCCGCGTAAGCGCGGGCATAATTCGAGTCGTGCTCGATTGCTTCCTTGAACCACCTGATAGCGTTGGTCGCTCCGGCCAGCCCAGTATTGCTAAACAGCTCAGCTTTTCCTCGTAGATAAAGATTATAGGCTTGTATGTCCTCCGTTCCCTTCAGCTCAGGCACATGCCGTTCGAACGCGTATATGGCGAGGATTGCAAGGCTTCCCACTATAAGCGCGGCCACGGCTGTTTGTTGCAGAATCCTTCGATACCTTGTCGCTTTTTCTCGGGCGGCAAGTGCCTTGCGCCGTTCTTCCAACGAACGCAGCCCATTCGCTAACTCGCGAGCGCTGCCAAATCGCTCTTCCGGATGACCCGCAAAGCACTTCTCCAGATCCTCGCGCAGGATTGGATCGCTAATCCTTTTGCTCCAGTCTGTCGTCAGCGGCTTGCTGAAATCGCCAATCAAAAGTTGGTAGAGCACGACGCCGAGCGAATAAATGTCCGAGCGGGCAGAGGCCGGTTGACCCGCCAACAGTTCGGGGGCCATGTAAAGGTGCGTGCCGGCTTGCGAAGAAGAACCAGGCGAGAGCATGGTCTCGGTAAATCCGCTCTTCGTCAGTCCCGCCAGCGCTTCCTGCGACACCACCTGGCCGATGCCGAAGTCCGTCAGCTTGGCGGTGAGTTGAGAGAGGGGAGTTGAGGGTTGAGAGACGAGGATGTTCGACGGCTTGACATCGCGATGGATCACGCCCGCTTCGTGGGCTGCCTGCAATGCCTCGGCCACTTGCGCCACGATCTCCAGCCGCGTCGGGAGCGGGACCTTTTCCACCCCGCCCTGCGCTTCACACCACGCGCGCAAATCCGTCGCCTCCGCGAAATCCATCACGATGTAAAACGGCGGCGCGTCAAAAAACACCTCCTGAATCCCAACGATGTTCGGGTGGTGGCCCACGCTCTCCTTTAACAACCTAAACAGCGTCACCTCGCGTTTGAGTGAACGCACCCGGTCCGCCCGGA
>JBBRPK010000296.1:0-4156 GCA_038228235.1 Verrucomicrobiota bacterium
AGATCGCTGGCGGATATGCTCCCCTCGTCGCGCCTCGCCATCCGGCCTTTTCCCCGAATACAGGACCCCACGGAATTTTAAAACAGGCTCTAAGCAATGATGGTAGTAACTTCATGTCGCGACTGCATTCCTTTATAAGTTGGACGGCATCATGGCACTACCAGGCGGTAAAAACGCCGTGGATAATTTCCCGCTGTCACGTCTTGGAACTGCGCCGTCGCGGGTGTGCTGCTATTTGTCAGCACGTCCGTCCAAGTCGTCAGGTTCGTGGATGCCTGCACGCGGGAAACCTGCCCAACTCCGTTTGTGATGGTCGCGGTAAAGGTGCTACCGCCAACATTCGGGCTGGTCAGTCCCAAACTGGTGTCGGCTGACTGCAGAATGGTGCCTTGGTTACCCACCGCTACGAACCTGCCTTTCCCGAAAGCTGTGCGGTAGAGAGAAGGCCCTGTTCCCGATACTCGAAGCGTCCAGTTAACGGCATCTGTTGACGTGTCAATGTTTTGATTCGGCCCGCCCGCACTACCCACGGCGACGAAAATGCCGTTACCAAACCCAACGCCACTCAACTCGTTGGGTGCTCCCGAATTCTGACTTGTCCACGAGATGCCATCTGGTGAAGTCAAGATGGTGGCGAAATCACCCAAAACCACAAACTTGCCATTGGCGTAGGTGACTCCGGTAAGATCGTGGATCGTTCCTGAGTTTCGGCTTGTCCACGCTGTCCCCGTCGGTGATGTTAGGATACGACCGCCTTTCCCGACAGCCACAAAAGTTCCGTTGCCAAAAGCCACCCCCTGAAGATCGTTTGTCGTGCCAGAGGCTTGGCTAATCCAGTTGGTAGCATTGGCGGAGGTCAGGATGGTGCCAAGCTTTCCCATGACCACAAAAGTTCCGCTGGCATAGGTGATCTCGCGCAGAAGATTGGTGGTGCCGGAAGTCTGTTGTGCCCAGTTGACGAAGTCTGGCGAAGTGAGAATGACACCACCAAAACCAACCACTACATACTTGTTGCCGTCAAATGTGACACCGGCACCGCCGTTCGTGTTTCCAAGATTGTGGCTGCTCCAAGCAATCCCATCCGGCGATGTCAGGATGGCTCCGGGAGCACCCACTGCGACGAAGTTTCCATTGACGAAACTGACGCCATAGAGGTTGTTCGTGGTTCCTGAATTCCGGCTCGTCCACAAATCGAGTGGGCCTGCTGAGATTGCGAGTGGAAGGCCGCACGCCGCAACGATGGTGAGGATGGTTGTTTTCATCTTTTGCTTTTTTGCAGTGGTCTGAGGTTCGCGTGTCCGCTTCTGCCGTTCGGGCCAAGGATGTAAGTGTAGCGGCGCGGGGCGGTTTCCTTCTTCGTCAGGTTGCCTTCGGCGTCGAACTCGGACACCCGCGAGGCAAAGGTGAAACGGTAATCGGAATCGGCGCTGACGAAGATGGCGAGAACGCCGTGAAACTCGGCCTGGTCGATGAACCGGGCAACGAGGTTGCGCAGGCCGACGCGGTTGCGGAGCAGGTGGATGCGCTCGGCCACGCGCACTTCCAGGACGGCAAGGCGTTTGCCGCCGTCGAGGCTGTCGCTGGCCAGATGCGCGATGGACTGCGCGCCGGTGTCCGCCGTGGCGACGGGTTGGGCGGTGGCGAAGACTTCGGTGGCCGGGAAAACGTGGCGCATCAAGCCAAGCCAGCGCGCCCGGTCATAGGGCTGAACAAAGCGTGGCTGGAGTTCGGCAGCGGTCATGATGGCTGTCGTTTGCGGCGTGATTTTGGGGGCGGAGAATCGTTCGCTGAGGGTGCCGCCAGTTCATAAAATTCGTGCAGCTTGCGCCGGAGGAGCTTCTTGTCCGGCAGGACGGTCTGGTAATCCGCGATGAGAGCGGGAGAAACTGACCGCGACAGCGCATATTCCACGACTTCCTCGTCTTTAGCGGCGCAGAGCAAGACGCCGATGGAAGGGCGTTCGCGCGGTTTGCGTACGTCACGGTCGAGGGATTCAAGGTAAAATTCCATCTTTCCCAGGTATTCAGGCTTGAATTTGCCAATCTTCAGATCAAAAGCGACGAGGCATTGGAGTTCGCGGTGAAAGAAAAGGAGGTCGAGACGGAAATCCTCTCCGCCCACCTGAAGAAGATATTGTTCTCCGACAAAGCAAAAATCGCGGCCCAGTTCGATGAGGAAACGGCGGAGATTTGCAACCAGCGCGTGCTGCAAGTCGGCCTCCGAGTGGTCGTCCGATAACTCCAGAAAATCAAGAAAATAGCTGTCTTTGAACAGGTCGGTCGCTTCGGGTGGATTCGTGTCAGCGCTGCGGACACTTTTGGGGGACTGAGGACGGCACGTTCGAAAAGGCAGCCGTCGATCTGGCGTTCCAACTCCCGTTTAACCCACCGTTCTCGGGCCGCCAGCCGAAGGTAGAATTCGCGGGCTTCGGGTCGCTTGCACCCGCCGAGAATGAGGAGATTTTGCGACCAGGGCAATTCTCGCACCAGTGGTGCGAGTTTTGGCAGGCCGGCGTAAGCCTCATAAAACTGGCGCATCCGCCAGAGGTTTGAAGCCGAAAACCCGCTGATTCCTGGGCGTCGGGCGCGAATAAAGGCGGAAAGTTCTCCGACGGTGTTTTTGCCCCAGCCGTCCGCCGTGATCTTTCGGCTGATGTATTCGCCGACCCGCCAATAGAGGCCAATCAAATCCAGATTGACGGCCTGAAAAGCTCGCTGGCGGGCAGATTCTATCATCCGAACCACCTCGCGGAAGGCGGCTTCGCGAGAAGACTTCGCTGCTCTGACTCCCCTGGTCACGGCCTGGCGGGCAAGTGGCTCGGTGGAAACTTTGCTCATGGTTGATTTACTTCAGTCTTCAACCGATCGAACGATTCGGAAAGAATGATCGTCCGGGACGGTGTCGAGTGGGTGCGCGACGGCGGTGTTGACCGGCGAAGCGTCCGCCTGCTGGAGTGGGTAGGCCATGATGGCATCGACGTTGATCCCGACCAGGATTCGGATATGGGGCACGTTGCCGAGAAATGGACGGATCGCAAAATAACCGGAAGCCCGAAGATACCCCACCAGCGCGTCAAACCACTCAATATCGGCGTTGCTCTCGAAGACCCCCTGAAACTTTCTCAGGAGCGTCTGCTCGCCGTGGTTTGTGAAGAAGCGGGTGTGCATGGTGGCTCTGGGGAAGCTCAGGTCATAGTAATGGCGTCCGCTTTCCGCTTGTTGGCCCCAATCGGGGTACTGCTCAGATTGGCGGGCATTTCTGCGCCGACTTTGCTCTTCGTTGCAGTTGGATGCAATCAAATTGAGCGATTTTTGTTGCCGGTCGCGAGTAACGCCAAAAAAGTGAAAAAAGGTGAAAATCACTCTTGTCATCACAACCCGTTGTGGTTTTTAAATCACGTTTGTCGCTAAGTGCATATTGCGTCCGGCGCGTTTAACTTCTCCAACCTCGCCGCCTTGAAAACATGTTGCGAGTTTCTTCGACAGCATTCTGTCTCCTGCCGATCTTCTGAACTCCAGCCACTGCTCTCTTTCAAGACACTCCGAAAGAAAACAAGGCACCGAACGAAGCTGCAAGAGTCGGTGAAATCAGCGAGTGCCGAGACGATCCAGTCCCTATTCCTCCGAACCAAGCTGAATCCGCGTGTTTCGTCACCACGTTAAGCCGCCAATCCGCCAACCATTCCGGGGAAGCGTTTTGGATTCTATCCTGCTTTAAGCATTGTGGGCCATCATAACGGTGGGTCGGAACAGAATCCACCCGAGAGGCCCACGCCGGAACTCTCGGCCGGTGCCGGCAGAAAGCAGAAATTGTGTCGGTGACTAATTTCGCCCGGCTTAGAGCCGAAGGGCAGACACCAGATGTTCGAGATGAAACATTAGCAGCAGGAGTCAGCCGCCCATCCCGCGCAGCAGTCATCGGTCATCAGGAAGGGGATGAAGCCGCACCAGTTCTGCCTCGAACCACCGGCTTGCCCGACGCCGTCTGGCACTGGGTCCTGGCCGATGCGGAGAGGTTCGCCAACCAACAGGTCATTCAGTATCACTGGCGCGGCGGCAGAGGAGGAATCCTGCCGGGTGGCTATGACGCCAATTGTATCGCCGCCGCAGCCGTCATGGAACTCCTGCAAGGCAAACCCGCCAAAAAGCGGCGACCC
>JBBRPK010000297.1:0-4154 GCA_038228235.1 Verrucomicrobiota bacterium
AGTCAAACCCTCGTAGCAGCCGACGTGAGGAGGCTCAAATCTCCCTCCTCGGACCAGCCTACGACGGAAGAAGAAGTCAGAGCCTCCTCACGTCGGCTGCTACGGGTGAAGGAGACGATCCACCAGCTCAAGGGCGACCTGGACTGGATCGTGATGAAGTGCCTGGAGAAGGACCGCCAGCGCCGTTACGACACGGCCAACGGACTCGCCGCCGACTTGAAGCGCCACCTGAACAACGAGCCGGTCATCGCCCGTCCGCCGAGCACCGCCTATCGTTTTCAGAAACTTCTCCGCAGAAACAAAGTCATGTCCGCCGCGACGGCGCTGGTGCTCACGGCCGTTCTGGTGGGGACCGTGGTCAGCATCGCGCAGACGTTGCGGGCCAAACGGGAACTGCGCCGCGCGCTGGCAGCCGAGGCGCAGGCTCAAGTGGAGAAGGCCAACGCCAAAGCCGCGCTCCAATTCATCCAGGACGACGTGTTGAGCCAGGCCAGTCCCGGTTACCAGCCGGACCGCGACCTCACCGTCCGCGCCTTGCTCGACCGGATTGCCGGCCGGCTCGACCAAGCCACCGGACGTCCGCCGCTGGTCGAGGCTTCCATCCGCCAGACCCTCGGCTCAGTTTATTCGGAACTCGGCGACTATCCCAAAGCCGCCCAGCATTATGAGGGCGCGCTCCGGCTTCAGCGCGAACATCTGCGCGAAAGCCACCCGGATACCCTGCGCTCACTCTACGGTTTGGTCATGGCCCGCTGGTGGAATGGCGACATCGCCCAAGCCGAGCCGCTCACCCGACAGGGACTCGAAACCAGCCGCCAAGTCCTGGGCGCAAAGGACCCGCTCACGCTCCAGTTCATGCAGGCGCGCGCTTTCGTCATGATGATTCTGGGGGAGATGCCTTGGACGGAACTCGAGCCGTTCTTTCTCCAAGCCCTGACCTTGCATCGGGAGATCCTCGGTCCGGACGACTTGGGGACGCTGAAACTGATTCAGGGACTCAGTCATGGCTACTTCTTCAATTGGGAGGCGGCGAAGGCGGAGCCGTTGACCGTGGATGCACTCGATCGCTCCCGGCGCGTGCTGGGGGAGAATCATCCACAGACGGGCATCCTGACGATAAGCCTGGGTTGGACCTACTATCAGTTGAACCAGTTCGAAAAGGCGGAAGAACTTTCGCTCCGCAGCTTGGAACTGCGTCGCCGGATCCTTGGTGAGAAAAATCCCCGCACCCTCTCCTGCGCTCTCATCCTGGCGACGATTTACGTCCAGCAACAACAATTCGACAAAGCCGAACCGCTCACGGGTCAGGCACTCAGTCAAATCCGCAGTCTGGCCGTTTTGAACGATTTATATCTGCCTGAGCAGTTAAGCAGTTTGAGGTGGGCTTACCTTGAAGGAGGAGACCTCGCCAAAGCCGACCCTTTGTGCGACCTGGGGTTGCAGGCCATGCGACGCCAGCCGGACGCCAGCCCGGTGATGCTCCCTCGTGCCATTACCGAAATGGGCGCTGTCCGTCTCGCACAGGGCAAATTCTCCGAGGCTGAAACGTTGCTGCGCGAGAGTTCGGCCTTGGCGGAGAAACGCTGGCCCGAGGCGGCGTATCGGTTCTACGTGATGAGCCTCCTCGGCGGCAGTCTCGCGGGCCAAAAGAAATTCACTGAAGCCGAACCGCTGCTGCGGCGAGGCTACGAAGGTCTCGTTCAGCGCCAGGCCAGCCTGCCTCCCTATCTCAACGCCCCGCGCCGCGTCACGGAATCCCTCGAACGGTTGGTGCAACTCTACGACGCCTGTGGCAAACCTACGCTATCCGCCGAGTGGAAACAGAAACTGGCCGAGTTCCAGCAGGCCGCCAAGGCGATCGAGAAGAGGCCATGAACCCGAACCGCGAAGAAGCCCTGTTTGCGCTGGCGCTGGAGAAGCGGCGACCGAGAACTGATCAACCTGCCTTCGGGTTTTTCTCTACAAACGAGACGATCTTGCGCTTGGATTCTGACTGTCGCTTACGAGCGTCGGCCAGGATGGCCTTGAGGTCGAAATTCCAACGGGCGGCCTGTTCTTCCCGCGCCTTCCGTACTTCTTCTACCAACTCATCTTTCAACATGGCGTCATTGTCCCATCAATTCTTCCGGCGTGCAAATCACGGGCGCAACGTACCCGTGCTCACGACAACAACTCTCGATGGCAACCGCCATTTCGGCATTGGCAATATGGGTGCAGTTCCACGTGAGCAGGAAGTGCATCCCGTGAACCGCCGCAATGGCGATATGCGCGGCATCGGTCGCGGCTTTAGCAGGCAGCGCCAGCGAAGTCACGAGGCCGTTTGCAAGCGTGCCGACCTCCTCGGTCAGGTCCAGGAGCAGAAAATCCGCGAGCGCACGCAGACGATCTTGAGCCGCTGCGGAATCGCCGGCGGCAGCTTCGTCCAGCACGAACTGCGAGATGAACACGTCGAAGTTGTCCCTGCGATGCGCCCACCATTCACGCGTGATCTGCTGGTGGCCTGCCCGAATCAAATCCCGGCTCGGCCACGCTGTCAGGTAGCTGGGGACGGTCGTTTCGAGATAGAGACGCGGTTTCAACAGTCCTCCGGGGGCGACAACGCCGCCCGCGAGTCTCGCAGGTCTTCGGCCCAGGCGCGGGCTTCCTCGGTCGAGAGTTCAGCCCCGGCCAGCGCGCGGCTGAGTTCCGCGCCGGTACAACGCGGTGACTCGGCGGGGATCAAGCGGGCGATGGGTTTCGAGGCGTTCAGCACGACAAACGCCGTGTGCTCGCGCCGGTCGCGCCGGACCCACTCGGTCAGATTTGAACCAGCGTTCTCCAGCGAGATGGAGGTTTCTTTCACGGGCGGAAGATACTCCGGCCCCAGCCGTTCTGCCAAGCCCGACGAACTGATCTCATGAACACATGAACAACCCGAATCGCGAAGAAGCCCTGTTTGCGTTGGCGCTGGAGAAGCCGGCCGGCGAGCGCGCCGCTGTGAGATTTCGTCAAACCAGCGTGAACCCGAGGCAGGCATTGATGCGCTGGACCAAGGCCCGCCGCCGAACGGCGGTCACAATTCCCCGGCGCCCATACAGCCGTTCCTTCTCGACCAGATACATCAGGTCGCACTTCACCAGCGTCTCCCAATCGAGTCCGTCCGCCCCGTTTAGCAGGACTTCATTTTCGCGCGCCGGACGGCTGGCCTTCTGGCTGGAGCCGATCAACACATTGACCAGCGGTGCGCGGGCGACGCGATCGGGGTGGCTGACGATGATCGCCGGATGCGGCCCGGCTTCAGCAAAGTCGCAGGTCCAGATGTCCCACTGCTTCATTCGGCCTCAACCTTCAGAGTGGAAGCCTTGGCGGTGCGGCGCTCCGCCTGATTGTCGGTCTTCCGGTAGAGGTGCTTCAACGTGCCGGGCGGAAACGAGGCCGCCGCGAGCGACTTTTCCTCAGCATCCAGGATGCGCAGTCCGGCCCGGACGACTTCGCTGGAATTGTTGTAGCGCCCGCTCGAAACGAGGCGTGCGATCAGTTCTTCAAAGTGCTTCGTCAACGCGATGTTCATCACGGCCACTCTGGAATAGATGCTATCTATTGTCAATGGGGGCATCGGCCGTCCAATCACGCAATCCATGAATCCAACCCACGAAGAACTTCTGTTCCAACTGGCGCTGACGAAGCCCGCTGATGAGCGAGCGGAGTTTCTCGACCGTGAGTGCCGCGCCGACCCCGCCCTGCGCGCCCGGCTTGAAGCGCTGCTCGCCGCGCATGAGCAGCCGGACACATTGCTGGCCACGCAAGCCGAAGCCGCGCGTCCCACCATCAAGCTCGATCTCGCCGACGCTCCGGACGAAGCGGTGGGCCAGACGCTGGGGCGCTACAAGCTGCTGGAGCGCGTCGGTGAAGGCGGCTGTGGCGTGGTGTATGTCGCCGAGCAGACCGAGCCGGTGCGGCGCCGCGTGGCGCTGAAGGTCATCAAGCTCGGCATGGACACCAAACAGGTCGTCGCGCGCTTCGAGGCGGAGCGGCAGGCGCTGGCGATGATGGATCATCCGAACATCGCCAAGGTGCTCGATGCGGGCACGACGGATGTGGGCCGGCCTTACTTCGTGATGGAGTTGGTGCGCGGCATTCGCATCACGGACTACTGCGACCAGGCCCAGTGCTCA
>JBBRPK010000298.1:0-4110 GCA_038228235.1 Verrucomicrobiota bacterium
CATGTTCTACGACCATCACAATGAATGATTTAGGTCCGCTCTATACACCGGCAGTGCCTCTGTTTGCGTCGGGCCAATGCAGAGGACCCGAACCTGACTGCTTACCTTTTGGTCCAAGCCTTAAACAGTCTCTTGTGGCTTCTTAAAAGTAACGGTGCTTGCGAGCGTTCATTTAATTTGACCGTGTCATTCGATTCTAGCGCTCCCCCGGATTGAGACTGCCAGGTTCGCTACATTGTCCGGAAGGCTTCAGACCCAGCGACGCAGCGCGTCGTGCGCCTGCTTCCGTAGAATACCCGTGGCAAATCACAGGCCTGAATCAGGAACTGTGCATGTTAAGCAATGATGGTAGTAACTTCATGTCGCGACTGCATTCCTTTATAAGTTAGGCGACGTGGTCATTGTTTCAGACCTTCGCACAAAGGCTTGCCAATCTCCCAATGGTGTCCGAACGGATCAACCACTCGTCCTAGGCACCAGCCATGTTGCTCCGTGACTGGCCAGACCACCGTGGCTCCTGCGGCGACCGCTCGGTTGAAAGCAGAATCCGGATCCTCCACGATCATCGCCATCCGCACTGAACCACCGCCGAGAGACTCGGGACTAAAGTTGAAGTGCTCCGGGGACTCGTCCGCGAGCCAGAATTCGGCTCCCATCACGGACAATTGGGCCACGACCCTCCCGGTCTCGTCGTCGATGCGGAACAACTCCTCAGCCCCGAACGCCGCCTTGTAGAATTCGATTGCTCGCGCTCCCCGCCGAACTGAGAGCATCGGGGCTATTGCAGTCTTCCGAGTGTTGACTCTCTGCATGTCATTGCTCATTGGTGATGTCCTTGGTAGGTGATTTAATTGTGAGGTGCGCGGAGTCGCCTAACTAGAAGTCGGCTGAACTCGCGTTCAGCCTAGCCGGGCTTCTTTGCAGCCTATTTAGATCCATTTGGTTTACGATTAAACTTGAAGGCAGGGCTTTGTCAACGGCATCTTTGCCATCATGTTTTCGTCATCGAGTGAAACGCCGATTCGCACAGGCTTTTTCGCCCAGTTTTGCCGGCGGTCGAAATGGTACACTTTGGGGGGGAGCCGGCGGTCGAAAGGGTGGTACATTTTGAATCCCCTTTGGCTTCCGGCAGATACTGCCGGACCGTTTTCCGATGGAGTTTCAGCTCGCGGGCAATGCGTCGAATCGACCAGCCCTGCGCCACTAAACTTGAGATTGCTTGTTGTTCGTGCACCGTAAGTATGTTGGCCATAATGGCCGCACATACTCCGGGCTTTGCCCCTCATTGTGCAGCCTTTTGCCGACCCTCCAGGTGATACACTTTGAAGCCCTTCATTTCGACCGCAGGTGGTACACTTTCACTGACCGCTGACACGATGACATCTTCTTCGACGACGTGGACCGGTATGACTTCATCAAGACCCTCGGCGAGGCTTGTCTGAAGACCGCCCAAGCAAAGGCCGGCCGGCTAGTGGCCGAGGAACTACTGCGGCTTGGTTGGAGCGCGGAGGACCTGGTCCGCCGGCCAAAGAAGGACCCAGGGAAACTGGCCCTCGCGGTGCGGCTACGGCGTGAGACCACCCTGACGATCAAGGACATCACGGCGCGTGTTCATTTGGGAACCTACAACACCGCAAACGCGGGGTTGCACTGGGCGAGGAAAGAGGGGTTCGCATCCTGTAGCAGGGCGGAAACGACGATGAGGAAATGAAACAAAAGACAACAATATATGGTTTGACCCTGCCGACGGTGGCCACAAACAGGACGAAAAGCCACAAAGAAAACAAACCGGTCCTCCATCCTCCAGCTTCAATCTTCCATCCCTTGTCGCGCCGACTTGCCACGCCAACTTGTCCCACCATAGCCGGGCGACGGGGGAAGCAACGCGACGGCGGGAGTTCGACGACGGCGGATCAATCCTCCAGCCTCTATCCCCAACCCTGCATTCCACAATCCGAGATCGAGGCACTGCTGGCGGAGGACGATCAAAAAGAAAAGAGAAGCAATCGGAAGGGACGGATCAACAGCGGCGTGGCAAAGGCGGCGTAAAGCCTCACGCTGACCCGGAAGAGTAACTGGCCTGCAAGTTGTATTTTGGTCCGGACAAACTCCGGCCATGGCAGCGGCATAATGGCGTGGGGGGGCATTAAATTTCGACTCCTCGGTTGAAAGGTGATCGAAGCTGTTTTCTAACCCAACGGCGGTCTCCAAAGCGCCGTATGAACTACTTAATCCCGACTATCTTCTCCTCACTAGGAAGTTGGCTCCGGTAAAGGTGATCCCAAAGTATTGGTTGCATTCCCCACCCCAAAAAGGGAGGGGGCTCCCCAATTGACGTGAGGATCATCTTATGCACCCTAGCGTTAAACGAGTTCCCATTTCGGCGACCGGCGATTTCAAAATCCCATATATTTATTGGCGTTAGATCGAAGGTAATTCGGCAAGCGAACGGGCGTATATTGGTCGACATGGCTGTCGGCACAAATAACGGACAATGATAACATTCCGCATTGGCAAGGTCAGGAAGCGAACGGATTCGTTTTGTTTGTCCCCAATCGCTTTGCGGACAATCGAAGTTCCATGATATTAGAAGCGTCCTTAGTTCGCGATTATATATGATCAAAGGCATTTGGCTGAGGTTTGAGACGGGAAGGTAAAGATCAGGTGTGTCAGCAGCATCGGCATTGTCTGCCGCATAAAAAATTACCGCGAATTTCGGAGTGAAGATGAAATTGAGCAATTCTTCAAAAGCAGGCTTGGGCAGGGAATTTGTGTTGAACCGGTTCGACAGTATTTCAGGCATCACTTGGCACGTGATTTCCTTAAAATCACTCGAAAGACTGAAGGAAACAGTATTCGATCCCTCCTCGTGGCTCCCCCTGATATTTGAGGTGTGTGAATTGGTCTCTAGGTCACTTGGAATCAAGGTTTTGGCCCATTCCACCAGCGGCGAGAAACAAACGTTTGTCGGGTCAAGTTGGTAGGTGATTGCAAATGAGATTGAATCGAAGCGAGTCAAAAGTCGCTCGACCCCCATTAAAGATTTTCGTGCGAGACGCAGTTGCTCCCCAGCCCGCTGAAGTTGGCTGGTATTAGCTTGTTGGGTTTCCCTGCTGCTCTTGTTATTTAAATACTGCTCGACTATTTTCGCTACGAGTGAGACGGTAACGCCAGCGATCAGGCACCAAACCCCAATCTTGGCCTCCCGTGTCAGACGCCTAGTGATTGAATCCGCCCCTCCGTATATTAGGGATGGAGTTCTTATTTCCTCAATGCCCTTGGACTTGAGAAGATTAGCTATCGCAGCACCGGCTGCGAGTGCAATCCCAAGAACTTGCAGAATTGTTAGAATAACAATAATCATTCGTGAAAATCGCGGTCAACGGATTTTCCCCTCCCTCGCTCTCAACTTCGCTAAAACGAAGCGGCCACGGCGTGTAGGAGGCGTCCTACTGGAATTGTTGGAGGAAGGGTCTTCTGATTTCATTCGGCACGATCATATCTCGTCTCTAAAGGCGAATCAACTCACCACTGTAGAGCGACAATTATTTTTCTCCACCCCGTTGGGGAAGAATAATTGTCGTTGACCACACCACGGCTGCGGTCTGTGATCACGCCGCAGTCGGGTAGGGGCTGGCGTCCCGCTCGGGATACTCTCGTGGAAATGCTCGAAGACAGCGGAACGAGCCGGATCGAATTTTCAGCCGGACGCTTCCAAAATGCCGCGCATTGCAGAACCAGCCAACCGCAGCATCGCCGGGGCTTCTGGCCCAAGAGGTCAATTGGCTTTCCTGGATCGAAAGAAAGTTTTGGAAATCTTTCGACCCGGTCCGCGTGCAGGAACTAGCGATTCAACAGGCACCCTCAAAGCCTCAGCCGGACAAAGGAGTTCGCCATCGGCGACCCCACGGATATGGGGTTCGATTTTGGCCAGAGCCAGCCGATGCCTTTCTTTGAAAGAGTCCAGTGTGTGCGCGGTGATCGAGACGTAGCGCAAAACTAGCGATTAGGAAGTGGAGCGGGCTTTTCCGACCCGGTTGGGTGCAAAAAGGGCCGATGGATTTTTCCATCGGCCTTCGTTGGTTTGGGGTGTTGGCCTTTTTAGGCTTC
>JBBRPK010000299.1:0-4073 GCA_038228235.1 Verrucomicrobiota bacterium
AACATAAGTCTTATTGTTCCAGCGGACGTTGACGTTAGTGACAGCCTGCTTCACCAAACCCCGGATCGAGAAGAAGTAGGAACCTTTGGTATGCGCCAGTTGGAACAAGCCCGCGTGTTTCGGATCGACAGTGACAAGTGCGGCGTCAATCGCCGCAATCGGGCCTGGAAAGCTAACGGTGGTGATTCGGTTCCCCGCGACGGGGATTGAGTAAACGACGTGCTCGTCGAGGACCAACTCTTTGATCTGCTTGTCAGGCGCGCCACCAAATGATCGCGATGCGGTGAGCAGGACTATCGTGAATGCTATGATGCTAATGCGCCGGTTCATACTTGAAATCATTGATTGCCGTGGGAAAGCGACCGTTCTTTGCCATGTCTGGATTGCGCTGCATTTTGAAGGTGAGTTTGAACGGAATGGCTTCGCTAAACGCCTTTGACTCGAACACGCCTGCCCGAATGAGCTGGCCGGTGGTTTGCGCGAGCACGTAATTCTCGCGCGTCTGAAGGATGTCGATCTGAGCGATCTCGACTTTCTGGTGAAGCTGCTTTGATTTGAACTCCTCGTCCTCTGACGCGCGCTGCCGCAGCGCCTTCGCGTGCGCAGCTTTGAGGAACATTTGCTGAAGAAGCTCCGAGTTATCGAAACCCTTCGGATTCCGCTCCAGGAAAGCGACCGCCGCCAGCGTGGCTTGCTGTGCGTGGAGTTGCTTTGCTTCCTCGAAGTCGAGCAGCGGCGAGATGTAGTAGGTGCCGGCTGAATCCACCATCAAGACTCGCTCCCGTTCTTTGAACTTGCGAATGAGATAGAACGGTTCGGCAACGGCACAAGCCACCGCGATCATTGCGACCAAAAACCAGAAGAATGCGAGCCGGTCTTTGTCAACAAAGACGCGGGTGGGATTGAGCGCCCTCTTGGGATGCCGCGGCGGGGCGGTCATCGCTGGCGTCTCCCGGAGAGTTTCAACACTATTGTCAGCTGCGGCACTCATTAGCTTGGCTCGCTCGTCTTCCGTGATTGATCGATCATGGCTGCAACCGCGCCGTCATTTGCCGCGTCCTGCGCGTTGTAGGCAGCAGAGGGTCCGTTGCCGCTCGATCCTTTTGCTCCGCTGTCGCCTCCCTTCTCCTGCGCCTGTCCGGCGCTCGACGGGTCTGAGTCACCTCCTGACTCCGTTGAACCGCGCGAAAAGGAAGATAAGGACGCCAGCCGCTCAAATACCGCGCCGCTCATCGGCGGGCCTCCGCCTTGCATTGTGGAGCCAGCCAAATTCGTCATCGCCGAAGCTGCGCCCCCGGCAAACGCTGCGCCGGTGCCGGCTCCATACGCCGCGAGAGTCGCCCCGGCGGTGGTGCCCGCGGACGCAGCCGCAGCGCCAGCGGTGAGAACACCGCCCAAGAGTGCTCCGCCGACCTGCGCACCGGTTGCAATTGCACCTTGGATGATGACGGGGGCGATAAGCGTCGTGAGGATAATCCAACCGCCGATGATCGCCCCAGCCATAATCGTCTGGAGCCCATACACATTGGTCAAGACAACGAGCTTCTGCTCGGTCGCAACATCAATGAGATTGCTGGTGCCAATGGACGCAGCCGCCCAGCCCAGCGGCCAGCAGATTATGCCAACGACCCCCATGATATACTTGGAGCCAATGAATCCCGTCGATTGCAGCGCCAGAAAGCTGAGGAAAAGTGGCGCGAAGGCGAATGCAAGACCGAGCAGAAATTGCTGGAGGATGTAGGCGGCCCAAATCAGGAACTGCGCCACCAAACCAATGAGGGTGAGCATTCCCCACAGAACGGCTTCATACATCTGTGCAGCGCTGGGAAGTCCGAACCATCCCTCCTTGCTTTTCGGCTCTTCTTTGGAAACGAGAATATCGACATACTTTTGCGCAGCAGCGGTCGGGTTCGCATCCATCTTGGTGATGACTGTTTTTGCCGCGTTATTCGCGGTCGCAGTCCATTCGCCCCACAGCGTGATGGCTGCGATTACCAAGAGAGTTTTAACCAATGGACGGAGCATGGTCCTCGGCGTGTTTGCCTGCCGGATCACGCCGATGAGACCGATGACCAACAGAACGACAGCAATCGGGACTAGTAGGGTGTAAAGAGTCTTGCACTGCTCCGGGAAATTCGGGAACAGCCGCTGAAACGTGGGAAGGGATGCGGCGAGTATCATGGCGCGGGAGTCGCCTCGGGCGATGCTTTGGGTGGCGTCGCCGCTTTTTTGTTGATGTCGCTGAGAACATCGTTGGTGGTGTCGGGCGCGAGAAACTCTCCGGAGTTCCTCCGCACTACACGAGAATCCTCGGCTGATGGCTGGGTCCTCTCGTGCTGAGAGTGCGTCATCGCGAAGACGGCGAGGCCAACGATGACTGCGAGCACGAGAGCGAGAAGCATGACGAGCTTGGTTTTCATTTCCGGTTGCTCATCTCTTGAAGGATGTCGCGCGTTACGTCCGGCACGAGCATCGAGCCGGCCTTTTTTAATGCGTCGTGGCGATCTGCCGCGATCTCTTCGTTATGAGCATTTTCCTGCTTCTGTGAGTCGGCGCGATTGGCAATATCTTGCACAAGCGCCTGGGAAGCAGCGAAACCGACCTCGGAGTCGAGCGCCTGAAGTTCGGCACCCTGGCTGGCAAGGACGCCGCTCAGCTTTTGTGTCTCGGCATCGGTCGAAGCTGACTGCAATTGTTGTGCAGTCGCTACCATCTGTCCTTTCAAAGCCTTGCGGCGGGAAACTACATCATCATAGACCGTCGTGTAGTTTTCGGTGGTTCGATCCACCGCCGCAAACTTTCGGTAAAGCTCCTCGGGACGCGGCACGTTGATTCCAGAGGAGGTGATGTCGGTGATACTTCCATAGAGTCCGTTAGCATTGGATTTGAGCGCCTCGACACCGCTGGCGAGTTGTTGCAATTCGCCAATCGTCTGCCCGACACCGCTCTGCTGCAAATCGGCCACAAGGCCGCTGACTCCAGTGATCTCCAATAGACTCGAAGGATCTCCGAATGCTTTGACGTAAGCCGTGACCTGCTGGAGTTGCTGCGTTAGGGAATTGATCTGCTCGACCTGGTTACTGACCATTTCGATGTATTCCGCGAGGTTCAGCACCTCGTTGGCCGCGTCCTGGGCAAAGCCGGCGACATCGGTGACCGGAATTTGTGCAGCGGCCTCGAATCGGAGGAGAAGAACGGCAAAGGTGAATAGATATAGCTTTTTCATGGGTGGTTTAGTTACGGGCAGTAGAAATGCTGTTGTTGTCGGAGCCTTTGTTCTTCGCTCCGCCGGTGTTCCTGGTCGCGCCGCAGTTCCTCCTGTCTTCGGAACTCCTCTTGTTGTCTTCGGAGATTGGCTTCCTGCTCGCGCCGTAGGCGCTCCTCAGCGTCAACACGGTCGATGTTCGGTTCGTATGGATTGGGCTGGCTCATGTTTACTCCTCGATTCTCAGGACTCGGGTCGTCGGTTTAAGCAACACTCCGTCGATTTTTTGCTCAGGCAGAGGGATCGCGAAGAGGCTGGTGTTCTCATCGAAAGCTTTTTCGTCCGTGGCTTTCTGCTGATTGACGCCCACCCAATACTGCTGCTTTACCGCATCGCTCCGCCCCTTGTTGTAACCCTCTAATTGCGCTTTCCGCGCATGAGCGTCGTTGGCGTAATTAAGCGTTTCCCCGAGTAGAACGCCGCCTGCCGCCCCCGCCGCGGTCATAAGCGGGTTTCCTTTGCTTAGTTTGTTGCCGACAACAGCGCCAATGCCAGCGGTTACGGTGTCGGTTGCAACGCGAGTAGTACCTGCACAACCAAGCAGCGCGGCGCATATTCCCGGCAAGAGAAGCATGGTGAGCCTCATACCGTTGCCTCCTCTCGCGAGATCGCCGCCTTTGAATGCGCTACGATCCCCTCAATAACGTCCCCGTGTTCCTTCAGCTCGCGGGCGCGCTTTTCAAAATGTTCGCCGCTCGTGCTGCTGCAATAGAGCATCTCGGGTGATGCCACGTTATGCACCGTGCCACAGATGGGCCGCAGCGTATCGACGTGATAGTAAGTGAACGCCGAGTAGCGTTGTCCGGTC
>JBBRPK010000300.1:0-4066 GCA_038228235.1 Verrucomicrobiota bacterium
AACTGTTTTATCGCTTGGCGCAACAGGCGGTCCAGGTGCCAGCCGTCCCGTACAAACTCCTCGTGGGAGGCGCCGAGAATGAAAAACACCACCCGTTGCGGTCACTGGAGTCAGTAGGATAGCCCTGCTGAGCAAAATCACTCCGGGAATGACCTAAAAGCAGACCTGGCTGAAGTTGCCTACCTCGATTTCGCCTCTCATTCCCTTGGCGCAAACCCTCAGAAACCGGCTTGCCAGACCATTGAAACTCCGGTTCGGGCTGGCGTAGCCAACAGGGCGCGAAAAACAAAAAATCCTAGAAGGCTCCGTTAGCCTCGGTTAGCCTCGGTTAGCCTCGGATCATGCCTTGCAACCCTTTGAAAACCCTCCCGCAAGCCGTTTTAAACGCCGTTTCGGACGTGAAACCAGCCGCCAAGCCCTCCAAAAATGCGGATCAGCCTCAGCGTTCAAAAACTTGCCGCCACGCTCGCCGAGGCCCAGGTTGACCTGAATCCGCACCAGATCGACGCTTCGCTTTTCGCCTTTCGCTCCCCACTCTCCAAAGGCGCGATCCTCGCGGACGAGGTCGGCTTGGGCAAAACCATCGAGGCCGGGATTCTTCTCTCCCAGCGTTGGGCCGAGCGCAAGCGCAAACTGCTCGTCATCGTGCCGGCCAATCTCCGCAAACAATGGCATCAGGAGTTGGCCGATAAGTTTTTCCTGCCCGCCACGATCCTGGAGACGCGGACGTTCAACGACCAAATCAGGCGCGGCAACCTGAACCCGTTGGACCAGCCGGAGATCGTCATCTGCTCTTACCACTTCGCACGCGCGAGGGACGTGTACATTCAACAAATCCGCTGGGACCTCATCATCATCGACGAGGCACACCGCTTGCGGAATGTTTATAAGCCGACTAACCGAATCGCCAACGCCATCAAGAATGCCGTCGCGCCTTTCCCAAAAGTCCTGCTCACCGCGACGCCCCTGCAAAACTCCTTGCTTGAGCTTTACGGCCTCGTCAGCGTCGTGGACGAATACACCTTCGGCGACCTCAAGAGCTTCAAGGCACAGTTCGCCACTTTGACAACCCCGAAAGACTTCACCGATTTGAAGGCGCGCTTGAAGCCGATTTGTCAGCGCACCTTGCGACGGCAGGTGCTGGAATACGTCCCATTCACCAACCGCAAGGCCATCGTGCAGGAGTTTTCGCCGACGGCGGAGGAACAGCGGCTTTAGGACCTGGTCTCCGATTATCTGCAGCGCCCGACCCTTTTCGCCTTACCCGCAAGCCAGCGCAAGCTGATGACTCTAATCCTGCGCCGCTTGCTCGCATCCTCGACCCACGCGATTTCCGCGACGCGCGCCGAACTGTTCACCGTCCGCTGGTGTCTGCTATGAGCGACGCTCAAGAAAGGTCGGCTGTGTTCTGGCGCTTTCCTTTTTCCAAAGCCATGCTCATCATGCAACCGGCGGCGGCGTTCAGCCCCGCATCGGTAGAGCGGATGATATGATTTCAGAATTGAGAGTTGAAGGATTCAAGAGTTTCGGCCCGGCCACGCCGCCGATTTTTCTGCGCCCATTGAATTTTGTCGTGGGTGCCAACGCGGCCGGCAAAACCAATCTCGTCTCCGCTCTGCGTTTCTTGAAGCTCGCGCTGCTCCAAAATGTCGAGTGCGCCGTCGGCGAGTTCGACGGTCCTATGGAAGTCCGCAACAAGATTTCCCGTGAACGCAAGGAACGCAAGCCGCTCCGTCTCGGAGTAAAGCTCACCAACCTGGGCATCTCCGCCAGTTCCAAAGGGAAAGCGCAGGAAATCAAGGCGATGTCTTACGAGGTCTGCATCGACCTGCGCTCGGACGACGGCGTCCCAGTGGTCCAGTCCGAAAAACTGCTGGCCGACATCCAAGACCCGAGCGGGCAAAAAGCGCATTACTCTCTGAAGCGCACACAACAGCAGGTCGAGATTGACGACCCGGTTTTTCGTTCGGGCGAAGCGCAGCAGCGATATGACGTGGCCAAACAGGACGCCACCCGCCTCGCCGCTGGCAGCGGCTTTTTCAGCCTGCCGTGCGTCATTTTCCGCAACTACATCGAGGGTTGGTCCTTCTTCAACATCAACCCCGAAGTGGCTCGCGCGCCCGCGAAGGAGGTTCCCGATGTGGACCTTGGCCTGGCCGGTGAGCATCTCGCCGTGATTCTCCACAAGATCGAACAACAAAACGGCACCGGGGCCATGAGCGCGATTCTCGACGGCTTGCGCGGCGCGATTCCGGGCTTCCAAAAAATTCGCACGCGGCAACTTCCCGTCGAGGGCAAGTGGGCCTTTCAAGTGGTCGAGGAAAAAATTCGCGGAGCCATCAACCCGCGCTCCGTCTCCGACGGCACCATTCGCCTGCTGGCCATTCTCGTCATCGCCCATTGGAGCGCCAAGAAATCCACCCTCATCGCGCTGGAAGAGCCGGAGAACGGCCTGCATCCCCATCTCTCCAAAAACATCGTCGAGTTGATGCGCGCCGCCTCCGAACATCGCCAGATACTTGTCACGACCCACAACCCCGACTTCCTCGACTACCTTCAGCCGAATGAAGTCATCCTGTGCGACAAAGTGGACGGCTTCACCAAGATTCGCCACGCCTCGGAAGTGGCCGAGATTGACACCTTCCGCAAACGCTTCCGCCTTGGCGAGCTTTGGGAACAAGGCGCGTTGGGGGGCATTCCGTGAGGTTCGGCGTCGGGGTCGAAGGGCCTTCCGACCTGGCATTCTGGGACAAGGTGCTGCATCGCAGTTTCCCCGGCTGCCGCTTCGACATTCGCAACATGAAGAACCGCGAAAAGCTACTGCGCGAAACCCCCATCCTCTACGAAAGCTTCAAGGATTTTCATTACCAGGCGGGCTTCATCCTCGTGGACCGGGACGACGACCCGTGCGTCACCGCTGTCCTGAATCTCTTCGAGGGAGCCATGCGCGCGGTCCTTCGCAAGCAGCCCCCGGCCGAGCGATTCCTGTTCGCCTGCGTCGCGGTCAAAGAAATCGAATCGTGGTATCTGGCGGACGAACAGGCCATTCAGACTGTCATCAAAGGCTGCGTCTACACGGCCCCCACCGACACCGGCGCGCTGGCCAAAGCGAAACTCAAACAACTCATCAAGGCGCATCGCGGTGCGGGCGCCGGCTTCAACGAACTTGGTTTCGCCAAGGAAATCGCCCCCAAGTTCAGCCCGAAACGTGCGTTGCATCATTCGGCTTCATTCAAATACTTTTGGAATCGGCTGGAAGAAAAATGCCGGACGACCCGCCCATGAGCGCGCTGATGAACAGACTGGCCGCTGCTTTGCAGGAATTGACTCCGAACGGCGACCCGGCGGCTCGCCGGAACGAAGAATTGTTCCCGGCCTGCATGGAGGGGGGCGAGTTCACCTTGGATGAAGCCGTCGAATCGTTCCTGGAGAGAATGCGCGACTACGCCGCCAAGACCCGCGGCGTTCACATCGGCAATTACTGAATCACCGCGAAGCGGGCAGGGTCAGCCAGGCAGAGCGCAATTTTTCCAAGAGCGGCGGGCGCGGAGAGCACGATGAATGGAGAATGCCTCGCCTTCTCTGCGCTCTTTGCGTTCTTTGCGGTTAAGCCAACATGACGAAAAAGCAAAAACTAGAACTGACGTGGATTGGGAAGGAGAACCGGCCCCGGTTTCCCCATGACGAGCGTTTTGGTCTCACTAACCAACTGCGTCGCGATGGCCAGTTTCCCTGGGTCGTTCTTTGGCCGGCGGACCAGGTCCTCCGCGCTCCAACCAAGCCGCAGTCGTTCCTCGGCGACTAGCCGGTCGGCCTTTGCTTGGGCGGTCTTCAGACAAGCCTCACCGAGGGTCTTGATGAAGTGATACCGGTCCACGTCGTCGAAGAAGATGTCATCGCGCCGATCGCCACGGCTCATCACGTGATACATGGCCCCGGGATATTCGACTCGCATCTTGCGCGGCATGACGCCCACGGTTTGTTCCAGTCCAACCCAAGAGTCAAGCCCGAATCAGAAAAATATATGGTTTGACCACGGCCTCCGACCTTTACCACGGATGAACGC
>JBBRPK010000301.1:0-4052 GCA_038228235.1 Verrucomicrobiota bacterium
CTCCCAGAGGGCGTCAAGCCGGTTGCCGCACGGGTCGGGGAGCCCTTCGAGATGGGATGTGCCGCCCGTTTCGTCCGGGCTCTCGAATCGGCCGCCGAGGTGGCGCTTATTCTTCCGAAACTGGTTTGAGATGCGCGAGCGCGTCACCTGCAAGAGCCAGGTCTTGAACGAGCAGACGGCGGGATCATATCTGAAATCGCCGATGTTCCGGGCGACGGCGATGATCGTCTCCTGGACGACATCCTGCGCCTCGGCATCCGCAAGGCCGGCTTTGACCGCCACCCCATAAATCAGCTTCCAGTAAGTATTGAAAAAGGTGCGCCAGCTTACGTCGTCATCAAGATTCTTGAGCCGGCTGAGCAGCGTCTTGTGCGTGGGGATGATTTCATCGCGTCTGACAGTTTGCATGTTCTTCTAAGGTATCAACACGCTAACCGACCCATTTCTTTCAAAAAAGATGAAATTTCTTCCCAGCCGCGAACTGCCCAGGCGTGGAACGCCGGATCACTCGGCAGTGCGCCGTGCATTCTCGAGAAAAGCATCAAGTGCTCCCTCGGATCGCTGCAAGGTCGTGTCAACATTGAGAACGAGGCCCGACATTTTCTCAAGGAGTAGGCGTGCCGGAAGACATGGCGGAACCGCAGGTATTCATTGAAGGTGTCCTGCAAATCTGCCGGCAGAAGCGCTGGGTGTATCGGGCTCGGTTGGCTCAATCGTGCGCAGCAGGTCGCGATGCCATGCCTCGCCGGAAAGCGTCGTCCCGTCCAGTTCCAGGGCCAGGCGCTTGAAGATGTTCTCAATCCCAGTGTAGAAGGCGTGGAGCAAGGCGGCCAGCGCGGAGAGTTCAATCTCGCTGGGCGAGATCCGGCGGCACTGAATGAGCAGCGGTCGCATTCCAGCGAGCAGACGGCGCAGTTGCTCCCGTTCCCCCGCTTGCTCCCGGCGGAACCTATCCCACGAGGACGAGTTCATTCTCTTCGCGCAGGTAACGCGTGAAGGGCGTGTCGATATCGAGATCGATCAGGTCCACCGCCCTGCCAAACAGGTCGCTCACGCGCGCTCCCATGCGATAGAACAGCGAGGGGGCAGTCCAACCACAGCCAGGTCGACGTCCGGATGCGGGCCGGAAAGACCCTTGGCCGCAGAGCCGAATAGATAGACCTCACGAGCGCCCGCAGTTTTGAGCTCAGCGGCGGCGCTCATAAGCAATTGGTTTGCGTCGTTTTTAACCTCGAACCTCTAACCAACCATACATCAGGAACCAGCGGTCAGGCAAGCACCCTGTGTAAACCAGTTCCTCCGCTATATCTCTGAGGAAGAGATTGTGTGTTCGCAACCCTGGATTTTGCGCCGGAATCCCATTGGGATTCGCTGTCGTGAAAATCGTGGCAATGGCTGAAATTCGTGTCTTTCCCCATCCTGTTTATCCGTGGGTAAAGATTTTTGCGCTTTCTTGAAAGATTCGTGTTTTTGGCGGGTTAATACTTTTGAACCGATGCGACGTGAATTCTAAAACCAAAACCGAAAGGAATAACTATGCCAAGCCCACATGCACGCTCCGAACAGACCAATACGCTGAAAGCAATGCGCCCCCACGCTCCCACGCTCCTAGGCTCCACGCTCCACGGCCTGTTGGCCCTGGCTGGGGCGCTCGCGCTTTTGGGGCACACCACCTTTGCCCAAACGTGGCAGACGGTGGATGACTTCCAGTATTTCGCTGGAAAGGAGTCTTTTGTTTTGGGCCTGGCGAGAAACCCGCTGGGGAATATTTTTGCAGCCGGTGACGGTCTGGATGCGGCCGGAACTTACCACGCCCTGGCGATGAAGACCACTGACGGAGGCATCACCTGGGCAACCATCGACAATTATTCCGACCCAAACAGCACTTCGCAGTACAGCGGCCCAGGGTATGATGCCGGGATCGTAGCAGATCCGGCTGGAACCCTTTATGTTGCCGGCTATGACGCTGGAACGAGCAGAGCTTGGTTTGTCAGGCGAAGCAGCGATGGCGGTCTTACCTGGTCCACGGTTGACAGTTTTATCCTGCCCAGCGGGTTGGCTGAACCTCGTGCGATGGCGACGGATTCGGCCGGAAACGTTTACGTGACGGGCGCTATATCCGGCGGAAGCAATACCTATCATGTGATTGTCCGCAAAGGCATACCGAGCGGTGGCGGCGGGATGACTTGGTCCACGGTGGATTCGAATAGGGTCGCGTTCGTTGATTATGGCGCGACTGGCGCGGTGTTTTGTCATCCAACGGCGGGAGTTTTCGTAGTGGGAGGCTCCAGTGCTCGATGGATCGTGCGGCGAAGTTCCGATGGCGGTGCCACCTGGACGACAGTTGATAGCTATCAGTTAGACTCAACGTCAACGTTAGCAGCCGGCGCGGAGGGTATCGGCGCAGATTCATCCGGGAACCTATACGCGGTGGGCTACGCCGGGAAATCCGTGACCCAGAAGCCCAAGAACGTCAGCTACGAACATTGGATCGTCAGGAAGAGCAGCAACGGTGGGAGCTCGTGGACTACCGTGGACGATTTTCAACCCACATCTACCGGCAATGCCTTTGCAAACGGTTTTGCTACTGATGCCAATGGCAACTTTTTTGTGATAGGCCGCCAGAATTCCAATGACTCTACCGGCGACCACTGGATAGTTCGTAAAAATCTCGCCGGCTTCGGCACCTGGCAGACGGTGGATAACTTCCAGTATAGCAACCATGCCCAAGGCAAGTCCCTCCTTGGTGACAATGCCGGTAATATCTTTGCCGCAGGTTGGGGCTACGACGCGAACGGCACTCGGCACTGGGTGATTAGGAAGGGGACCCCTTAAATCGCCTCGGAGAAACTCCAGCGCCCGCAAATTAAAATCCTCTGATGGGTTTTGTTGCTGCGGGCGCTGGAAAAAACTGCATCGGCCCAAACACAAAGCGACCCCAACTAAAGCTCAAAGGCCAAAGGTCAAGATACGAATCTGAGGAGAAATCTGGCTCTGGGCAGCGGGCAAACGAATCCGGTTCTCCGGTGAACGTAATGGACTCACGCCCAAGAGCCAAAGCAACGAAACAAAATATGAAAAAAATACGCTGCCTGCGGCTGGCCCTCTCGGGCGCAATCGCACTAATAACCCACTCCACCTTTGCCCAAACCTGGCAGACGGTGGATGACTTCCAATATGTTGCCGGGAAGACCGCCTACGCCACAGGGTTGGCAAAAGACCCGCTCGGCAACATCTATGCAGCCGGTGACGCTCAGGATACCGGCGGCGCCTGGCACGCGGTGGCCATGAAGAGTGGTCCTGGTGGAACAATCTGGTCAACCATCGAAGATTATTCGTATCTGAATCCGGGTTATGACGCCGGGATTGCGGCGGACGGGGCGGGAAATTTGTATGCGGCAGGGTATAATGGCCCGTTTGCTGATGCCAAAACCCACTGGTTTGTTAGACGCAGCGTAAATGGGGGTACCTGGTCCACGGTGGACGATTTTACATTCGGCACGTATGCTCAACCTCACGCCCTGACGACCGATTCTGCGGGAAACGCCTACGTGGTGGGCTCGGGCACAACAACGGGGCTGAGTGGGAGCGGGCTCTACCCGACCAACTATTGGATTGTGCGCAAGGGCACGACGGATACCGCCGGCTCTATGTCCTGGGCCACCGTCGATACATTTCTAATTCCGAATGTATATCAGCATAACGCGTATGCCGAAGCGTGTTTTTCTCATGCGACAGCAGGACTTTTTGTTGTCGGCTCCGCCGACGGGGGCGGAAAAAAGGGCAATATTGGACAATGGATCGTGCGGCGAAGTCTCGATGGTGGCGCGACCTGGGCCACTGTCGATGCCTACCAGTTGGACTCGACGGCAGATGCCAGCGCTTATGGCATTGGTGCTGACTCGTTTGGGAGTCTTTATGTGGTGGGCTACGGCAGTCCACGCAGCGGAGGAAGCCATTGGATCGTCCGCAAGAGCAGCAATGGCGGAAGCTCGTGGGCAACGGTCGATGATTTCATCACCTCGTCCTATCAGGCAATCGCTCGAGGGTTC
>JBBRPK010000302.1:0-4037 GCA_038228235.1 Verrucomicrobiota bacterium
ACCACGCTCCAATAACGATGCTCCTTGCCGTCTTTTTTTCGTTTGGTTGTGCGCAAAAACATCTGGCAGCGATAATGCCATAAACTGGGTGGGGGAGCGCAAGGGGGTAGGTCTTCACTACAAGGCTTTGAGCGGTTTGGTCCGGACTAAATCGGCCTATTTGCTAACAAACCCGCGGGTCGCACCCGAGAATTTTTATGAAACCAGGTCCCGGTATCGAAAGTTGGGCTAAGAGCCTGTTTTAAAATTCCGTGTGGTTCTGTTTTCGCGGAAACGGCTGGATGGCGAGGCGCGACAAGCGAGCATACCCGCCAGGGGTGGGTGACCGAGGAGCAACAAAGGTAGTGGGCGTACGAAAACCCTCCGGGCGGCGGGTCTTTTGCCTGCGGCCTGCGTTGACTCGGCCCTCCCAGCCCGCTGCGGGGATGCTCCGGCCTCGCCGCCTTGGCCACAGCCGAAATCCCTCGCCGCAGGACCTCACGCAATTTTAAAACAGGCTCTAACTAAGACTCACACTGCCACTCACACAGGGACTCCACATGGGCCGCTGAACCGTCGCGCAGCCATCCGTCGAGCTGGGCTTGATCTTTAAGTTGTTGTCCGCGAAGCCGGGGGACGACCACGAAGCGGCTTTCGATTTCCGCGAGGGCAGTCAGATCGCTCCACAGCTTCTCGAACTGTGTCACAGGAAAAACATCTTCTTGCCCGTGCCCCCATCGCTTCTTGACGTCCTTGAGGGTAATGTAAGTGGGCATTCTGGCAGCTAGATTGCGAATGGCGTGAGTGACTTTTTCTTCATTGCTCAGATCGTGGCGAGCGAGAGCAAAACCCGCCAGCAGCTTGTCGATGTCGATCCAAGTCGTCATCGAGTTGTAATAGGACAGGGCAAACTCCGCTTCCTCACGGGGCATGGCCAGACCTTCCACCAGCCGGACGCGACCGTTCACGCGCGCCAGGCCGCCTCCGCGGTCTTCGATCCGGCGGGCAATTACCTCGAAGGTCAGGCAGGCGCCAGTCTCTATATGATGGCCGAGCAACGCCAAATCCACATCGGCACCCAGAGTGTCTATATTGTGCAGGAGCAAGTGTTTTAATTGTGGGCGTTCAGCCAGGAGCCGGGCCAGAGTGCCGTTGCGAAAGAGGTTTGGGACTTCATACCAATGGCCCACCGGGTGCAGACATTGCAGGGGCAGGTTGTCGGTGTAATCTCCTGTTTCTCCAGCCTGGTGAGCCCAGCCGATGAGCGCTGCGCGGAGACTGTCCTGGAGTTTCTGTTGTTGTTCGTCGAGCAATTGTTGAGGCATTTCTTCCCAGGCAAAACGCAGGTCGCGCACGGTGGGAATCATGCGCAGCCCGACAGACCTGCCTGGTGAGAGCAGAAGCGAACCTTCGTAACCGTAGTTCTTTCGTCGGGCCAGGAACTGGGCGATCGCTTCATGGGTGAAATGGCTGGTGGTGAAAATATGGGTCAGTGGAACGCCCGCCAGGCGCGAGACCCGGCGGCTCTTGGCGAGATGGGTCTCAATAAACGTGCGGTGCTTTCCAGCTAGTTTGCAGAACGGATGAAGCGCCTTCACCACTCCAGCGCCTTGCGTCCAGCGGCTGCCCGCCCCGGCGGCCAAAGTGACGACAGCGATCTCTCCCTTGCGCAGGGCCGCCAAACCTGCTTCCCCAAGCGGCCCTGTAACCCAGCCAGTGGCGTCCACCACGTCTTCGGGGCTAACATCCTCAATCACATTATTAGCAGGAAGGCGGTTCTGGGCCAGGCCGATGCGGCCGCTCTTCAGATCGGCGCGAATTTGTTCGTGTTGGGCGCGGTCGAAACCATATTGATCGAGCAGCGCGGCAAGCGTTTTGTCGCCAGCCGCTTCGTCCGCGCCACGTGGCAACATGGCATCGAATAGGGTCTGAACCATGCCGCGCAATTCCAGTTTGGTCCGGCAAGCCGCCCCGAATTTGTCCAGTTCAGCGCGGCGCAACGGCGAAAGCGAGCGCAACTCCTGTCGAAGTAGCTGCGGCGCGGTAAGAGTATAGTAGCCTGGGGGCATCAAGGCGCTTTCAGCTTCGAGCAACACGGCAAAGGTCCCGCGCTCATTAATCGCAAAATCATAGACCACTGGCTCCATGGCGAAGGGCAGCGCATCCTGCATATCGTGTTTGGCTGCCGACATGATTTCTTGTAAGCGTTGCTGAGCCCGCTTTTTTTCTTCCGGCGCGAAAATGAATCCCATCCCCCCGCCGGACATCCCGCCCAACATCCAAAAGCCCCAAAAGGAGGGTCCGAATTCCGTTCTGACTCGTTCGATCAGCGCCTCCGTGTAAGCGGTGCTAGCCCACGGGATGATCGTCTGGATTGGCTGCTCGAAATTTCGCGTTGTGGCAGCGCCCAGCGCGCGAATGTTGCCCGTGCGCAACGCGCCGAGAACCTCATCAAGGATGCCCAACGCTTCCAGGCGGCCTTTCCATTCGGCGCCCGAGCGGAGCAGATATTTTTCCGTGACCATTTCCAAAATGGGTCCGACGTTCTGCGCCAAACCGCCGTGGACCAGCAACAAACTTTCCTGCAGCTTGCGCCGGGCTTCTACCGGGACTTGCTGCGCATCAAGGATGCGGTGATTAGGCATCAAGCGGCCGCGGCTGATTCCGAACTCGGCATCCCCTTCTCCAGCCAGCACGCCTTGAATCAGTTTTATCCCCGGCCAAACGCCGCCGGAATCCTGCCAGCCACCGCCCGAGCCACCCAGCCATTCCCCAAGGATGGCGCGGGCCAGCACCAGACGCCGCTCGTTCTCCTGCAATGGGCCGGTCAACGACGCGGCCTGGCCGGTGGCTCGCATGCAGACAGAGATGAGCGCCGCAAGCAAGTTAGTCGAAACGGCCAGGCGCGAACCTTTAGGGATATTGTTTACATTGCTGACCAGTTCCAGCCCTCGGCCGGAGCCGGCCACTCGTCCGAGCAAATCGCTCAAGCTTTGGCCCGAGCCTTCGATCCCGGGAGGCACCACCCCAGCCGCGATCACCGCTGCCTTGAGCAACCCCAGATAATCCTTGGCGAAATCAAAAACTTCTGAGAGCTGGGTTATTTCTGCGGTGCAGCCCAAATCGACGCTGGTGAGGCGGAACACCGGTTCTTCGATCACTCGCAAGTAAGCTTCGACCGGTGGCTGGGGCGAATGGTCGCGCCCGTGGATCGCCAGGTCGATGGAGATATTCAGGACACGCGCCCCTTCAGGAAAATCCATGCCCAGGAAAAAAATATCACTCCAGCCGCTGTGCGTTAAGTCCATTCGCACCGGAGTGCGCTCACAAAGAATCGGGTATCCACCTGCCTCCGCGCCTTGCTGAAGCAATTCGCGCCGGATGCGCAAAGGTTGGTCCTGGGGATGGCCCATGCGAAACATCCATTGATTGCCACGCACCGAGCGAACACTCCGTCGCACTTGGTCCGCCAATGTTTGAAAGGCGAGACGATGATATGCTGCCGCCAGAGCGCTGGAGATGGCATCGCTCGGTCCCTCCGCGCTCTGCGCGGACAGGAAGTAGTCGATGGCCTCCTCAAAACGGCGTTGCAGCAAATGCTCGTAACCCTTAAAGGGTACTAACCCCCGCTTTCCCATTCCCTCTTTGAGCGGAAGGTGAAACCGATGGATTGCGTGAAGGAAAAAAAGGGCGCGGACGCGCTCGTAGAGGTTCTCGCTCCGCCGTCGGAAGCCATCAAGGTCGATGCATTGGGCGAGCAAATCCTTGAGCGGCGTCGTTGCGCAGAGTGCATCCAAAGACTGATTTCGAATAGCCGGGTCCGTTGCGGTGATGATGCCCGTCAAATTTTGCATGCCGTATTCAGAGCCAAGCCTCACAAAATCACCGCGCGGAGTCAACGCTCGGCCATGCGAGGAACAGGGCAGACGCATTAAAATGTTAGGGAAATAACTAGGCAAAATTTGCCTTGTACTTTTGAAATCGATGTATAAATGAGCAGGATGCTTGAGCATCTTGAATCGAATACTAATGACGAAACGAAATTGGCAAAGACGAGT
>JBBRPK010000303.1:0-4010 GCA_038228235.1 Verrucomicrobiota bacterium
CGGAGGCCGAATGTGGGTTACGGCCCACTCTGGCGAGGGCTCAACGTTCTCGCTTACGCTCCCGGCACATAAAGATCCCTCAAGTTAGTTGTTCCTCCTCCTGCACTTGCTCCTCCTCCTTTATCCGCTCGCGCATTTCTCCCAGGCGCGCCTGCAGTGTGCGCAGGCTGATGCCGAGGACGCTCGCTGTTCCCCGACGGTTGTACTTCAGATGTTTGAGCGTAAGTTGGATGTACGCTTCCTCTACTTTAGAAAGGGGAAGTCCTGGTTCCAGAGCTAACGAGTCTCCAGCCTGCCGGGGCGCCAGGAGCGGGCTGCTTTGGGAACGGTCGAGCCGGAGATGCTGGATGCGGATCGAGCCTTCATGAGCCATAATGACCGCCCGTTCAATCACATTGCGCAATTCCCTGACGTTGCCTGGCCATGAATGATCTTGTAAACGTTCGAGCACCGGAGACATCAAATCCGTCACCCGGGTTCCGTGACGCTGGTTGAATGTATGGATCATGCTTTCAGCGATCGGCCCGATATCTTCTTTCCGGTCGCGCAACGGAGGGAGTTCGATTCGAAAGACGTTCAGCCGATAGTAAAGGTCCTCTCGCAAGAGATTCTTTTGGATGGCAATTTCAGGCGTCTTGTTCGTCGCGGCGATGATGCGTGAATCTACTTGAATTTCTGTTTTAGCTCCCAACCTTCTGACCTTGAGGTCCTCCAGCACCCGTAAGAGTTTGGTTTGGGTTTGAGCCGGCATCTCGCAGATTTCATCGAGCAGTAAAGTTCCCCCGTGAGATTGCTCGAAACAACCAGTGCGGCGTTCGGCCGCGCCGGTGAAGGAGCCTTTTTCATGTCCCAGGAGTTCGCTTTCAATGAGCGTTTCCGGCAAAGCCGCGCAGTTGATCGCCACGAACGGGCCTGCGGCGCGGCGGCTTAAGCGGTGGATCTCGCGCGCCACCATCTCTTTCCCTGTTCCGCTTTCCCCCGTGATCAAGACAGCGGCCGTACTCGGAGCCACCTGCCGAATCAAGGAAAACAACTCTTGCATGGGGGGAGAATTTCCCACTAGATTGCCCAGCAGGCCGTGCATGGACAGCTCGCGATTGAGCCGCTCGGTTTCGCGAAACAGATGGTTTTGCGAGATAGCGCGTTCCAGGAGCGGCAACAGAACGCCAATCTTTAGAGGCTTTTCTAGAAACCAGAAAGCCTTCAGATCGTGAACAATTGCGACTGCCTTTTCCACGCTGCCAAAACCCGTAAGCGCAATGATCGGCGTTTGCGATTCCCGCCGGCGCAACTCCGCCATTAACGCGAAGCCGTCCATTTTGGGCATGTTGAGATCGGTGAGAATAACATCCGGCCCAAAAGCATCGATCACCTCGAGCGCTTGTATGCCGTCGTAAGCTGTTTCGGGGTGATAGCCTTCCCCGGATAAGGTTTGGGCCAAGACCTGACACTGCTCTTCATCGTCGTCGACGATCAGGACCCGGTTCTTAAGTTCGGAGGACATCGTTGTCCCATTATGCGACATCGGCGAGTAGTTCATGGGCCTCCTGGGGGTGCACCCTAAAATTCCCTGGTTGGTTCGCCCCCCAAATTGCGGAACATTGCAACCTCTACCTCCCAGGACATACACCTGCACTTCATTTCATGATCCGAAAAAAAGGTGCAATTATCATGCCATTTCATTCGAGCTTGATCCCCCAACACTTTCAACATATGGCGGCTGGCTAAACCATCCGAGACGATGCAAATATTGCATGGGCTGGCAGTAATAGCAGAGGGACGGGTGAACGCTTCAAGGACGCTGCCGTTAAAACCTATGCGGACCGCTTGAATCAAACAGTTGCGGACTCTTAAACCGCGCATAAGCGAGGAACTCCCGTGCAACAGAGTAGCGCCGGAATTCTACGTAAATGAATAAAAGAGAGGGAGATGTCCTGGAAAACTTGAGAGAATTTCTGGTAGATGAATGGAAGGCTAAAAGAGGTGTCGCACGCCCGCTGTTTTAACTCTTGCTCTTGGGGTTATCGGATTTCGCATTCTGTGGATTGTCTGTTGATCCTTTGGAATTAAAAAAAAGGGCCGGTGCATCCCCGGCCCTGTCAAAGTCCCACCCGTGGAGCGCGGGCGGAGAAAAGCTATTTGTACGCTTCGGACGTCTTATCTTGTTTGTTGACAGTCTTCCACCATTCGTCCGCTTGCTGCTCGGCGGTGTCTTTTGCCAAACCATACCGCTCCTGCAAGCGGCCGACAAGCTGTTCCCGCCGGCCCGAGATTTTGTCAAGGTCGTCATCTGTGAGATCGCCCCATTTTTGACGGACGGTGCCTTTCATTTGTTTCCACTTGCCTTCAAATTGATCCCAATTCATAAACCTAAACCCGGCAGTTGAACGCCGTCAGCAAGCCGCAAGTGGAGCAACAGTTTCCTGTTCCGGGATGAAGTGGCGGAAAATGCGGCATAACAATTTGGGCCAACGGGCTACTTTTGATAACTGCTCCGCACCTACTTGAAAGTCCCTCAACCATGCACTTATCGAGGCCATCAAGTTACCTACTTTCCTTGCCTTGGCATGAAAGCTCGACAAACTCAAATGATTCTCGCGCGCATGCTTTGTGTGACGCGCGATTCCGTGCATCATCAGCGGCCGTGTTGTAATTGCTTCGCCATGCTTGTCTCCGCTTGCGATGCGCGTGAACAGGCTCCACCAATTGAACACCAGGGCGACGATCCGCGCCATCAATTGGCTGCGTTTCAAGTCATCGGTTGTGAATCCGGTCCACCCCCACTGATTCTTCAACTCGTCGAACATGTTCTCGCTATCGGCGCGGTCGCGGTATGCCTGCGCCACGGCCATCAATTCCTTCTCCTTCCAAGTGGTCACCAGCACCGCGTGCTCATACCAGACCCCACCCTTATGTTCCACCGTCAAGCCTGGCAGGCGCGGCTGCTCGCCGCTGGTTTCCGGTTGCTCGCCTCGCTCGCGCACCTTGCGCCGTAGCACGATCACCCGCCGTGCGCGGCTCCAGCCCTGTAACTGCAGTTCGCTTTCCACCCCTTCCCAACCTTGTCCGGCCTCACGCCACCCGGCCTTGTCCCCGCGCGCGGCCAATCGCGCAATCAGTTGGCCCACGCCTTTGGTTTGCCGCAGCTTAAATAAATAAGGCGCCTCGCGCTGTTCGGCGCCTTCCATCATCTTCTCGTTGCCATGCGCGATGTCGCCGCGTAGGAACGTTGGCCAGTCCTTGCGATCCCGCGCATCCAATCCATCCCCACAAGGAAGGTTGTGCGTATTCGCTCGCCGTCCGATTGCCCGCCATGGCATCCACGTTCAGCACCAGTTTGGCTGCCGCAAACACCATCGCCTGATAGGCGTGCGAAGGCCGTCCCGGCTTCATCGGGTTGTATCCCACTCGTGCTTCTTCCTGCCGGCCATACAATGTCTTGATCGTGGCGTCCAGATCCAAAACCCATTCGTGCTCTAGCAAGGCCGAATACGTCTTGTCCATTTGGCGGTCCATCCATAGCGTGAGCGCATCCTCGTCCACTTTGGCGAAAGCGCGCCGGATGCTATCCTCGCTGCGCAGCTTTTCAATACCCAACAGCTTGGGGAGCACGCTATCGTTGCGCATCCCCGTGATATGCGCGTAGCGCCGGTGGCCGTTCAACACGCTGCATAGAATCGTGCCCAGAATCTCCTGCTTGGTTGGCGCATAAGGACTGGTGTATGTCAAAGGACACTGCTCGACAAATTCTTCCCAGAGTCCGCTAATCTGGAGAAACTCAAAAAAGTAAGTCAGCATGCCATGGGAAGTAATCCCTGGGTCTGGCTCCCAACTCACCTGCACTGTGCCGCCGGGCGTTGTCACCGTATGCGGCCCCGGGTACTGCAACTGTTCGGGCTCCTGTTCACCCATTGGGTGAAGCCCGTTTCCTGCCTCTGTTCCGCTCATCCCCATTATTATCGGCCACTTCGGGCTTTGACGTAGGGCTCATACTGCCGGATGTAGGATAA
>JBBRPK010000304.1:0-3832 GCA_038228235.1 Verrucomicrobiota bacterium
AACGGCACAACGCTCGACGTGAATAACGGCAGCTACGCGCGCTGAAGGGAGAGATACAAGTCGCCCACGGGGAAGCACTAAACGGTGACATACTAGTGTTTAGTTGCAGAAATGAGAGCTCGGCATTTTCGTGAACCGTTTCCTGACAATCGCCGCGTTTCTGAGCCGCGACCGTAAGGAAGCGGTGGACAACGAACCTTTGCAACCTCGCACTAGAGAAGTAAGGATTTGCGATGTCAACGACCACCAGCAGGATCACAACGGAACAGCGGAAACGCGGCGGAAAGCCCTGCGTGCGCGGGCTGCGAATTACGGTCTGGGATGTCCTGGGTTGGCTGGGTGCCGGTATGACCGAGGAGCAAATTCTCGACGAGCATCCCGACCTCGAAAAAGCTGATTTTCCGGCTGTCTACCATTTTGCCGCAGAGGCAGGCCGCCGGGCCAATCTCGTTTGAGCCTGCTTCTCGACGAGAATTTGTCTCCACGGCTTACGATCCGGTTGGCGTCCCTTTTTACGGACTTGATTCATGTGCGCGATGTCGGCCTCAACCAGGCGAATGATGAAGATATCTGGGATTGGGCAAGAGAGAACAGCTACACGGTCATCTCTGCGGACGCTGATTTCGTCGCTCTCGTGAATCGGAGAGGTCCGCCGCCTAAATTGATTCATCTTGAACGTTGCGATTTCCCTTTCAGCGTGATCGAAGAACTCCTTCGCCAGAATGCAATTCAAATTTCTGAATTCGAAAATGATCCGAACACTGGGTTGCTGATTATTCGGCCGCCTCTGCTAAAGCATTCGCGCTGAGCGGACGATTTGCTTTGATGGCGATTGCGACCGGCCGCCAGCGACTTTATCATGACTCAATTCAGGTCGTCTCGCGGAAGCGGGTCGAATGAACGCTTTGCCCCCATTGCTCGACTACTATTTGCTCACCCCAAAACATTCACTATCGCCCTGCCGGTGCGCTCGTACAAGTGGACTTTCAGGTATTGATGTACCAGCAAAACGACATCATGGGTGCGTTCCCATTTGTGGTCAATAGGAATAGTGAAGTGCGCCGCCGCCTGATCAGCCATCTTCAAGAAACCCATAATTAGATCGTGATCCGCTGACGGGATCTTCGTGATATCAACCAACTCACCGCCTAGATCATCCACACAAACATCAGTTGGTTGCGGATCAAATTGCACCAGCTTGCCGTCTTTCTTTCCAATGCCCAGCGTGTTCAGGAACATCCTTGTTGTGACCAACGAGGCTACAAAGCACGCGTTCAACATATCGTTTGAGCCGCTCCAAGCATTTGGCCGCGTCATGCGGTAATGGATAAGGAAAATCCCCAATCGGTAAGGAACATGCACGTCGAAGTAGTTCACTATCTGGTCCGGTGTCAGTTTTCCCATGGCCTTCAATTCTAGCGGAACTACTCTCCGATCCCACAACTGTACTGTCTACCTGTATTTGCGGCACCGTTGTACGCAAGAGCCAAAAGCATTACGATGTTCAGCACTCTGCCTAAGACTATAAAATGGATGAAGTGGTGCTGGATATGGTTCGCATCGCCTTCTGTTGGCGCGTGTATGCGTGCGCTCGTATCCGGAATTGCCGCCGCTAAAACTAGCCCGTGTCGGGGTATTCATCATCTTTTCGCGGTGCGGTCGATTCACCAATGCGGAAGTTGATCGATGCAAGGCAGCGGGGCAGAAACCGTTTGAGCATCAGGGCAAGGTGCGATTCACAAATGATGTGATCATGCTTTCTGAACGGGAGCTTGAATCCGATCGTATTTACGAACAAACGAAAAAAGCATTTGTCGTCGAGCGTTCCGCACACTCGCTCCACGATCTCGCCATCAATACAGATAGCATCTTTTTCGAGCTAACGCCGGACCCCACTACGAATCCAGCCCCGGCATCCCATTCATCCCATTTATCCCCGCCATATGTTTTTAACCCCCACTCCCTCAAATGAGCAGCTCGGCTCCACCGTCCCGAACAAATAGCAGCCGGAAATCGTACTTACACGAAATCCTTGACGCCACTCGCAATTCGCCTTCCGGCTCAATCGCACTTCCGCAATCCCGACTCCGTCAATCGCAATACCAGAAAGCCCCGGCATCGCTCAGCTCCATCGGCTTTTTTTCTTCGACCTGACAATGAGAATTTTCAAATCACAACTATTTTCAATAATTCTTCTCAATCAATCCAACCACATACAGACAATTCCAAAACCGCCCGAACACCCCAACCCCTAAACTGAAGCCAATTAAGAGTCACCCGCCGTGAACAGCAGCGGGCCTCAATCGTCAAACGAACCGCCCGGGTGGTGCCCGCCGGTTTCGATGGAGCACTCCTTAGCAGCGGCCACCTATCCACCCGCTCGCGCTCCCCGGCTTGTGCTTAGCCGGTTGACGACCACGCAATGCCCGGCCTCGCAGCCCCCGATTTTGGCGGATCGGCGGCTTCCCAGGGCCGGGCATTGCGTTCGAAAAGTTTCAGGCCACGGCGTCGCTTCACCGCACGCTGCCTCAGCCAGCCGGCCGACATTCCGGCTCGCCTCGGCCATCACACTCGCGCGCAAGCCCAACCGGCAAGTGCGCAGGTGGCGCGTCTACCTCACCGGCAGTACTCCTCTGCCGGCCGCACGCGGACTTTGACACCCGCGTTGATGGTGGTTCCAATCCCCGGCGCAACGCCCCAAGTTGGGCGCTTGCGGCCGATGCGCCGGGGATTTCTTTGACATTGCCATTTGGCTGGTCCGGCTCCCCGCTAGACCGCCATTAGGCCGCATCGCTCCCTAACCCGGGCGCATACGGCCCGTCATCCCCGTCTGGTTCACCGGCCAAATGGCCCGCGAACCCGACGGGCGCAGCGCACCATCCGGCAGCTCTCCACCTGCCGTGCGAATTCGGCTTACTCCCCGAATTGATGATGTCCCGGCGCAGGTGGTCTTTTCCAGTTTGGCGGCTGGATTGGACCACCGATGCCGGATACACTGGATGAACACACCCAAGCCAATGGAACCCTTCGTAGCCGCGGCAATACAGGACGCGCCCGTTTTTCTGGATCTGCGCCGCAGCGTGCAGAAAGCCTGCGACCTCATCTCCAAGGCCGCGCGCACCGGAGCGAAACTGATCGTGTTTCCGGAAACCTGGCTCCCTGGCTATCCCGTCTGGCTCGACGAGTCGCCTAACGCCGCCCTCTGGGACTACGCTCCCGCCAAAGCTCTCTTCGCCGAACTCTTCGAAAACAGCATTGCCCTCCCCGGCCCGGAACTGGAACAACTGGGCAAGGCCGCAAAGTCGGCCGGATCCACAGTAGTCATGGGTGCCCATGAGCGCTGCGGCGGCACTCTCTACAACACGCTTTTCTACATCTCCCACACCGGCCAACTCGCGGGAATCCACCGCAAAATCATGCCGACGTACACCGAACGTCTCATCTGGGGCCAAGGCGACGGCAGCACCCTCACCGTAATCGATACCCCGCAAGGCCGAGTCGGCGGACTGATCTGCTGGGAGCACTGGATGCCGCTTCTCCGCGCGGCCATGCACCAGCAAAATGAGCTGATTCACGTAGCCCAATGGCCCACGGTGAAGGAAATGAACCAGGTAGCGGTCCGTCAATACGCCTTCGAAGGCCAATGTTTTGTGATAGCTGCGGGGGGCATCCTAGCCAAAAAAGAAGTTTGTACCAACGAACCCAACCCTACCCCTACCCCTAACCCTACCCTAACCCCACCCCCCACCCCTACCCCAACCCCCAAACCAACCCCAAACCCCACACCAACCCAAACCCACAACCCCAACCCACAACCCACCCCAACCCCAAC
>JBBRPK010000305.1:0-3782 GCA_038228235.1 Verrucomicrobiota bacterium
ATCGCGTGGCAAACTGTTTTATCGCTTGGCGCAACAGGCGGTCCAGGTGCCAGCCGTCCCGTACAAACTCCTCGTGGGAGGCGCCGAGAATGAAAAACACCACCCGTTGCGGTCACTGGAGTCAGTAGGATAGCCCTGTTACGGAAATTGCTGGGGATTTAAATGCGTCTGCCCTGTCCGAAGATCCGCTTTTTTGCTTCCCAGTCCGCCGCAGCTTTGTAATCTGAAGCCCATTCGACATGCAAACTAAGCTTTTCCTGGTCGGGCTTGCGCTTGCCGCGCTGCCATACTCAACCCTGGCGGGCGATAATGGAAACGGGGCGCAACGCCCAACCCATCTCTGGCGCGCCGAACACCGCATCATCGATCTGCATCAGCACATCGATTATACCACCCAGCACCTCGCCCGGGCAGTGAAAATCATGGACGCAGTCGGGCTGGGCATTGGTGTGAATTTGAGCGGCGGCTATGTGACACGCACCAACCAGGACATGCCTTGCGAGTTCGAAAGAAACAAGCAACTCGCCGAGAGCCTGTTTCCTGGCCGTTTTCTGCACTACATGAACCTGGACTACCGTGGGTGGGATGCAGACGATTTTTCAGAGCGCGCCGTCAAGCAAATCGAGGAGGGTCACCGATTGGGCGCCGCCGGATTCAAGGAGTATAAGAGGCTCGGGCTTTACCTCCGCGATGGCGCAGGGAAATTGATTCGCATCGATGATGCTAAGCTGGATCCGGTGTGGGAACGCTGCGGCCAGTTGGACATGCCCGTCTCCATTCACGTCGCGGACCCGAAGGCCTTCTGGCTGCCTTACGACGAAAAAAACGAGCGCTGGAAAGAATTGAAAGACCATCGAAGCTGGTGGTTCGGCGACACCAACAAGTTTCCGCCCTGGAAAGAACTGCTGGAGGCCCTCAACCGTATCATTGCGCGGCATCCCAATACCACCTTTGTCTGCGTGCACTTTGCCAATAATGCCGAGGAGCTGGAATGGGTGGATCAGTCCCTGAGCCGCTACCCAAATATGAGGGCCGACCTGGCCGCGCGCATTCCCGAGATTGGCCGCCATGATCCGGAGAAGGTCCGCCGAGTGTTCCTCAAGCATCAGGATCGGATTTTGTTCGCCACGGATTTTCAGGTCTATGACCGTTTGATCCTGGGCTCAAGTGGAAACGAGCCCCCGCCCACCGATGAGGCCGCCGAAACTTTTTACGCGAAAGAATGGCGCTGGCTGGAAACAAACGATCGGAATTGGCAGCACATGACTCCCATCCAGGGTGATTGGACCATCAGCAGCATCGGGCTGCCCCCTTCTGTCTTGCGCAAGGTTTATTTCGATAACGCCTGCAAGCTGCTGGCCCGCTCGATGCCACTCCCGACCATCAAGGCGGCGTTCCTGCAAAAGGATTTTGAGTTGGATGGCGCCCTAACCCATTCCACCTGGAAAACGGCGCAGCCAGTCCACATGGAATACGAATCACGCGACTACACAGCCCGCCCCGAGCTGTCCACGACCGTGCGTTTGCTTTGGTCTGATCAATACTTATATCTTGGCTACGAATGTCCCTACACGAAACTGACGGTATTTGAGCCGCCGCAGTTCGATAAAGAGCGCTTCAGCGGAAACAAAAATGTTAGCCTCTGGGATCGGGACGTCGTGGAAGCCTTCATCGGGGGCGATCCGCAAAACCTCAAACACTACACCGAGTTTGAGGTCGCGCCCACGAACGAAAAGCTGGACCTCACTCTCACTCTGCCTGAAAGGGATTTCGCCTGGAGCAGTCATTTCCAATCCATGGTGAAGATCAACCCAAGGACCAAGGTTTGGAACTGCGAGATGCGCATTCCCCTTAAGGCCTTGGGCGATTCCAAACCCGCTCCAGGGACTCAATGGAGGATCAATCTCTATCGGGGCGACCGGGCGAACAAAGCGTCCATGGCCTGGAGCCCGACTCACTCTGGCACATTCCACGAGCCGGAGAAGTTCGGCCTGCTGGAATTTGTGCGTTAAATCCTCGATGCGCAAGATATGGAAGAGCCACAGGACAGCAGGCTGGCTATTCGGCGCGCTACGCATGCGGATGCTCCCGCGCTGCTTGCTTTAATTGTCGCCCTCGCGCAATTCGAAAAACTGCCGCCGCCGGATGCAGAAGCCCAGAAAAGATTGATCGAGGATGGTTTTGGCGAGCGTCCACGATTTGAATCCTGGCTGGGTTTCTGGGAAGGCGAAGCTCAGCCGGTCGCCTACGCTCTCTTGTTCGAAACTTACTCCTCTTTCCTCGCCCGCCCAACACTCTATCTGGAAGACATTTTTGTGTTGCCCTCTTTTCGGCGAAGAGGCATCGGGAGCGGCCTTCTGCGTCACTGCATTCGATTGGCCCACGCGCGCGCCTGCGGGCGAATGGAGTGGACTTGCCTGGACTGGAACATCAAAGCGCAAGCGGCATACCAGCGGCTCGGCGCTCAACAGATGAACGAGTGGTTCCTCTATCGGCTCACCCGCGAGGGCATGGGCAAAGTTTTGGCGGGGAAAATGGAGCTGCCATGAAACTCATCACTGATGAACGTTGCACCGGTTACTCCTCCGCGGGCCACCCGGAAAGGCCCGCGCGCGTCGGCAAGACCCTGGAAAAACTTCGTCACCAGAAGGAATTGGATATTACCTGGGCGGAGCCATTGCCGGCGGCCGAGGAAATTTTGCTTCGGGCTCATTCCAAAGAGCATCTCGCTCGCGTGAAAGCGGCAGCGCAGGATTTCGATGGCGATACCCCGGCGCACTCGGACATCTTTGAGCATGCCTCTCGTTCGGTAGGCGGCGCTTTGCAAGGGTTGAAAGCCGCCCGCGCGGGCGAGACCGCATTCACTTTATTGCGTCCCCCGGGACATCATGCCATGCGCGACCGGGCGATGGGGTTTTGCTATTTGAATTCCATCGCCACCGCTGTGCTCGAAGCCCTTGCCACAGGGGTGAAGAAGGTGGCGGTTTTCGATTTTGACGTTCATCATGGCAACGGCACCGAAGCTATCCTTCTGAACGTGCCCCAGGCCGCGTTCTTCTCCATTCATCAGCATCCGTGTTATCCCGGGACCGGCACTCGCAACCTGGGTAACAACTGTTTTAATTTTCCCGTGGCCCCACGGACCCCACGCGCCGAATATCGGAAAACCTTGGCCAAGGCCCTCGAAGCATTGAAGGACCTTAAACCGGAATTGGTGGCAGTTTCCGCTGGATTCGATGCTTACGCGCGCGATCCACTGGCCCAGGAGACTTTGGAACTGGAAGACTTTCATTGGTTGGGCCAATCTGTCGCAAAACTGGGAATCCCGGCCTTTAGCCTGCTGGAGGGCGGCTACAGCAGCGACTTGCCCGATTTAATATTCGCCTACCTGCAGGGCCTGGAAGGCAAGTAAGGGAAGAGAGCCGTCCGCTCGGCGGAATTGGGTCGATTTGGCCATAAATGGTCAAAAGGTGCGCGAATCCAGCGAAAAAGAGCAATCCTGGTTGCCGGGAGGTTAGGTAAACCGAGGTAAACCGAGGTAAACCGAGGTAAACCGAGGTAAACCGAGGTAAACCGAGCCTTCCACGATTTTTCTTTTTTCACGGGTTGGGTGTTCCGGCTGGTTTTAGGCACTGAGAAGACTTAGGATGCTATGCACAATAACATAGACAACTCTGGAATCTATCTCAAGGGGAAAACGAGTAATTCCATTCCCCGTGAAAGGCGTCTCGTGTGATTCTCAATTGGGCCATTTCCTCGTCCGAAACCGTTTTCCCGGTTTC
>JBBRPK010000306.1:0-3780 GCA_038228235.1 Verrucomicrobiota bacterium
AAAAATACCCCGCTAGGCGATCTTTGCCTTTAGAACCGCGAGGACGTCGCGCCGGAGAGGTTGGAACCGTCCCCAAGCCCTATCCCCTCCTTTCCAATGATAGGTACCCGTGATGGTGATGTGTTCCCAACCCAAAGGGGAGATATGGGACAGATGCTCTTCAGGAACAACGATCCCCTCTTGTTGTAACAGTTTGAGTGCGTGGTCCAGATAAGCCGTGTTCCACAAAGTGATGGCCGCGACGACCAGATTGAGGGCCATCGCATCGAGATCCTGGTCTAGTTGGGTGCGGTCACTGACGGACCCGCGCCGATAGAAGCGGATGGCCCGCTTCAGCGTGTGATGAGCCTCTCCTTTATTGAGCCCAATCGTGACACGCCGACGCAGTGCGGGATCTTGCAGCCACTCCAACGTGAACAACGACCGTTCGACGCGGCCGATCTCACGCATCGCCACAAATAGGTGATTCTGTCGCGGATGGCCGGCGAGCTTGCTGACCAGCAACGACGGGCTTACCGTGCCCTGCCGGAGTGAAGTGACCAGCCGGGTTACATCATCCCAGTGCTCGCGAATCGTTCGCACGTGAATGCGCCCGCCCATCAGCGGTTTGATGCCGTCGTACTGAGCGGATTTGTCGAAATAGAAAATGCGGTGATCGGACAGGCCCCGGATCCGCGGCGCAAAGCGGAAGCCAAGTAAATGGCAAAGGGCGAAGATGTGGTCCGTGTAGCCGGAGGTGTCCGTGTAGTGCTCCTCGATCTGAAGATCGGTCTGATGGTTGAGCAAACCATCCAAAACGTGCGTGGCGTCGCGCACCGTGGAACTGATCGCCCTGACATGGAATGGCGAATATCGATCCGAGACATGAGTGTAGAACATCACTACCGGATCGCGGCCATACTTGGCGTTTACCTGAGCGATTACGGGCTTGCGGAAAGCAATTGGAAAGGCCTGCCCATCAGACGAAGACGTACTTCCACTACCCCAACGGGAAGCGAGCGGGATGTTTCCCTGCAGCTTGATTATCGCCGCCAGAGCCCGAGTATAGTTGGGTCCGCGGATGTACCAGTCTTCGATCCAGGCCAGACGATCGGCGGTGTATTTATGGGTGGCGTCAGCCATCCTCGTTTTGCCAAGGTTGGTGGCGTCGGCCAACACGGCGGTGAGTAAGCCTGTTCGATCTGGCGCGGGCTGACCGGTGTAGAGGTGCGTGAACGCCTTGGTGAAGTGAGTCCATCCATCCACTTCTTCCAACAGTTGAGTCAAGTGGATGCGGGGCAGGAGCGTATAGACTCTCTCGGCCCACTTCTCGCTTTCCTCCGGACCGGATCGGGTCAGCGGCGAGATCACCAATTGAGTTCCCTCCAGTCGCGCTTCCGGGAGCAGGTGATGACGGGCCATCTCGGATACCTTTTTCAACTCCTGATCGAGAAGCGCTTTCCTCTTATTCAAATAGGTTTCGCAATCGAGCGAGGGTTCGGCTTGTGCCAGGAGTTTCTCTTTGCTTTGAGCCCAAACGGAGGGTTCAATTAGGTAGCTGTCGAACTTGCGGTAGCGTCGGCTGCCTTGCACCCAGATGTCACCCGACTTAAGCCTGAGGCTAAGCTCTGAGAGTGCGCACAACTCGTAGTAGCAGCGGTCGATGCCGCTATCCTTGAAGACAAATGGCATCCACTTCGGCTTGACGAAAGTGCGTGGCGCGCCCTCGGGAATCTCGGTCCGGTCCTGGCGATTCATTTCACGCAGCGTATCCAAAGCTTTTAACAGCGGTTTCTGCGCCGGAACCGCTTCGAACTGAAAAGTCTCGAGGAATTTCGGCGTGTACTGACGGAAGTGCGGGAACTGTGCGCGGAAATCCTGAAAGTTGGATCCATCCAGGGGCCTGGCCAAGCGTCCAGCTTCGTGCCCATCCACCTCCAAAGCATCCCAGGCGAACTCCTTCTCAATGGCTGCGTCCAGGCTGCGGCCTTCTTTGTGAGCCTGGGAAATGACAGCCGTGAGCCGCGAGTAATTGTGAAGCTTCTGGTTCACATTTGGACCCTGTTGAAGAAAACCGGTCCACTGCTTGTTTTCGGATTTGCGAAACATGCGGCCGATTAATCGGCGGTGGAAGTCCATCGATCGATCGGTCAGCTCTTCGGCTACGTACAGCAGGAAGGCGGCCAGGATTGCGTAGCGTTTCTCTGGAGCGAAGCGGCGGAAATGGGCAACACTGTGGCGGCCACCGCGGGCCGCCAACTGATCGATCCGGTTCTGCGCAATTCCCTCAGCCAGCTCCCCTGGGATTCCCGAGCCTCGAACCCAGTTTAATCGCTGCATCAAGTCAAGGATCCCGGCTGCCGAGCACGACCGTGGAACGTGCCGCAGCCAGCCAAGAAGACTCCCCCGCGAGGGTCCCAAAACGAGCAGTTTGTTGAGCTCCGTCCTATGATTCTCCTCCAGCCGGCTGAACAATCGCCAGTAGATATCGCGTTCGACTTTACTTCGAACCGATCGGACAACAGATTCCAAAGTGGCCAGGGCTGGCAGGATTACCCGGCGTTCGCGAAGCCACTCCATGGCCGATTCCACCAGTGTGAACGCGGAATCGGTAGACAACGCCTCGCTTTCTAAGTGCATCCGCAAGAGGGGAGAGTGTGCCGGTCCGTATTGCCGAAAGCGATACTCCTTGATGATGAGTAATTGGTGTTCCTGCCGGGTGTTGTCACGCTTGGCGTAATCGGCGAACTCGGCCGTGTCGGCCCCAAACTGCTGTCCTACATACTTAAGCAGATTAGGCGGTGGCGGCTCATCCGTTTTCAGTGGCCAGCCCGGGTAACGCAGCAAGCAGAGTTGAACCGCGTATCCCAGGCGGTTGTGCTCGCGCCGCCGTCCGTTGATGCGTTTGATATCTTCTTCTGACAAAAGCCAGTAGCGGACCATCTCGCGATGCGAGAGAGCGTAGTGGCCCGTCAACAGTCGTTGGCGTTGCTGTTCGGTGACTTGGTTGGCGGCGGACATCCCGCCATGATCCCAAAGCTGACATCGGGCTTTCCTCGGGTCCCGCTTCGCTTAGCGGGGTATTTTTGCCAAGTGGTCCAGTCCGGCCTGCCTGCTCAGAAGAAGTTAGGATTCTATCGGGAGCAGTCCGGCGCGCGGATGTTCAGGCACTCGGTGAACCCCTCTGGCGGAAGTGGGGGCCGCAGCCAGATATTGGGATAGGTGAGAGCTGGATTAACGGGAGACCTGTGGCCATTGATGCGGCAGCAGTTCTGCAAGCCGCTTGATGAGGAGAAGACACGATTCGGAATTTGCCTCGTCGGGGAAGTTTGTGGGTTAGCGAGCCACTTCGGTAAGAAACCGCTTGAACTTCCGGCAGGTGGAATCAAACGATCTCTGCTGGTCTTCGCCGCCGTGATACAGAAGCGGCCCGCCGTATTCGATCATTCCTGAGAGGACTAATTCCACAGGTTTCTTTCCAGAGAGGGGTCGTAGTGGAGATCGCGGATAAACTCCCCGCCCAGCGCCCACATATTATCGACGTGATTCTGGATCGTCTTCGGGGAAAGATCCGACGCCGCCAGATATTCGAGAAACGGTCGAAACAACGCCATCAGTTGACGGCTGGCCACGCTCTTGATGGGGCTGGAAAAAGACCTTCCGCCAGGCGAGCATCAAAATAAGCCTCGTCGGAGGAATCTTTGGGCGAAGGCGAGCGTCAGGGATGGCTGTCGACGAGGAACCTCCGGAGCTTTTTGCAGGTGGAATCAGCAAGGCAGAATGCCACGTTCATCTTTGGCC
>JBBRPK010000307.1:0-3749 GCA_038228235.1 Verrucomicrobiota bacterium
AATTGCGTGGGGTCCTGCGGCGAGTGATTTTGGCTGTGGCCAAGGCGGCGAGGCCGGAGCATCCCCGCAGCGGGCTGTGATGGCCGAGTCAACGCAGGCCGCAGACAAAAGACCCGCCGCCCGGAGGGTTTTCGTACGCCGCCTGGCTTTGTTGCTCCTCGGTCACAGACCCCTGGCGGGTATGCTCGCTCTTCGCGCCTCGCCATCCAGCGCACGAAAAAAGAACCACACGGAATTTTAAAACAGGCTCTGAGACTCTCCAGAACAGCTCTGTGGATTCCCATTACTTCCAAGCCGAACGAAGCTCGAAGATTTCTATGGCGTTCGCCGTCGCTGTCCCGCCCCGGGCAAAAACGGCCAGGGTTTTATCTTCTGCTTTGGAAATGACTGGCATGGGCATGTAAGCAACCCCATCGTTGCCAAAGATTTCGAACGAGGTGCGGTCAGCAAGGATTTGCAGCCGCACTTTTCCCCCAAGGAGCCGGAGCGGCATCTTGATGCCCTGGCACCCGAGCTCCTGCTTTTGCGCATCGAAAGTGACTTCGGTTCCGCGGACGTTGAACCCAAACTGTGCGGCATCGCCCGGCTCGAACTCGGCCCGAATGTCAAACAACTCGCCTTGAACATTGGAGAGCGGGTTTTCGCCGGGCTTGATGTGTTGGTGTTTAAAAGAGTGTTTTGAACCGTGAAGTTTACTGAGTTCCTTGATGGGTTGAAAACAGAGCCGGGTGCCTTCCTCCATGGCGCGAAGCGTCAATTCACAAGGAAAGGTCATCATTTGGTTGAACGGCATCCCGGGCGCGGGCATCTGCCCCCAGCCGATTTGGATGCGCCGCCCGTCCTTGGACGGGATGTCGCTATAGGTCTGCGCGGCGTAAAAGCCGCGGCCCCGATGGCCGGGAAGCTTCGGGGTCTCGGGAATGAATTTCGTGCCGTCGAATTCGCCAATGCGGTATTCACTGCTCCCGGCGGTCAGGACCCACTTCTTCGTTCGTCTCGAGCCTGCCGGGCCTAAATCGCCAGTCGCAGGCGCATCCACTGTTAGCTCGAACATGTCCGGGCATTCATAAAATCCTTCGATGCGGCTTTGGAATTGCCAGTCTTTCAAATCGGGTGAAGTGTAGAAAGCGATATAGCCATTGCTCGAAATCTCATCATAAAGGCACATGACCCATCTGCGAGTCGGCTCGTACCAGACAAGTTTTGGGTCGCGCCCATTGTGCTTCACCACGGGATTGCCGCTGAACTCGCGCCAGGTCCGGCCGCGGTCCTGGCTGTAGGTTACGCACTCCCCCCGGCCTGTACTGGTGAAAGCGGCCACCAGGACGTCTTCCGGGCCGGACTTCCAGCCGGCAGTGTTCTGTTTGTCCACTACGGCGCTGCCGGAGAAAGCCCAGTCACCAAATTGGCGAGGGTAAAGAGCAATGGGCAGTTCCTTCCAATGAACGAGATCAGCGCTGACCGCGTGCCCCCAGTGCATATTGCCCCAATCCCAACCGTAAGGGTTGTGTTGATAAAAAAGGTGGTATTCCCCTGCGTAATAAACGAGGCCATTGGGGTCGTTGTTCCATCCGCGCTCTGATGAAAAGTGAAACTGAGGCCGGAGCTTTTCGTGATAAAGGTCTTCAGCGCCTTTTAAATGGTCTGCCTGCTCCATGGAAGACAGAGCGTGAGAATCCTCTGGCAATCGATCCACGGTGACAGCGGCCTGCTTTCCTTTGAAAGGCGCCAGGTCGAGGAACACCCAGAAATCCGGCTCGGAATTGGCCAGTTCAATTTCGAATTCGCGCTCGATCTGTCCCCCGGCCAGAAAGCTGACCTTGCGTTTGGGCGCGCCGTTCTTGACCTGCATGTTCAAGTAGCGATTCTGGACCATGAACTCACGATGGGCATTGGTGAGCACGCCGGGCAATTTGTGATCGGTCTGAATGCCGGGAGGATGTTCGGCGGCCAGTAGAGGGGCCGCAAAAGATAGAAAACCCGTCAAACCTACGGCGAGCAGCGACTGTGTGAATATCGATTTGTAGTTCATAAATGTGCCGAGCTTTGTTTGATTGTGATTCTGCCAGGGACCATTGGACCTGACCATGAGCGATTTCGACCGCCGCTGGCGGTTACTGCGCGCGCCAGCGCGCCATGAACCCGGCATCTGTGCCGGCCAGGTCAGCACGGCGTTGGCGGGCCAGCAGCTCGCCATAAACCCGCGCGTCACGCGCCAACATTTCCAGGCGTTGTTGCAACGGCTCGCTGAGAATCTGCTCGCCCTGCACATCGGCCTGGTCGGCGAAGGAGACGCCGTAAGGCAGGGACCAGGCATAGCATTGGCGGGCCACAGTGCGAAGCTGATCGGTCACGGTAAGGCCTTTTTCATGCGAGGCGACAATGGTGGCAAACAGTTTGCCGGCAAACTCATGCCAGAAGTGATCGAGAAAATTCTTCATCGCGCTGCTGATGCTGCCATGATAATCGGGGGTCCCCAACACGTAAACGTCGGCTTGCTGGACGCGAGTCTGCAAGGCCGCGAAGCCTTGAGATTGGTGGGCCAGGTCCGGGTTGAACAGCGCCAGTGGTTCATCGAGAAGGTCCAACACGTCCACGACCGCTCCGGTGGCTTTCAGTTGGCGGGTTACGTGCGTGACGACAGTCCGGGTCGAGGAAATTCGATTCAAGCTTCCCACCACCGCCAGGACGTTCAAGGGCACCTGTGTCATTAAAAAACTCGGAAACCGGCGCTTTGCTCAAACGCGCAGCCACGCTGGAACCGGCGGTTCGGTCATTAATCCCTCAGCGAATCAAAATCCCCCAATGAGCGAGTGAATGTGGCTCGTGCTGGAGTTCTGACCAGGACGTGCGCAGCCCGACGCACGCTGCGGGCAGGCAAGGCGATCGGGAGACTGATGACAAAGACCGCTGTCCCGAGCACGGTGGCAACCAGGCAGGCGGGCCGGGCAATGAAGACATCGGCTACGATGGCCGCTCCCTCATCCGCATCAGCTAACGCAGGCGATGTGCCGCCTAAGGTCAGGCTGAGCACGCATATCATAATTAGGAGTTTGGTTTTCATTTTAATTCATAATCACGCATAATGTTTAACTTCGGCGCAATGGGGTATAAGCCTTCCCCGATACATTCACTTACTCGGATATAACCGGACACCGGGCAGAGAAAAACCGTCCCCGAAGCGAGTTTTGCGATTCTCTTCACCATCTAATAGGTTGAGGATAAACCTCTTTGTCATTGAGTAGCAAACGCAAAAGAAAGCCCTCTGCCGCCGCATCGTTCAGCGCACGCGCAGTTGCAGCAAATGCGTGCTTCGCTGGCCCCGCCCGAAGACAACAAGTCCCGAAAGGACGGCTGACACTTTGTCCCGCAGGCACACCCGGGCCCCTCAGCCGTCCCTTCGGGACTGGACCGATTCCGATCCATTCCCGGCGTTAAAATTTAAAACGCCGGGCTATTCTCAAATGTCCCTTCGGGACAAGCGCCACCGGCCAAAGCCGGCCGGAACTAGGTTCCCAGAAAACAACCCGGGGCCGAGAGCCTGTTTTAAAACTGCGTGGGGTCCTGCGGCGAGGGATTTTGGCTGTGGCCAAGGCGGCGAGGCCGGAGCATCCCCGCAGCGGGCTGTGACGGCCGAGTCAACGCAGGCCGCGGACAAAAGACCCGCCGCCCGGAGGGTTTTCGGGGAAAAGGCCGACTGGCTTCGTTGCTCCTCGGTCGCAGATCGCTGGCGGATATGCTCCCCTCGT
>JBBRPK010000308.1:0-3740 GCA_038228235.1 Verrucomicrobiota bacterium
TCAGCGCAGACTGCGTGGCTGTGGCCAGTTTTGGGGTCGGCCGGGCCTGACCCATTTGCTGAAGTTGGGAGTCCTGGTCAAAAACCAAGATCATCAACTCCTTTGGAACTGACTCTTACCAACAACTTCGGGATGCACCGCACTAGCACGGTAGAGAACGACAACATTACCCACGCGCGCCACCAAATGGCTGGCGCTCTTCTGCGCGAGTTGAGGAGCAAGCTCCTTCTTCTGTTCCTTGAAGTTTTCAAACTTTATCTTGACGAGTTCATGGCGCTTAAGCATTTCGTCAAGGGCCATGAGGAATTGGGCGCTGAGGCCGTCTTTGCCGATCTTGAGGGTGGCCTTGAGGCGTTGCGCCCTGGCCCTAAGGTCGCGGAGTTGTGCGTTGCTGAGCGAAGGCACGCGCGGAGGGAGGCCCAGCAATTCGGCCATTTTCGAGCGGATATTTCCACTTCTAATGAGCGACTCGCCCACGAGCACCGAGTGCGCGCCGCAACGGCTTACTCGCTCCACATCCGCCCGGGTGTGAATCCCACTTTCAGCAACGAGCGTTGTGCGCAATCCAACCGCAGAATTCCGCAACCCCGCCGCCAGTCGCTCGGTCGTGCTCAAATCAACTTTGAAGCTTTTCAAATCTCGATTGTTTACGCCAATGATCTGTGCTCCGGCTGCCAGAGCCCGGTCCAATTCGCTTTCATCGTGCACTTCAACGAGCGCGGCCAGGCTGCCTGCGGAGGCCAAACCGAGAAATTCCTTCAGCTGCGCGTCGCTCAAAATAGAGACAATCAGGAGGATGCCATCGGCTCCCCATTCGATGGCTTGCAGGATTTGCCGTTCATCAATAATGAAGTCTTTTCGTAACAGGGGAAGATTGACCGCGTCTCGGATTTGTTTCAGGTAGCTGAGGGAGCCTTGAAAGAATTTTTCATCGGTCAGAACGGACAGGCAACTCGCTCCCGCCGCCTCATATTCGCGAGCAATTAGCACCGCATTGAAGTCTTCACAGATGATGCCGGCCGAAGGCGAGGCCTTCTTGACTTCGGCAATCAAGGTGAGGCCGCCGAATTTGTTCTCGCGCAAAGCGCCTGCGAAATCCCGGCGCGGGCCATTCCGCCGGATCGACTCTTGTAAATCCGCTGCCGTTATCTTGCCGGGATTGAGTTTTGCGATCTCAATCCGTTTCTGCGCAATGATAGTGTCGAGGATATTCAAAAGATCCGTAGGCCGGGCGTCATCGGTTTATTGTCAATCGCACTGCTTAATCTTCCTCATCGCGAATCCCCGACATGCGTTTGGCGGGGCAGCCTGCTCGAAGCCATCCATTCACAAAGGGATTCAGATCCCCGTCCATTACCGCCTGCACATTGCTGGTCTCAACGCCCGTGCGCAGGTCTTTGACCATGCGATACGGCTGAAAAACATAGCTGCGAATCTGATTGCCCCACGAGATATTGCCCTTCTCGCCGTAGAATCGTTCCATCTCCTGCTTCTGGGCATCCACGCGTTGAGCATAAATCCTCGACAGCAGCAGCTTCATGGCGGTGGCGCGGTTTTGATGCTGTGAACGCTGGCTCTGGCTCGCCACCACCAAGCCAGTCGGGATGTGCGTAATGCGCACGGCCGTCTCCACCTTATTTACATTCTGCCCGCCTTTGCCGCCGGAGCGAAAAGTATCCACATGAAACTCATTCGGAGGGATCTGCATGTCAGTCGAGGCCTCCTCAATTTCGGCAATGGCATCGACGCTGGCAAAGCTGGTGTGGCGGCGTTTATTGGAATCAAAGGGCGAAATGCGCACCAGCCGATGCACGCCTCGTTCAGCTTTGCAATAACCGTAGGCAAACTCGCCCGTCAGCAGCATGGTGACGCTCTTGATCCCCGCAGTCTCCCCCGCCAGCGCGTCGGTGACTTCCACTTCCCAACCGCGTGACTCCGCCCAACGTTGATACATTCGCATCAACATGTTCGCCCAATCGCATGACTCTGTCCCGCCCGCCCCCGAGTTGATGCTGAGGATGCAATTATTTTTGTCGTGTGGGCCGTTAAGAAAAACCCGCAATTCCAAATCTTCCAGCCCCCGGGTAAACTTATCGAGATCCCGCTCCAAGTCCTCTCGATGTTTTGGTTGTTCAGCAGCCGGTTCCCCTTCGCTCAACTCGACCATCATGCGAAAATCTTCCAGTTGTTTTTCCGCTTTGAGGAGAGGCTCAGTTTTCGTGCGAAGCGTATTCGCTTCGTCGATGACCTTTTGGGCTTGGTCGCGATTGTTCCAAAAGGCGTCTGCCGCCATCAAAGCGTCGAGTTCTCCCAGTCGTTTTTGGGCTCCAGGGACGTCAAAGAAACCTCCGCAGATGGGCGGATTTCTCGGCGGCGCTGGCTAACTGGGCTTTAATGGCATCGAACATGACGTAAATCTATCGCGGAGGCAGACAGGTTGCAAGTTGAAGGTTGAAGGTTGAGCGTCCAGGGCGGGGCAGCAAATCTTCCAATGAACATATATGCAACCGATTGTGATGCAGCGAGTTGAGAATCAATCATTTTTGGTTTCTCACAGTCAAATGATTCAGGAAAGGTCATACGACCTGCCACGAGCCCTTCGCGCTTGGTTGGTACCCGATCGCTACTTTGTCAATGTAAAATCACTAAGCCCTTGACAAGTTTCTTGTGAGGCCCAAGATGGGCGGAGTAACAATCAGAATGCGTAACAGAACCTCTGAGATGACGCGTTTCACTTGACTGGGTGAGATGCCTATCGCTTCGTTTCGTTAACGTTTTTTTAATCCTCCGCCCCAGCGTTGTGCTCAAAATTTGCTGGACTCGGATCTCAGTTCGCGGACACAGGAGCGTTGTGTCGTGCCCATTAATCGTTCGAATCGGTAATTCCATTCGACACAAAAAAATCGGAAAAGAGAATAATATGAAAAAGAGAGTAACTACCCTAATGCTAGCTATTGCCACTTGTTTGGCAACGGCAGCTTCAGCAGCCGACCCCACCACTGCGGCGCTGATCTATGGCGGACAAACCACAATTAGCATTTGCTATCCGGTGTGTGTTGATTCAAGCGCGGCGGACTATTTTAATTATACGATAAACGGCGGCACCGTGACGATTATTCCTCCCGGCACCTTGCTCGCAGATAATCAGACTGTCCTGCTGAACGTAAGCGGGGTAGTCGGAACCACTTACACTGGGGATATCTCCGGCGGTGTTGAGACCTGCGTCCTGACCTCTCTGCCCGCCGTCACGATTCATGGGTCGGTCAACACCAGTTTGACCATTGCGGACATTGGGGCTCCCAGCCTTGCAGGAGTCGCCTTCAGTTGCGGACCAAACCAACTTGGTTTGATTGCTGGCGGTGCAGCCTACAGCCATACCCCTGACCAGATGACATTTGCCTATGCTTCTATTACTGGGGATTTCGACAAAAAAGCACAAATTAGCAGTCTGAGTGCTTCCGATCCTGCCGATGCCCTGGCTCGCGCAGGTTTGATGGCGCGAGCTTCCTTGGACCCGAGCGATCCGACACTTAAGCTTCTGGCCAGCAATCCTGCCGGAGATAATGCCGTTCGCTGCATCGTCCGCGCCGACGCCGGCCATCGCTACGACGAAGTGGACCACGCTTACGGAGGAGTTTCCAACAATCTTCCCAATCAGTGGATCCGCATGTAGCGGGTCGGGAACTGCTGCCAATTGGTTGTGGGGAGGGAGGGGGGTGAGTGGGCGCGGGTGGCGCGCA
>JBBRPK010000309.1:0-3702 GCA_038228235.1 Verrucomicrobiota bacterium
CGTAGGTGTCTGGCCAGTGTCTCAGTGCCAGTGGCGCGGGTCGTGCTCTCACACCCGCTAGCCATCTTAGCCTTGGTAGGCCGTTACCCCACCAACTAGCTAATAGCACATGGGCCCCTCTCGAGGCGAAATTCATTTCCCGGCAGAAGGATGCCCTCCCGCCGAATCTCTGGGTATTACCCGTCCGTTAGAACGGCTATCCCCATCCCCAAGGTAGGTTACCCATGCATTACTGCCCCTTTCGCCACTTCCGCCAGCTCTGTATTGCTACAAAACTGACATTCGTTCGACTTGCATGCCTAATCCACGCCGCCAACGTTCGTTCTGAGCCAGGATCAAACCCTTCAAAAGTTATTCGCTTAAAACAGTCTTGCGACTGTGGTCTATCGAATTAGCTTTCGCAACCGCTTCTAACCGAAAGTGGCTAAACAATCGGCGAAGGTGAAGTTGCATCGGCTTGACAGTTTCTGGTCACTCTCAGGTCACGACTCAAATGAAATGACGAGCTTAGGAACCTTTCCAATTTCCGTTCACTTTCGCTTACGGCCTTGAAAAAATTTCCACCACTTCGTCATTGCGAGATTGTGTCATGCCCTAAGAGCGTAACACATCCTCGCATTGGCTTGTTTTTAATAAGGTGCTTCACCAAGTTGTCAAAGAACGATGAAAAAACTCGCTCGAAAGCGAGTTGTTCAACGCAACCAGTTACGGTCACACAGAGAAGTATATGAACGGAATCGGCTTCGTGTCAACGCTTCGTGAAATTATTTCGCGGTTTTCATATGCGCCGTCCGCAACTCGCTCTTCAATCAATAGTTATGAAAAACGAACTTTCTCCCTCTCGCGGGACAAATCGCGCCAAAAACCGTACATCAACCGTGTCCTTTTCGCCAAATGGGGCTCTCCGCCCTGTCGGGGAAAGCCTGAATTTCCAGGGATTAAGCCATGACGACACCTCGCGTCCTCATCCTGCGTGCTCCCGGCGCCAACTGCGACATGGAAGCCCAGTTCGCCTTCGAAAAAGCCGGCGCCGTCGTCGAACGACTGCACATCCAACGGCTGCGCGACAATCCGAAACTCCTGTTGCAGCACCAGATTCTGACCATCCCCGGCGGGTTCACCTACGGCGATGACGTGGCCGCGGGCAAAATATTGGCGGTGCAGCTGCAATATTTCCTCGGCGATGTCCTCAAGCAATTCCGCGATCGCGAACGCCTGATCCTCGGCATCTGCAACGGCTTCCAGGTCTTGCTCAAGGCCGGCCTGATCGTGCCCCCCGACCTCGACGATGGCCCCGTCGCGACGCTCGCGCACAACAGCTCCGGCAAGTTCGAGGACCGCTGGATCCACCTCGAAGCAACGCCCGGCAAATGCCCGTTCCTCAAAGGCTACCACCGACTACACCTCCCCATCGCTCACGGCGAAGGCAACTTCATTTGCCGACAGGATTGGATCACGAAGGGGTTGGCACAAGCTGGCCAGGTCGTGCTGCGGTATGTTAATCCGATTTCCCCACTCGCTCCGGGGGCTGACGGGATACTCCCGTACCCGATCAATCCGAATGGCTCGCAGGGCAACATCGCCGGCGTCTGCGATCCGACGGGCCGCGTCCTCGGCTTGATGCCGCACCCGGAACGCCACGTGCTGCCGACGCAGCATCCACAGTGGACGCGATTGGGGTTGGCGGCGGAGGGCGAAGGGCTGCGACTGTTCCGCAACGCGGTGGAGTTTTTCAAGTGATTGGCTGGCTGCGTGCTTTGTTTCGGCGTGAATCGCGGCCAGAAATCGCCCATTTGCATCCGACGCTTGGCAATTTCACCTATGCCGAGGAAATGTGGATCGGGCATACGATAAGAAATGGGAAAAAGATCGAATTGGTCGTGGCCGGAAATGATACCTGCCCCGATCATACTCAAATGGACCATCTGCGGCGCCGACTTGATCGGCTCGATGAATTGGAAAAGGACATCCTGGAATTCGTCCGTTCGTCGAACACGTTCGACGATGAGGATAATCCTGTTGAATTCGTCATAACGTCCTTGAATTTCCGTAACCGTCCACGTTTATTTTGTTGGCGACCGTTGACAGTGTCCGAATTCGCCTCTGTACACTTGTCTGGGCGATTGCTGGGCGCGTATTATTGGAATGCTAACGGAGCCGAATCACCTCAATGAGTCCCGCATCCTTTTCCGCAGCCATGGTTCCCGCCTGGTTTCCGGGTTTACCGGAAACCGGGCTTTTCTGGGTCGCGATCGTGGCCAAGCCATCTGTTTGCGAAACTCCTGTTGGGGTCCCTCTTTGTTCCGGATGCCGGGAACGCGATACCCGCATTGCCGAACTAAAACAGCAACTGGCCGTGGCGCAGGTCCAGATCCATAAGCTTGAGGAAAGCGTCCGGCGGAATGCCTCCAACTCCTCGATACCACCCTCCACTAATCCGCCGGACGCACCCAAGCCAACCACCAAAAAACCCACCGGTCGCAAACGCGGTGGCCAACCGGGACACCCCGGCCATTCGCGCATTCGTCTGCCGCCCGAACGTGTTCAGCACACCATTCCCTTTTTGCCTCTCTACTGCGACTACTGTGAGGCAGCGCTGCCGGAAGCGGCAGGATCCAACGATCCCGAACCCACTTGGCATCAGTACGCCGAACTTCCTAAAGCGGCCGCGGTGGTCACCGAGTATCAAGGACACGCCCGCACTTGTCCTTGCTGTGGGCACGTCACGCGCGAGTTGATCCCCGTGGAACTTCGCGGTCCAAGCATTGGTCCACGTTTGGGTGCCACCTTGAGCTATCTCAGCGGCAGTCCTCACGTCAGCAAACGCGGCATCGAAGAAATTTGCGAAACCGTTTTTCAAGTACCGATATCCCTGGGCACCATCGGCAACCTCGAACAGGAAATGAGCGACGCTTTGCAAGCCGCTCACACCGAAGCTCAACAGACGGTGCAGCAGGCTCCGGTCAAACACGTCGATGAAACGGGTTGGAAACAAGCCGGCCGCAAACGCTGGCTGTGGGGAGCAGCCACGGCCACGGTTGTCTGCTTTGTCATTCATGCTACCCGCGGTGCTCAAGGCTTGCGCACCCTTTTGGGCGGCGTGCTCAAGGGCTTGTTTGTGAGCGATCGTTGGTCGGTTTACCATTGCTTGAAAGTCCTCCGTCGCCAAATCTGCTGGGCTCACCTCAAACGCGACTTCCAAAAACTGGTCGATCGCGGCGGCCCCTCGCAGTTGATCGGCGAACGCGGCCTCGACGTGGTCCTGGTGCTGTTCGAATCCTGGCGTGCCTTTCGCCGCCGCGAACTCAGTCGGCAACAACTGCAAAGTAAATTGGATCCAACCCGCCAAGCCTTGCGGCAGTGGCTGGAGGAAGGTACGCGCTGTCCCGAATCCAAGACTGCCAACTTTTGCCAGAACCTGCTCGATCTGGAACCGGCCCTTTGGACCTTTCTGTACCGCCCTGGTGTGGAGCCAACCAACAATCATATCGAACGCCTCGTACGTTCGGCCGTGCTGTGGCGTAAGATTGCCTTTGGCTCCCAAAGTGACAATGGTTGCCGATTCGTGGAACGCATCCTCACCGTGGTCGGCACCTTGCGGCTGCAAAAACGCCCGGTGCTGGATTTCCTGGAGAACTCATTGCGCGCCCACCGAGATGGCCGCCAACCATCCAGACTGTTTGAATGAGGGTGGACGGTTAC
>JBBRPK010000310.1:0-3699 GCA_038228235.1 Verrucomicrobiota bacterium
GAATGGCCGGAAAGAGTGAGGAGGCCCTCGCCGGAGGCCGCATCCCAGATCTTCAGCGTGTTGTCCCCAGAAGCGGAGAGCACGCGCCGGCCATCCGGGGACCAGGCGCAACCGAGCACGTATTGTGAATGGCCGGAAAGAGTGAGGAGGCCCTCGCCGGAGGCCGCATCCCAGATCTTCAGCGTGTTGTCCCCAGAAGCGGAGAGCACGCGCCGGCCATCCGGGGACCAGGCGCAACCGCGCACGTATTGTGAATGGCCGATCTGGATATTATGTTTGGCTTCCCCAGGAACCGGCAAATGTTTCTGAGGGCTGGTGCCTGAACAGCGCAACCATTTGGCCCGATGGACGCGAGTATCCTCAAAAGATGTGCTACCTAATTCACATCTCCTGAACAAGCCGGCTTCGAGCTCCGCTTCGTTCCAGAGAGTTTCCGACAGATCGCAATCCTGCCACTCGCCGCGCGCCGCATCGGTGCCGGAGAAGTCCGCGCCGACAAGGCGGCACCGGCGCCAAAAAGTGTTTGCAACCCGTGCGCCTTTCAGGTTCAAGCCGCTCAGATCCAGCAGTCCAGGGCCGGCGTGGTCCACCTCCAGCCCAAACAAATCGGCTCCCGGCAATTGAAATCCCACGGCGGGTGGCGCTGGGTAACCCTTTGCGTATGCCATCAGCAAATAGCGGAAGGCGAGTTCACTCGCCTTCGGATGATACGCTTCGCGGAGCACAGCTAAGCCGTTTCGCGCTTTCTCCGATGGCTGCTCCTGTAAGGACTGCCCCAAGAAGTCTAAGGTCTCGATGCTCACTCCGCGGAGCGCCCAGTTCGCCACTTGCGAGTCTTCCAGCGCTCGTCGCAAATAATGTGCCAGAAAGTATTCCTGGAGGGAAGTGTGAGCAAACCGAAACTGATCGTTGTCATCCCGAACCAGGAACGTGGCAGTGCGCAAATCTTCCTTAAGCAGGTCGCGCCTTGTCCCGTCGTAATGAGAAGCGATCCAGCGGTTCGCATCCAGGAAATCCATCAACCATTGCTCGAGTTGTGCGGCCGACCAGGAACGGCCGCGCGAACGTGTTAATTCCGCGGCCACGTGCTCCATCAACCTTTGCTTATGGTCTGGGCTAAATTGGTGCTTGCCTCCATCCCGGAGCAGCCATTCTTCCACCACGAAGCGATACAGAGTGAGGCCGGTGACCGTCTTTCCAGCAGCTTTCCACTCTTCAAGTCGCGCGAATTGCCGGGTGATCAGGCTGAGAGTATAAGGGCGCTCTGCAAGCTCAGGCAGATTATGTACCGATTCGATGAACGCGTAGGCACGGTCCGCGTCCTGATCGGGAAGCGAATTCTTTAAGTAGGTGCGGATCTGCCCTTCCTCAAATGGCAGCAGCACTAGCGCGCGATAGCTTTCCGCTCGAACTGAATCACGATCTTCCAGCGTGAAATGGGAGGATTGCTCTTTGAATGTGCGGAAGTAGTGCGTCCTGCATGTAATCAGCAGTCGTCCGCGTTTCGCGGTCGGTGGGACCATACGAAAGAGTTGTCGCGTGAACAACTGGCCTTGATTCGTGGTCAGATGGACCAAGACTTCATCCAGGCCGTCGAAAATAACGAGCGCGCCCTGCTCCACGAGCTTATAAATCTCGGCTGGATCCGGCGGTATGGATCGCGGACCCGGCTTCCAAGTTTGTTTGAGAATGCGTCCAATAATCTCGTCCAGATCGGGTTCACGGGTGGCGAAGTCGCCCACGTACCGCAGATCGAGAAATATAGCGGCGGGCACCTCTTCACATTGGTGCCGGCGTTCCCATAAGCGTTTCGCAAACTCCTTGGCCGTTGTGGTCTTTCCCATTCCCAGTTCGCCGAGCAGAGCACAATAAGGCGGGGCGTTGGAATCCAGAAGCCACTCGGTAAGGAACGTGAGCGCATCGCAGCGGTTTTGCGCAGGTTCGGGCGAATTCAACTCGCGGAGGAGCGAAACAGAATTCGCAGAGTTGTCAATGAACCGTTCTTGCTGTTTGGCAAGCGCGCGGAGATCGTCTTCGAACGTTCTCGAATATTTTCCGAGAACGGCCTCGATTTTTCGGAAGAGCTCCAGTGCAAAACCCCGGGGGTCCGTCGATTTTTCGAAGCTTTTCCCGCCGTACCGAAATACCTGAACTCCCTCAGGATCACTCGGCATGTCGTGGAGGATCGCAGGAACACTTCGGCCATTGGTTCTCGAATCTAGTTCTGCTGCCTGGAATTCTGGACTCAATAACTGGAGAGTCAGGGCGCAACTCTGTCGCGCGCGAGATCGCTGTTGCTCCAGATCTTCGCCTGGCAAGATATCGGCGTCCGTCCAGGTTTCTATGCCGCTTTTTTTGAACAGTGGCGCCAGCAACGCCAACAACTTCCCAACGTCGCGTCGATCGTTCGTCGCATATTCCACATAGACCCGGATCGGGCCAAGCCGGATGGCATCTTGGGGTGAACGTTCCGGACCATCCAGATTGGGTCTCATCCATTGCTCAGTGGTCTCGATCAAGCGGTCGTCCCCGTCAAACCAAACCGTACGCTCTTCCGGCGGCGTGCGGGTTTTGTTGTCGCCCGATAACTCCAGCAAAACTCCCGCTCTTTTTGCTGCTTCCTTAACGTCCAGCCGCAATTGCCGAACATTTGCCAGTGCGCGTTCGCGATCTTCGGCGGGATAGAGATTATGAAGAACGTTCGCTAAGTTGGCCGACCCATCCGAAGACAGTATGTCGAGCAGTTGGTCGAGGAGTTTACCGCTTTTGCCCATTTTCGCCCTCACCAGTGGGGCGATTCTAAGGAGCGCCGTCTTCGTCAGCATGGGTATTTCTTCAAAAGCGCTAAAATTTTCGTGAAAAGCTGTCCGGCAAATTCCCGCCGGCCCGTCATTCTGCCGCAGCCATCGAAGGCCCTGCCCTTAGCGTCGCGAAATATCTGCCGATCTTCTATTCCTCTCAAATCCATACTTCCGTCCAAGGAAATTCTTTGAAGCGCTACTGGAACAACGACCTGCTTCGCCAATAGCGACGGAATTTCGTTCTGTGTGATGAACTGGCTGGCCAGGAATTCAGGCGACAGTAGGAGCAACCCGAAGCGCGAACGTTGAAGCGCGGCATCTATCTCCGAGCGCCAGTGTTCGCCGGGCAATATGACTTGGTCGGTCCATGCGCCAAACGCGAATTCGGCAGACGACTTCAATAGAGGCTCCAGAACAGCGCGAAAACGATTGACATCGTCTAAGTCTCTCCGCGCGTAAGAAACGAAGAAGGGCACGGACTGCTTCATCGGTTAAAGTTGACAACGAAATCAACGAAAAGTCAATGAAATAAGCAGATATACCGGGCTACGCGGGCTTTTAGTACAGCGCAAAACGATTTACTTAAAGGCGCCGGCGCAGCATCTCAAGGTCCTCGTGAAGTTCCTCGACTCCGTAATGAATCGGAATCTCGCGCTCGGCCACCAGCGCCTGAAAGGCGAGTTGGCTGATCTCCGCTAAGCGGCTGGCTTGCGCTAGCGTTAACGCTCTTGTTGGAAAAGCGTCAGCGCAAGTTCCCGCCGCCGTCAATACTTCATCTGTAATTGTGACGGGCATCGCTCTTTCCAAAATTGTACCGCCCCCCGTCCCCTCCCGACTGTAGTAAAAATGGATGCATGGTTGTCTACACCTGGATACTGCCCGACGAGGGCGATCCGCC
>JBBRPK010000311.1:0-3597 GCA_038228235.1 Verrucomicrobiota bacterium
ATCTTCATCGCGGACGCGTGGATTGCAATCGGAGCCCAACTCGGAGCGCTGCTCGTTAATGCAGTTCATTTTTCCCGATGGCGGGTTCCGGATGCGGGATGGGGGTCGCGGAGCGTTTGCAGTGCGGGAGCTTGCTCCCGCTTTGTTCTATCCTGCCTCCAGAGTCTCGCATCCCGGATCGCTGCCCTCGGTCGTCCGTCCTCCGTCTTCGTCTCTTCATCGCGGACGCGTGGATTGCAATCGGAGCCCAACTCGGAGCGCTGCTCGTTAATGCAGTTCATTTTTCACGATGGCGGATTCCGGATGCGGGATGGGGGTCGCGGAGCGTTTGCAGTGCGGGAGCTTGCTCCCGGTTTGTTCTATCCTGCCTCCAGAATCTCGCATCCCGGATCGCCGTCCTCCGTCTTCGTATCTTCATCCCTCATCTTGCATCCTGCATCCCTCATGCTGTATCCTGCGCTCAATGGATAAGTTGCTGTTGATCGATGACGAGGCGGACGTGCAATATTCCTTTCGACGCAATTTTGGACCACCGGAATTCGACCTGAATACGGCTGCCAGCGGAGAGGAGGGGCTCAAAATTATTCCGCGGCTGAAGCCCGACCTGGTTATTATGGATGTGCGGATGGGCGGTATCAATGGCTTGGAGACGTTGCGCCGGCTGCGCCAAACGAATGCAAAACTTCCCGTCATCATGATGACCGCTTACGGGACGGCCCAAACGGCCATTGAGGCGATGAAGCTGGGCGCGTATGATTATCTGCTCAAACCGTTCGAGGTTCCCAAGCTCAAGGAGATTATTCTGGCGGCGCTCAAAGCGGCGCGAGACATGCGGGAGGTCGTTTCCTACGAGCCGCATCTGGAAACGGAGGATTACGACTTGGCCATCATCGGGCGCAGCGACCAAATGCAAAATGTGTTCAAGCTCATTGGGCAGCTCTCGGGCTCCGATGCCACGGCTCTGATCACGGGCGAAAGTGGCACGGGCAAGGAATTGGTAGCCCGAGCCATTTACCATCATAGCCAGCGAGCGACTCAACCTTTTCTGGCCATCAACTGCGCCGCCATCCCGGAAAATCTGCTCGAGAGCGAATTGTTCGGACACGAACGCGGCGCATTCACGGGGGCCAGCGCGCAAAGGATTGGTAAATTCGAACAATGCAATCACGGCACCATTTTCCTCGATGAAATCGGGGACATGTCTCCCCCCACACAAACGAAAATTTTGCGCGTCCTCCAGTCAGGCACTTTTGAGCGAGTGGGGGGAAATCAACCGATCAAGGTCGATGTGCGCGTGATCGCAGCAACCAACCGGCCACTGGAACAGGCGGTGGCCAGCCGGCAGTTCCGCGAGGATCTCTTCTACCGGCTCAATGTAGTGCGGGTGGAAGTGCCGCCGTTGCGGGAGCGTCGAGGAGATATTCGATTGTTGGTGAAGTATTTCTTGAAAAAATTTGCGCAACACCAAAAACAAGGCGCGAAATCAATCTCCCCTCAGACTCTGGCCGCTCTGGAACAATATTCATGGCCGGGGAATGTGCGGGAATTGGAAAACATCATCCAGCGCGCTTTGGTAGTGGCCAAGGGAGAGGTCATAGTATTGACAGATCTGCCTCCCGAACTGCTGGCCAACCGGCCGCTGATTCCGCCCACTGCGCCACCCACGGCGAGCGAGACGCGCACGTCCGCCGCAGCCCTTGCGTCAGCGGGGATCGGGGATTCGTTAGAGCTTTCAGGAATTGTACAGGGCCTCTTTAGATGGGCCCGCAAAGAAACCCAGCTCAAGCTCATTCCCGCCGTGGAGCGGGAGTTAATCATCGAAGCGTTGAAGGAAACGCAAGGCAACCAGGTGCAAGCGGCCAGACTCTTGGGCATCACTCGGGCCACCCTGCGGAAGCGGGTGGAGAAGTTCAAGATCAAACAAGAACTGGAGATCAAGTAGGTGGTGCCAGCGACTGGAGTTGAACCAGTGACCTACGGCTTATGAGTCCGCCGCTCTAACCAACTGAGCTACGCTGGCCACCGCTTCCAATTTATTTTGCGCTCCTGGATTGGTCAATGGCAAAAAAATCAAGAATCCGTGCTTTACAAAAATGAACGCGCTGCATAGGAGTAAGGTCGAATTATTGTTGAGCCTATCCTAACGTGAAACAAAACATTCAGATTCTGGTGGTTGAAGATGATGCCACCGACGCATTCCTGATTGATCGTGAGTTGCGCAAAGGCGGTCTGAGCTTCCGATCTCAACGCGTTGACAGCCAGGAAGGGTTTCTTGCCGCCCTGGTGCGGCAGCCGCCAGATCTAATCCTTTCTGACCACGGGCTTCCGACCTTTGACGGGTTTTCTGCCTTGGCGATAGCCCGGGCGAAAGTTCCGGATGTCCCTTTCATCTTCGTCACCGGTTCGCTCGGCGAAGAAACCACGATTAAGGCCCTGAAAGGCGGCGCCGCCGATTACATTTTGAAACATCGTCTGGCGAGTCTAGCCCCGGCTGTGCATCGGGCGTTGTGCCAGGCTGAGGAAAGGGCCAGGCGTCGGGAAGCCGAAGCGGCCTTGCGCCGGAGTGAGGAACAAGTTCTCCTCTTGAATGCGGAACTGGAAAAGCGGGTCAGCCTGCGCACGGCCGAACTCGAGGCTGCCAACAAAGAGCTGGAGGCTTTTAGCTATTCAGTTTCTCATGACCTGCGAGCCCCGCTTCGCCATGTGGAAGGGTTTATCGATATGCTCCAAACCCAGGCTGGCCCTGGTTTGAATGAAGAATGCCTGGGCTTTGTCAACACCATCGCCCGCTCCGCACGGCAGATGAATCAATTAATCGACGACTTGCTGGCCTTCTCCCGCACCGGTCGAACCGAAATGTTTGACATAGCCGTCGATATGGCGGCTCTGATTGAGACAGCGCGTCGCGACTTAGCCAGCGAGATGGCAGGACGGAAGATCGTCTGGTCGATAGGCCCCATGCCCGGAATTATTGGAGATCCGGCAACCCTTCGCCAGGTGGTGCTGAATCTGGTTTCTAATGCCCTCAAGTACTCGCGCCCACGGGTCGAGACTCGCATCGAAATTGGCGCTGCAGAAAGCGCGCTGGAAACGATCTTCTATGTCCGTGACAACGGTGTCGGGTTCAATCCTCAGTATGTGGGAAAACTCTTTAACGTCTTTCAGCGACTGCATTCGGCGGCGGAATTCGAGGGAACTGGCATCGGCCTGGCCATCGTGCAGCGGATTATCGCGCGTCATGGAGGAAGGACCTGGGCTGAAGGCAGGATGGATGAGGGGGCGAGTTTTTATTTCACCATTCCCAAGAATCCGCTTGCCAGGGGTTGAGCCTGTGCCCGAACCGAATGACTCTTAGGGTCTGCTCAAAAATTACTTCCGGTTTTGCTGGAGACGATTTTGGTTTCGGGCGAGGCGCGACGAAGGAGCATAGCCTCAGCTCTGTAACTGAGGAGCAATGATGCCAGAAGCCGAAAGCGTCCCAGCCCTACGGGGCGAGGCGGCGCCTGGCCATCTGCGGCGTTGCTCGTCGGTTACAGCCCCATAAAGGGGATGCGCCCTCCTCGCGCCTTGCATCTGACCAGGCAGCGCTCTCGCCAA
>JBBRPK010000312.1:0-3589 GCA_038228235.1 Verrucomicrobiota bacterium
CAACGCAGGGTCGCCAGGTAGGCACGGCACTGTTCTTCAGTGGCAAACCGACGTTCCATCTCCAAAAGCGTCCGCGGATAGTCCTCTATCATCCTCCTCCACTATACGTTGTGGTCACTGGAGTCAATAGGATAGCCCTGTTGATTAAACCTCCCCGATTGCCGTAGAATGAGCCGTGCTGACGAGTCAATTTGAGTTTTCATTGCCCCCAGAGCTTATAGCGCAAGCCCCTCCTCGGGAACGGGACCAATCCCGCCTCCTTGTAGTGGACCGTGCCTCGAAAAAACTGTCCCATCGTGTATTCGGACAGGTTTTGGACCTTCTGCGAGCAGGGGATGTCCTTGTCTTGAACGATTCAAAAGTAATTCCTGCCCGCCTGCGCGGAATCAACCGAGTCAGCGGTGGAGAGTTTGAGATTTTGCTTCTGGAAGAAAACCAATTGAATGACTGGTGGGCCCTGGTGCGTCCGGGCAAACGGGCGCGCCTTCATACGCGAATTATTCTGAAAAACCCGAAGACCGGCGACCTCACCAAAATCGAAGCCCTCCTTGTGGCTCAAAATCCTGAAGGGGAGCGGCGCTTGCGTTTCAGCGGCGCCCCTAATATTTTAGAGGCATTGGAGGTGTTAGGAGAGGTGCCGTTGCCGCCTTACATATCGCGAGCGCGCCATGAAGATCTTACGCCCGATCTGGCCAGGTACCAAACCGTCTATGCTGAGGCGAAAGGTTCGGTTGCCGCCCCCACCGCAGGACTTCACTTTACGGACCGATTGTTGCGGGAAATCCGGGACCGGGGCGTCCAGATTTCTTTTGTGACCCTTCACGTAGGAGTGGGGACATTTGCACCGGTCAAGGCCAGCCATCTTTCCGAGCACCTGATGCACGAGGAACGGTTTGCCGTCAATGAGCAAACCGCAAAGGCGATCAATTCCGCTAAGAACGAAGGGCGGCGTGTCATTGCGGTGGGCACCACCAGTCTGCGCGTGCTGGAGAGCGTGGCGGCAGAAAATGATGGCCAAATAGTAGCGGGCGCTAAACGCACTCGCCTATTCATTTATCCCCCGGCCCGCTTTCGCATCGTCGATGCGTTGCTCACCAATTTTCATCTGCCCCGATCGACGCTGTTAATGCTGGCGAGCGCTTTTGCTGCCCCGGGCGAAACCTCCGGAAGCACTCTTGTCCTTTCTGCGTATGCGGAAGCAATCCGTGAGCGTTATCATTTTTTTAGTTATGGAGACGCAATGCTCATTTTTTGATAACAATATAGACAATCAATGAACTCTGAAGGCGGCGCGCGCTTCACCTCTCGTCCGTTTGTTTACCTCAACGTTGCCCTTACTGCCGATGGCAAACTGGCGCCAGCCAACCGTGTCTTCGTTCCCTTTGGAAGCAAGCGCGACCAGCAGCTCTTGCTGGCGCTTAGATCTCAGGCCGACGCGGTCATGTCCGGAGCGCGCACCGTCGATTTGTCGCCGGTAAGCCTTGGTCCCGGCCCGGCGAGATTTCGGCGCAAGCGGTTTCAACAAGGCCTGGCTGAATACAATCTCAGGATAGTCGTGAGTGGCTCAGGCACTCTCGATCCCAAGGCTGCAATTTTCAGCCACCGATTTTCACCGATTATTATTTTAACCACAGAAAGAATTTCAAAACGACGCCTCAAAAATCTACGCGCAGTGGCAGACGAGGTCAAAATTTGTGGCCGGAAGGACGTCGATTTTGCAACTGCCTGCCGATGGCTGCGCCGGAAATGGGGAGTTAAACGACTGCTCTGCGAAGGCGGCGGAGAACTCAACGAGGGTTTGCTTCGAGCCGGCGTGGTGGATGAAATATATGTGACTCTTTGCCCGATTATTTTCGGCGGCGGCCACGCTCCAACGCTCGCCGATGGCAAGGGATTCAAAAACCTTTCCCAAGCGATAGGTTTGTCTTTGAAATCGCAAAAGCGCATCGGCGATGAATTGTTTCTCGTCTATCAAGTCGGGAAGACGATTCGACAATGACTGGAAATCTGGTCAACTTGAACTGTCCAGAATTGGGCTCCCCGTGTCCCGTATTGTCCATAATGTTGACACCTGCTGTGGCGCGCGTTCCTTTTCGAGACACTATAACGACTCCTTCACTACCCATCAGGGGGAGAATCTGCCGAGTGTAGAACTCTACCCCGCTGCAATAATGGTTTTTGGACGAATGGACGGATGAATGTCCCAACACCTCCGGGTTCTGGTGGAAAGTTTCAGTTTCGCCCCAAAGTAGCAGCTTTAGCGACGTGATAGAATCTAAAGGGACGGACTTCGCGATTTCGGAGAATGGAAAAGAAATTCTTTTTCTAGTGAGACGCAGGGTTGGCACGAAATTTGTTCAAGCATTGATTAATATGAAAATGCTGACCAGCCAACAACTTACTCGGCCGCAACTGCTGCGGATGATACCTTCTCCCCTGCTTCAATTGTTTCCCCAGCAATTGGCGCCGCAAAATGACCCTCCGGCCGTGCGCGCCGCGTGGTTGCGGTTGTATTGGGAAGTGGTCGGCCACCCCAAACGCAATCAGCAACGAAAGCATTAGCTATCCTTGTCACCCGCGTCTTCAGGCCCAGCCTGCATGGCATGAATTCCTAACAAGAGAATCCCGATCCAGGGATTGGCGCGCCTCGTATGCGCCCTGCGTGAACAAAATGAACTTGGGCGGTGCCCTCGCCCTTCCGGTGCCATCGGGTCGGCGCTTTAGTTTGGCAGCCTAAACCGATGCTATGGCTGGTTCTCCTTCTGGTCCTTCTCCTCGCAGCCAGGGAGGAGCGAAAAAGCCGCCATCGCGGCAGCGGTAGGGGAATGATTCAACCACCCACTCGATCGCAGAGGCGCCGCCGCGAGAACGACGAGGAGAAACCGGGAAGACGGGACCAGCCCAAGCCAAGAGCATTTTAGGCTGCACAGCTCCGAATCCATTATGGGGCGAGAAGGAGCACTCTGAAACAGCCAGAATGCCAGGGCGAGGAACCTAAGTTTACTTTGCGCCCAGGATCGCATCCTTGGCCGCTTTGGCGACGCGAAATTTCACTACGCGCTTGGCAGGAATTTGGATCGGCTGGCCTGTGGCGGGATTGCGCCCGAGGCGCGCCGCGCGATTCACCAACACCAGCTTGCCCAGCCCCGGCAGGGTGAAAGTGTTCTTGGCATTCTTGTATGCCAGTTGGGCAATTTGCTCGAGGATTTCAGTGGCTTGCTTTTTGGTGAGTCCGCTCTTCTCAGCAATCGCAGCCGCGATTTGGGATTTGGAGAGTGATTTTGCCATATGTTAGTCGTGTTGTCTAATTTTGGTTATAGTTGCCGAAGTCATTCGACTTCCGGCGTATTAAAGCCTCTGCCAGCCGGGGTGCAAGGAGAATTTTCAAAAAAAAGGTCTTAGCCCACTCTCCGGCAATAGCGGGGTGTGATTAAAAGTGGGTGAGGGAGAGAGAGAGAGAAGATTTTTGCAGAATAAAATGTACAAATTTAGCCATATCACTAAATAGAGTGGGGATGAAGAACAAAATTACTGACCAGAGCGAGTTCAGCCCATCGGAGATCCAGCTCGTCGAGCAACTTCGTCAAAA
>JBBRPK010000313.1:0-3577 GCA_038228235.1 Verrucomicrobiota bacterium
AGAGCCTGTTTTAAAATTGCGTGGGGTCCTGCGGCGAGTGATTTTGGCTGTGGCCAAGGCGGCGAGGCCGGAGCATCCCCGCAGCGGGCTGTGATGGCCGAGTCAACGCAGGCCGCAGACAAAAGACCCGCCGCCCGGAGGGTTTTCGCGGAAAAGGCCGGCTGGCTTTGTTGCTCCTCGGTCACAGACCCCTGGCGAGTATGCTCGCTCGTCGCGCCTCGCCGTCCAGCCCTTTCCGCGAAAACAGAACCACACGGAATTTTAAAACAGGCTCTTAGAGGTATCTTCGGCCGATTACACGAAATTCATTACACCCTCCACAGAAAAACCTCCAACCCTGCTCCGCTACTCTCTGACTACGAGGCTGGGGTGAAGTTAGTATTGGCGAAGCCGATAAAAGGTTTGAGAACGGTTGGTCAACGCACCCGGATCGGTGAATGAGGTCTGGCTGGTAATCGCCGATAAGGGAGAATATGGGCCCGACACATTTGTTGCCCATTCCAACTGAGCCAAGTTGCTATTCGCCTCCCAGACCAGCCGCACATCGCCTGTTTTGTGGTCAGGAATGATGGAGAGGAATTGGAGAACAGGCACAGCGACAAGAGTCAGGTGGTATACTTGCGCGGGCGTGCCATTCGTCTGGTCGACTGTGATTCGAATCTCTGGCCACGCGCTTGTCACGGCGCGATCTCCATTGGCGCAGAGGGCCATGGTCTTTGCAAAACCGTTGTCGATTTGCGCATCAAGGAACATGTCTTGGGCCACTGCTACCTCACCGCCCACCTGATACCCTCCGCCCCCACTCACCTGATATTCTCTCCCCGACGCAGCACCAGCCTGAAAGGAGATGTTCTGAAGTTCATACCGCGCGAAAAGAGGATTTCGTTCCACCAATCGCAAAGCAAAGGTCCCCGTCATGGGCGCAAGGATGGTTGGGCGGCCGCAAATCGGGCAATCATCCACCAAAGCGCTGCCTTTGATTAATGTGTAAATCCGGTCAGCGGGGGAGCGTTGTGCAAGACCACGCTCGCCCGTCAGCCATAATCCGAACAAGAGGAGGGTTGCCCGAGTTAACGATTTCGCGTTCATGTCTTTGGAACAATCTCGCACAGAAGGTTTTAGTCTTCAAGTTTGAGTCAGCCACATTCAACCGTCCGATTTTCCGATTCTCCGAAGCAACCGTCACTCATCTTTGCATTGTCGGGGTCATTGTCGGGAGGTGATGCGCTTCCTGTTAGTTGAGGGTTGAGACGGTGGCTTGGGAAACGATCTCAAAGACTGAGCCGGTGGCAATTTTAAACAGAATCGGCGAAGGCGATGGCTTCGTTCCAAACATCAAGTTTTTCAAAGTTGAACATAGGATGATGGCATGTTGATGGTTTATCGTTGCGTGTCGAAGGGTATGGTTGATCCATCAACTCTCAACCGGCCTCGCGGCTGCGGATCAAGGACATCGCTGCCTTTCGCTCTAAACTCGCGGGACTTTTCTTCCATTCCCTTTTTCAACGCCTCTTCTTCCGCGATTCCCTGTTCCGCCGCATATTTCCGCGCGTCCTCCGTTATCTTCATGCTGCAAAAGTGCGGGCCACACATCGAACAAAAATGTGAGGTCTTCGCTCCTTCTTGCGGCAAGTCGTCTCATAAGTGCTTTCATGTTTTCAGGTGCTCCAATCAGGCCAGTTGAAATTGTTTGCGGAAACTCTTGTCGAACATGCCGGCGGGAACGAAGCGGCGCATCCGGCTCAAGGCGACACCTCTGCCGACTGGATAACGCAGTCGCGGTGATTTCGCTGTCAGGGCTTGGCAAACCGCTTCCGCCACCATTCGGGGATCGTCCCCGTTTTGGATGCCTGCCTCCACCGCCTGCTTTGTCCGCTGTCTTTGCGTGGCATACTCTTTGAGAACCATCTGGGCGTCCTTCCCGCTGTGGCCGATCTTGGTTTTGGTGAACGCTGGCTCGACCAACAAAGCGCGAACCCCAAAGCTCCTCACTTCGTGGTCCAGCGTCTCGGTGTATGCTTCCAGTGCGTGTTTGCTCGCCGCATAGATTCCCATAAAAGGCGAAGGGAGAAAGCCCACCACCGAACTGATGTTGACGATGCGCCCGAAGCCGCCCGCGCGTCGAAATAAGCCCCAAGCCAGTTTTCGACCGCGCTAATAAGAAACCGCCTTATTTTCGTTGTTTGCCATTTACGCTAATAGCGGTTTGTGCTATTTTCGGCATCGGAATAGGTTCCAGATGCCGAAAACGACACAGATTTCGGGGAAAAAGGTGCCACAAGGCGGTTACTCAGCCTTCGTGCCCAATCCCTTGCCGCCAGCCATTGATTGGTCGCCCCGCCTTGTCCGGCTGCTCTCCGACGCCGACCGGCTGATTGGGCAGTTGGCCGGCGAAGGTGGGCGGCTGCCCAACCCGCATGTGCTCATGCGTCCGTTTGTCCGGAGTGAAGCCGTCCTTTCCAGCAAGATCGAAGGCACTCAGGCAACACTCGGCGAATTGCTGGCCGCCGAGGCGGGCATCGCGGTCGAGCGCAGCACCGACGACTTGCGCGAAGTCGGCAATTACGTCGTCGCCCTCGAGCACGGCATGGCGCGGCTCAAGGAACTGCCTTTGTGTGTCCGCCTTGTCAAAGAGTTGCACGAAAAACTCATGACCGACGTGAGGGGACACCACGCCAAGCGGGGAGAGTTCCGCAAAATCCAGAATTGGATTGGCAAGCCGGGCTGCGCACCGGAATCGGCTTCCTTTGTTCCGCCTCCGCCCGATGACGTGGAACCATGCCTTGCCGCATGGGAAAAATTTCTCAACGAATCTGACCTGCCGCCGCTCGTCACCATCGCCCTGGCTCATTACCAGTTTGAAGCCATCCACCCGTTTCTTGATGGCAACGGGCGCGTGGGCCGCTTGCTCATCACTTTATTCCTGATTGAACGAAAGATTTTGCCCACGCCGTTGCTTTACCTGTCCGCATTTTTTGAGGCTTCCCGCCGGGATTATTACGACGGCTTGCGCGGCATCAGCGAGCGCGGAGACTGGCAGGATTGGATAGAATACTTTTTGTTGGGCGTGGCCCGAATGTCGGAAGATGCGTTGCGTCGCGCCGGGCGAATTAACGCGAAGCTGGCCGAGTGGCAAAAAAGCGTGGCCGGAGAATCCACCAAAACTCCCATGCGAGTTGTCGAATTGCTCGCGGCCAATCCCTTCATTACCGCCAAGGGCACTGTCGAAAAACTTGGCATCGCCTTCACCACGGCGCAACGCGCCATTGAGCGGTTGGAACGCCTTGGAATCGTGCAGCAGGCTGGCACCGCAAAACGCGACCGCGTTTATTGCGCGAAGGCGCTCCTCGAAATCCTCGAAGAACCGGCGGAGTTGATGCCGGGCGGAAACTGACCTGACAAGTCACCGCGCCTTTCCCTTCCATCCATGAGCGAATCTGGATCGTTTCCTGCACCACGCCCAGACCATCGCCATTACCGGCCGGAGTTACCGTCTCAAAGACCACGCCACCATTGCCGGGAAGGAGGACAAAAACAAAAAGAGCAAATCCAAGCCCAGCGAAACTTCCGCCGCAGA
>JBBRPK010000314.1:0-3572 GCA_038228235.1 Verrucomicrobiota bacterium
CAACGCAGGGTCGCCAGGTAGGCACGGCACTGTTCTTCAGTGGCAAACCGACGTTCCATCTCCAAAAGCGTCCGCGGATAGTCATCTATCATCCTCCTCCACTATATGTTGTGGTCACTGGAGTCAATAGGATAGCCATGTAAAAAATATCCCCAACTCGCCACGATCAGCACGCTGGCGATTATATTTGAGCCGAACCCTTTGACGTCAGCCAGAGGTTTCCAGAGGTTTCCCAATACATCCTGAAGGAGATAGCGGCCCACTCGCGTGCCCGCGTCGAGAGTGGTCAAAATGAACAAAGCCTCGAACATGATGGCAAAGTGATACCAGAGATCGAGCCACCGTCCGTTGACCGCTTTGGAAAAAATCTGCGCCATCCCGACCGCCAGGGTCGCCGCGCCTCCGGAACGGTTGAACAAAGTTTTCTCTCCCACTTGTCCAGCCAGCGAATCCATGGTTTCGGTCGTGATGGGAAAACCCGTGGCAGTAACCTTGGCGATTGTCTCCAGGGGCTGTCCTTTCACGTTCAAGCTGAGATAGACTCCGGGTTCGAGGGTGCAGGCCGCGATTAATGCCATGATCGCGACCAGCGACTCCAGGCACATTCCGCCATACCCAATGGACCGGGCGTAGCTTTCGCGGGTGATGATTTTGGGGGTGGTTCCGCTGGCGATGAGAGTATGGAAACCGGAGATGGCCCCGCAAGCAATCGTGATAAAGCAGAAGGGAAACAATTTCCCAGGCACCACCAGCCCAGTGCCATCCACGAATTTACTCACGGCTGGCATTTGCAAATGCGGCAAGACCAGAAAAACTCCCAAGGCTAGCGCGCAAATAGTGCCTAGTTTCATGAAGGTGCTCAGATAATCGCGCGGGGCCAGCAACAACCAAACCGGCAGAACGCTTGCCGCCAAACCATAAAAGAGGATCGTCCATGCCAGAGGTTCAGCTCCGAAGGTAAAAACTTTTCCCAGCCCTGCGCTATCGGCGTAAACAAATTTCCCTCCCCAGACAGCCAATAACAGCAGCACGATCCCGATGGCAGAGGCCTCCATCACCTTGCCCACGCGCCAAAATCGCAGATAACCTCCCATGAGCATGGCGATGGGCACTGTTGCGCCAACCGTGAACACTCCCCACGGGCTTTCCGCCAAAGCGTTCACCACTACCAGCGCCAGCACCGCCAGCAAGATGATCATGATGGAGAGAATCGCCACCACCCCAATAAGGCCAGCCGTGCTGTTAAGTTCCTCCTTCACCATCTGGGCCAACGACTTGCCATCGCGCCGCATCGAGCAAAACAAAATCACCAAATCCTGCACTGCGCCCCCCAGCACCACGCCGATAAGAATCCACAACGCGCTGGGCAAATAGCCAAACTGCGCAGCCAGCACCGGGCCGACCAGCGGGCCCGGCCCCGAAATGGCTGCGAAGTGATGGCCGAAGACGATCCATTTGTTCGTCTTTACGAAATCGCGTCCATCATCATGCACCTCGCAAGGGGTGGCGCGCCGATCGTCGAGCACGAGCACACGGGTCGCGATCCACTTGGAATAAAAGCGATATCCGATAGCGTAGGAACAAAGAGCGGCGAGCAAAAGGTAGGCCGAGCTGAGGTGTTCCCCGCGCCGCAACGCAAGCGTGGCATAGGCGCCGGCCCCTAGCAGGGCAATGGCGCCCCAAAGCAGATTAGCAAAAATGGCTCGATCTCGGTTCATGAACTTGGGCTTAAAATGACTGCCCCCGCGAGCGCCGTCAAACCCTTCATGTGAAGCATGAGCCCGGAATGATAACCCATAACCAATTTTCAATAATCAATCCTCAGTAAGATCAAAGAGTGAGAATCAAAAATTTGGTATTGGCAGGGGCTTCAACTTGCCCGCCAGCCGGTCTCTTCCTTAAACCTGTGGCGAGGGTCGTCGATTCATAGTAGGGTTAGGAAGCGGAGGCGGAGCCTTCGATGCGACGATGAAACACTCGACGATGATGCCACCAGTCATCTCAGCCGCCGTTTTAATTTTGGGGTTGATGATCGCGCGCGCCACGCTCGCAGCGGAACCACTGGTCATTGAGATTTGGCCTGGGAAAGTCCCCGATGAAAGTGGCAACATCGGCGCGGAAAGATTCCGCATGTCACCGAAGTTGGAGCACAAGAAGGTCGAGGTGACCGAGCCGACCCGCATGATTACCGATGTGACCAAACCGACGATTACGATCTATCGGCCGGCCAGGGACCAGGACACGGGGACCGCGATGCTGATTTGCCCAGGAGGCGGATACTGGGATCTTTACTGGCAGCTTGAAGGCGAGGAAGTCGCGGGTTGGCTGAACTCGATTGGCGTGACCGGCATCATCCTCAAGTACCGTGTGCCGCGCCGCCCAGATGAACCAAAAAGCGAGCCCGCCCGCCGCCCCCTTCAGGATGCCCAGCGCGCCATCAGCCTGGTGCGCAGCAAAGCCAGCCAGTGGAGCATCCATCCCCAGCGAATCGGCATGGTAGGATTTTCAGCGGGGGGGCATCTTGTCATCGCGGCGGCGACGAGCTTCGAGAAACGAACCTACGAGCCAATCGATGAGGTGGACAAAATCAGTTGCCGACCCGACTTCGCGGTTTCGGTCTATCCCGGGTATCTCAAGGCCAAGGACAAAGATGAACTGGCTTCCGGCCTGCGCATTCCAGAGGGAACCCCGCCGATCTTCCTTGTGCATGGCGGGGACGACATCATCAGCCCGCCGGAGCACAGTGTGCTCATGTACCTCGCGCTCAGACGAGCCGGCGTTCCCGCTGAGCTGCACATCTATGCAGGGACCGCCCATGATTTCGGTGTCCGCACAAACGCCCGTCCTTACTCGACTTGGACTGCGTCTTGCCGCGCCTGGCTGGGCCAAGGGGGCTTCCTCCCGTCCCCCGGCGCGAAGGAATAATTTGGCACGGCTGCGGCCCTGGATGCCTCAATCCGACCTTTAACTCTCAAACTTGGGCCAAACAAACGGGCTATTGGCTGCCATGAAGAGCGCAGGCATCAGGGGTAGGAGGCGCCGAGGTTTCACTTGGTTTATTCTTGCGACGAGGAAGGATGATCTGCAATCTTTTACTAACGGTGGCGCGCTTAGCTCAGTGGTAGAGCATTTCCCTCACACGGAAGGGGTCGCAGGTTCAAATCCTGCAGCGCGCACCATTTCCGAGCAAAATCAGTCCGCGAACGACCCAAAACCAAACCCGGCTGAAGTTGCTTACCTCAATTTCGAGCCTCATTCCGCTGGCGCAAGCCATCAGAAATCGGCTTGCAAGACCATTGAAACGTTAGTTCAGGATGCCCCAATCCTCAGAACGCGAAAAACAAAAAATCCTGGAAGGCTCGGTTAGCCTCGGATCGCCCCTCCAAACCCTTGAAAACCCTTTCGCAACTAGCTTAAAACGCCCTTTCCGGCTAAGCCGTAACTATGCAATTGAGGCTGAAAAGAGTCCGGCTCAATCAGCGGAACAGGTAGGATGGCAATGACTTACAAAGCCAAATCCTACTGCATTGCAGTCGAGCTTTGCCCACTAAAAGGTGAACACGATTCTGCCG
>JBBRPK010000315.1:0-3556 GCA_038228235.1 Verrucomicrobiota bacterium
AAGTCGTAACAAGGTAGCCGTAGGAGAACCTGCGGCTGGATCACCTCCTTTCTAAAGTAGTAGTGGCTCAACCCGCTATGGTGTGCGGATCATGCCACTCATAGTAGTCCGCCCTTCTCACGAATGGGTAGGACTACACGTCTCGCTTTTATTCAGAACTTTGGACGGATTCTGTCTCATCGTATCGACGGTCAAAGCGCAAACGCGCACATCACATCGTATCCAGCAGTAAAAAGGGCAGACCAAACGGTCTGCCCTTTTTTTGTTCGCCACCTCACGGTGTTCGCCACCTCACGGCGGGCAAACAAAGAGGCGGACCATAACTGGCCCGCCTTTTTCATTGCTCCATCGTTAGCCCACCAGCCCGCCCACGTAGTTAGTCGCCCACTCACTCAAAACTGTCATCCCTATTTGCCCACCCACGCAAAACACTCATCCAGAGCGAAGCGAGCCGCATTTTATTTCCACCCGCGCAAAACTGTCATCCTGAGCGAAGTGAGCCGGATTTTTCCTTCTCGTTCGCTCCTGCCTGCCCGCCGTGGCGGGCGAACGAGCCGGCTCACGCAGCCGAAGGACCTCTCTTCTCAGTTGATCTGCGCCTCACAACTCGCCAAACCGCCCCCTTCTCTATTCCCGCCAACTCATGCCACACTACCGCGCCATGACGTATCACGCGTACATCATGGCCAGCGCCTCCGGCGTCCTCTACATCGGCGTCACCAATCATCTCGAGCGCCGCGTCGCCCAACATAAAGCCGGCACCATCCAGGGGTTCACCTCGAAATACAAAACCACCAAACTCGTCTATTCAGAACCCTACGGCGATATCCGCGAAGCGATCGCGCGCGAAAAACAATGGAAAGGCTGGCGCCGAGCCAAAAAAATCGCGCTGATCGAATCCGCCAACCGCAACTGGACGGACCTAAGCCTCGCCTTCCACCCATGACTTCCAAGCTGCCATCCTGAGCGGTAGCGTTCCGGATTTTCCCATGCCGACGCGCAGCCAGGCCACTTGGTGGCCCGCTTTTTTTGCTAGTTGGAAAATTGGTGAACCAACAAGAGAGGTCCTTCGGCTGCGTGAGCCGGCTCGTTCGCAGGAGCGAACGAGGAGGAAAAATCCGGCTCACTACGCTCAGGATGACAGTTTGAGGTGGGTAGGCGAGCAGGTGGGACACTGCCGGAGCGGGCTCCGGGGGGAAGGGCATGCAGAGCGGGCAAGGGCGGGGTGGTACTGGGACTTTTTCTGTAGCGAGCGCTCGGTTTGTGAGTACTTTTCTGGTGATTCGCAAGCGTTGGATTAAACGAAAGCGGGGGAGCGGCCTCGGGAAGGGAAGCAGAGGGGAGCAGCTGCTGCGCTGAGCGAGGCGAGGTTGGGCGGGAAGTCGGCGGCCATATGGGATATTACTATATAATTATCTACATGTAAAGTTATATTGTCGGCCTTGGGCGAGGGTGGGGATTCATAATCAAGCAGGAGCGCGCGTGAAACCCGGGACATTCGAACAGTAGAGTGACAATCCACACCCTTTCAGGTGCTCCAGGTGCGGTACCGGGCCTGCGCGCAGGAGTATGGAACGACATCCGCTGCGTAACCGCAATTCATTTTCGTCCACGAGCACCACAGAGCGGAAACGTTCCAACTTTTCCAGGCAGGCCATCACTGGCCCGCCTTGTTGTTCCCCCCCACCCACACAAACTGTCATCCTGAGCGAAGTGAGCCGGATTTTACCCTCTCGTTCGCTCCCGCGAACGAGCCGGCTCACGCAGCCGAAGGACCTCTCTTCTCAGTTCACCAACTCCCCACGACCGCCCTTCTCCGTTCCTGTCAACTCGTGCCGCGCCACAGCCATTTCCAGGCAGGCCACTTGCTGGCCCGCCGCGCCGGGCCACACCACATACGTCCAGCCGCCCTTGTTGGAGCTTTTCTCCAGCTTCGCCTTGAATTTCTTATTGATCTTCATCCAGACCACCCCTCGCCGAAAATCCCGACCCGCCAGGACCGAATCCATTCGCCCCGGCCACCTTTTTAGAAAACATCTTCAGCCTTTGACCGCAGTGGCCAGCACTTCTCGCAAGCGGCGCCCTACGATTAGGTCCTCATCAGGCTCCAGCATCCATACGCCAATCACAATCTTGTCGGGATCTTTAGGGATGCCCGCGCTTGCTTCCGGCGAACCGGTTGCCGGATTCAACTCGATGCTGGGCGTCCCCTTGCGCAATTGTTGTGCAACTTCACGAGGAGTGATCTTGACGCGCTGCTGGTCATACCGAAGGACCACATGCGGGACGTGATTGGCAACCGGGGGAATCAACACCTCCGATCTCAACGTGGGAACATCTTTCAGCAAGCCGAGAATCCGCTCAATCCGCTTCCGATACTCCGCTTCCATCTCCGCGTCAGACTGGCTCAGGAACCAATCCACTGCGGCGACCATCCCGACGATTTGTTCCTTGGCGACTTTCATGCCGCGACCCACGGTGTCGTCGTTGGGACTGTTGTTCTTCACCGCCGCCGCGATCAGGTCCTTCTTGCCTAACAGCAGGCCGGCATTCTGGGGGCCTCGCATCCCTTTCCCGCCGGAGAAGGCCACCAGATCAAAACCCATCTGCGTGTAGTTCCACAAATTGGAGATCGGCGGAACGTCGGCGGCCGCGTCGTTCAGGCAGGGAACTCCGTGCGCGTGAGCCACGCGAATCCAGTCTTCCCGGCTGATGCTTCCTTCGTCGGCGGCATTGTAGAAAAAACACATGGCGGTGTTTTTGTTGATGGCCGATTCGTATTCCTGCAAGTTGTGCACTTCGACGAAGCGGATGCCGCAGCTGCGCAGCGCGTGGTCGTAGTCGTAGCGGTGCGCTTTTTGAATGACCACCTCGCTCTTCACGTTGGCCATATCGGTGGGGATCGCGTGTTGCACGGCCTCGTTGCCCAGGGTCACGCATGCGGCCGTGCCCAGGGTCACTGCGGAAGCGGCGCCCGCCGTCACCATCGCTGCTTCGCAACGGAGCTGCCGCGCCAGGTATTCTCCAGCCGCTCTTTGCAATTGCGCGAGATGCACGGGATGTCTGGCGGCCCGCGCCACGGCGGCCTGCACGGCAGGCGGCATAGTCGAAGCCGTTAAATGCGTGTAGGTGCCGGCGGCGTTGATGATCTTGGTCACGCCCAGCTTGTCGTAGTAGTCCACGCCTTCTTCGGGCGGTTGTGCCGATCCCGAGGGCGTGGCAATTTCGAACGGCAGGATTTGCGCGAGCGTGCCGCCGGCAAGCGCGTTGCGTACATACTGGAAAAACGTCCGTCGAGAATTGACCATAGCCACGTGGCGACCTCTGACTTTCAGATTCACGCAAAATCAGACGTGACTCTACGAAGATCTTGCGCTTTAGACAAATGATTTTCCGAGCCGCCTACGAACGCCTCGCCTCACACCCGGCCTGCTCTGTGCGCAATCCCTCCCGCCACAACCCCTTCGTTGACTTGCTTCGAGACCCCTATTAACATGACCGCCCAACAAGTGCTTTCGTCCCCCGGGATTTCTACCCGCACACGACGTTTACCGAC
>JBBRPK010000316.1:0-3464 GCA_038228235.1 Verrucomicrobiota bacterium
CTGAGCTTTTCGAGGTCTGTTCAAAATGAGAAGGAACAGATCGATGAAACGGAAACGAAAAACATATAGTGGCGCTTTCAAGGCCAAGGTCGGTTTGGAAGCGATGATGGGAATAAAAACGACGGCACAAATGGCCCGAGAATATCAGGTGCATCCGATGTTGATCATGCAGTGGAAGGCGATCATTCGGGAGCGATTGCCCGAACTCTTCGAGCGCGGGCGGCCGGTCGGCGACGGGAGCGAGGAAAAGATCGCGGCCCTGCATGAGAAGATCGGAGAGTTGACGGTGAGTCTGGACTGGCTCAAAAAAAAATCCAAACAGTTGGGTCTGTCCCTGAACGACGAACGTTGATCGAGAAAGTGGATGAGCCGAGCATTCGAGAGCAATGCGAACTATTGAACATCAGTCGAGGCAGCTACTACTACGAGGCGTGCGCGGAGAGCGAAGAGAACCTGGGGTTGATGCGGTTGCTGGACGAACTGCATCTGAAGCATCCGGTGTATGGGAGTCGGCGGTTGCAAGTGATGCTGGAGCGAGCTGGGCATCGGGTGAACCGGAAGCGGGTGCAGAGGCTGCTCGGGCTGATGGGCCTGGAGGCCCTCTACCCGCGCCGCTCGTTGAGTCAGCCTGGGGAGGGACACACGATCTACCCGTATCTGTTAAGGGGGTTGGAGGTGACGGGAGCCAACCAGGTGTGGTGCAGCGACATCACGTATATCCCGATGGCTTATGGGTTTATGTATCTGGTGGCGGTGATGGATTGGTGGAGCCGCTACGTGCTGTCGTGGGGATTGAGCAACACGCTGGAGTCGGACTTCTGCATTCGGGCGTGGGAAGAAGCGTTGGCCCGTGGAGAGGGAGCGCCGCTGATCTCCAACACCGATCAAGGGGCGCAGTTCACGAGTCTGGGCTACATCGAGGCGGTGGAATCGGCGGGGGTGGAGGTGAGCATGGATGGACGGGGCCGGTGGATGGACAATCGGTTCATCGAGCGGCTGTGGTGGAGCACGAAGTACGAAGAGGTCTACCGGAACGATTACGGGGACGGGTTGGTGGCTGGAAGAGAGTTAGCCTAACTTCCTCCCCCATCGAGCAGAAAGCCTTGGAAACCGCCTGTTTTGGATTTTTGTCGGGCTACAAAACCCACGCTGGCATGGTCCCAAAGAGTTTCAGCAAGCCCAGCTTTGCCAGTATGTCGTTGAGTTCTTTGGGAATGTCCGTCATCAGCCTTCCCACCGGTTTACCCTTCACCTTCAAACGCCCGACGCGGATCTTTTGTAAACGGCGCAGCATCCGCGGAACTTCCCCTCGTTCCTTGGCCAACCGCCATTCCCCTCCCAAGCGCGCACTGATCCAATAGGCCAGAAAGCACAACCGCAGATGATTGCGCACCCGATCCGGTCGCCAATGAAAGACCGGGCGCACTTCCAGAAAACTCTTCAATTCGCAAAACGCTTCCTCCACGTCCAGCAGTCCCTTGTAATGGGCCAAGACCTGTTCTTTGGGACAGGATGAGGCCGGACAATTGGTGTGGAGGAGGAACCATCCATCCCGCTGGATCTCCCGGTCAATGACGTCCTGTTTTCTCTGCCATTGCAGTTGGCCCTTGGGGTCCACCTGATAGCTGAAGTATTTGTGAGCCTTCAAACGTTCCAGCATTCGTCCAGTCTGGCTGGCCAGTTTTTGCGCGTCCACTTTTGGGCGTTTGACCTGGGCTAGTTTCTTGAGCGCCGCCTCCGCCTTGGCCATGCGCACGGAGCGGCGCTGCTCATCTCGCTCTTGCCGCCAGACCCCGCCGGCAATCACATAACGTTTGCCTTCCCGCACCATCTCCACCACCTGTCTGCGATCCCCCAATTCTAATTGGTCTTCCGGCGCTCGCTCGGCCAGCAGGGATTCCATGGTGGCGTTGGACAACCGGGTCACAAATCGCATGTGAGCTTCACTCAGGGAGTCCAGGTTCACGACACTACTCATCCCGCCATCAAACACAAACGTCACCTCGGTCAGGCCGAAACGGCGGCGCAGCGTGGCCACCAGTCCCTGCAGGGTCTTGGTGTCCGCGCGGTTGCCGCGCAACACTTCCAAATGCAAAGGAACCCCCTCCAGGTCGGTGGCCACGGCCAACACGATTTGCGGGCGATCGGAACGATGATCGCGGCTGTGTCCATAGCGACTGAGCTGGTGCGGCCCTTTGCCTTCAAAATAGACGCTGGTGAGATCATAAAGGACCATGCGGATTCCTTTGGGAAAGGCCTGCTGATAGAGACCCTTTTCCAGAGCGACCCATCGGCCGTTGAGCAAATCCATCGCCTCATAGAGGTCATCCTCGGCAAAGGTTTCATCGGCGGCCAGGCCACAGCTTTGGGCCAGGGCCGTGCCTTCGGCTTGCTGAGCCAAAGCCAGTTTGGCGCAAGGGAAGAGGAGGCGGGCCAGCACCATGGCCTGGAGCAAACCCTGTTGTCGTTTGGTCCCCAATCCAGCGACCAACTGGTCCAAGCCGTAGCGCTGCCAGGCCTGGGTTAAGACGGCCAAGCCCCCATAGTCCAAAGCATCCTGGAGCTTGAGGCCTTGGACCGGGACTAAGGATTGGCCTTGCAGGCTGGCGGCGATGGTTTCCCGGAGAGGGGCGGGGAGGCCAGTGATGTTGCAGACGGTGCGGGAGCGGGGTCCTTTGGGGGTGCGGAAGGATTCGCGCACCAGATAAGTGAGATAGGTTTTGTCAGCCCGCGATGATTTAGTGACTTGCACGAACACGGGCTACATGGTGGTTGATTTGGCATATCTTCGTCAACAAGTATTTTGCAATATAGTCACATATTACTTGCTACTAATTTTGGCGAAACCCCGATTTTTACTGGGTTTTTTGGAAAATGGGGAGGAAGTTAGGTTAGGAAAATGGTTCACGCATTACAACACGCAACGTCCGCATCAATCGCTGGCGAACGCGACTCCGGCGGATGTGTATCAGGCGCCAGAGTCACATGGAGGACTGCCGGCAGCTTGGTATGCGATGGAGCCCAAGCCGAAGGAAAGCTCGCGTGGCAGGACGGGTGGAGAAGTCAAAAACGTTTTGAAAGGAGGAGAGGACTTCTGATCGGGCTTGCGCGAGCGAGGGCGGTTGGAGTAAGAACAGAAACCCAGAAACAAGGGAGAGAGGGAGCGGTCGGCGGTATGGCTGGTCGTTCTCTCTTTTCCGAAATGGATTCAGACAGAAAGCAACGAAACAGAAAAAAAATAGGAACAGCCTCGAAAAGTATAAGCTTAAAAAGTGCTTCTCGTGGTTCAGACAATGGGGTCCACCTCAGTCGTCCACGCATGGTGGCCGTGCGCAAGCACCGCGAACCCGCCGCGTGATGCCGCTGACAGCGGCGAAGCAGCTAAGGATGGAAAGCAGCTTTGAACCACGTCGCAAAGATTACGCTTTGGACGTGCCTTGGGAAAGCGGTTTCTCTGCGCCGTC
>JBBRPK010000317.1:0-3458 GCA_038228235.1 Verrucomicrobiota bacterium
ACGCAGGGTCGCCAGGTAGGCACGGCACTGTTCTTCAGTGGCAAACCGACGTTCCATCTCCAAAAGCGTCCGCGGATAGTCCTCTATCATCCTCCTCCACTATACGTTGTGGTCACTGGAGTCAATAGGATAGCCCTGTAAAATAAATTGTTCTTCACGAAGGCCCGGATCTTGTCGTGACTCCCTACCGTCACCAGGATCAGGTCGCCGCCTCGGGCCACAAATAAAATTCGCAACCGAAGGCCAGCGCGGCATTCAAAAAACTTTCCAATGGAGCGCACACAAATTCCGGCGTGTTGGTGGGGCCGGCCAAAATTGTCCTCCAGCCTGGCCAGGGCATCGTTCACGCCGGATTGCTCCTGGGCCGGGAGCTTCTTATAGGCCCGCTCAAAAGAAGGCCGTTGGAGAATCATTTCTTGGCGCGTTTCCAGGGCTTGAGCTTGCCGGCGGCCCGCTCCTGGTCAATCTGGCGGCAAACCTTCTGATAGGAAGCTTCCACCTCTGCGGGCGTCACTCCGTATTCCTCGAATGGTGAAGGCGGCCCGATGAAAAAGTTCCAAGCGGCATCCTGCATGGCCGCCGAAAAGTCTTTATACCGGCCATTCTTCACTTGAGCTGCAACCGTTTCGCTGACCGGCTCTGACAAAGTGACGTTATGCCGTCTCGGGGTGGTAACGTGTCGTTTCATTCGGTGCAATCTATGCCACAGATGGGAAAAATCAACATTTGTCCCTTAGCGCCTGTTTTAAAATTGCGTGGGGTCCTGCGGCGAGGGATTTTGGCTGTGGCCAAGGCGGCGAGGCCGGAGCATCCCCGCCGCGGGCTGTGAGGGCCGAGTCAACGCAGGCCGCAGACAAAAGACCCGCCGCCCGGAGGGTTTTCGCCGAAAAGGCCCGCCGGCTTTGTTGCTCCTCGGTCACAGACCCCTGGCGGGTATGTTCGCTCGTCGCGCCTCGCCATCCAGCCTTTTCCGCGAAAACAGAACCACACGGAATTTTAAAACAGGCTCTAAAACCTCGTTTTCAAAAACCCTATTTTGTCAGGTAATACTTTTTCGTATAATCCTGAACCATGCGCCAGGTATTATACTCGGGCACCAAGGTGACGAGCGCGCGGCGGATTTTTTGAATCCATTGCCGGGGGATGCCGTTGGCGTCCCGATCGAAGAAGCACGGAATAACTTCCTTTGTCAGGGTTCGATATAGGTTTTCGCTGTCCATCCGGTCCTGCTCTTCTACCGACTCAGGATGAGAGTCCGCGCCGATGGCAAAGCCATTGGTGCCATCGTAACCTTCGCGCCACCAGCCATCGAGGATGCTTAAGTTCAGACACCCGTGACAGCCCGCCTTCTGTCCGCTGGTCCCGGAAGCTTCCAGGGGCCGGCGCGGGTTGTTCAGCCACACGTCACAGCCAGAAACCATTTGGCGCGCCACGTGCACATCGTAGTTCTCAATGAAGACCAGATGGCCCTTCAACTCGGTGTATTTGCTGAGATGAATAATGTGTTGGATAAAGCGCTTGCCTTCGTCGTCGCGAGGATGCGCTTTGCCGGCAAAAACAAATTGGAGCGGGCGCTGCGGGTCATGCACCAGCTTTAGAATTTTTTCAAATTCCTGGAAGATAAGCGGAGCGCGTTTATAGGTCGCGAAGCGCCGGGCAAAACCGATGGTCAGGGCGTCGGGGTTGAGCAGTTGATCGAACGCGATGAAGTCTCCTGCCATCAACCGTTGGCCCTGGAGCAGCAGCCGGCGGCGGGCAAATTCGATCAACTCGCGGCGCAACCGGTAACGCAGGGCCCAAATCTCCGCATCGCTGATGAACTCAGGATCGGCCATCCGTTTCCAAAATTCCGGCGAGTTGATTTCCTTGTCCCAGGCGCTGGCGGAAGGCCTTTGCCAAAAACTGGTTGTCTCTCCGGCAGAAGGTTGAGGGCGCACGGGTGGGGCGCTGAGCTTGCGACGCCAGAAACGGCGCACCGGCCCTTTCATCCAGCCCAGCAGGTGAATTCCATTGGTGATGTGACCGATCGGCACTTCGCTCACCGTTTTGTCAGGATATAAACCATTCCACATCTGGCGGCTGACCTGACCGTGCAGCTCACTGACGCCATTGGCGGCCCGCGAAGCCTTCAAGGCCAGCACGGTCATGCAAAAGGGCTCATCCACATTGGCCGGATTAACACGGCCAAGCGCCATTAACTCCTGCGGGGTAAGCTTAAGCTGGGAGCGCATTTGATTAAGCGCATAATCCATCAAGGCCGGCGTAAAACGATCGTGCCCAGCTTCGACAGGTGTATGGGTGGTGAAATGACATTGTGGCCGCGTCAGAGCCAAGGCCTCGGCAAATTTCGTCCCATCTCGCTGCTTTTCCCGGATCAATTCCAAGGCCAGAAAAGCCGCGTGGCCTTCGTTCATGTGGAAAAGTGAGGGAGTGAGGCCAAGAGCCCGCAGGAACCGCACCCCGCCAATGCCCAGCAGAACTTCCTGCATGATGCGGGTCGTGCTGTCGCCGCCATAAACCCGCAAGGTCAAATCGCGGAAATGCTGCTCATTCTGCGGCAGATTTGTGTCCAGAAGATAAACCGAGCAGCGACCCACATTCACCCGCCATGCTTTGAAAAAAATCTCATTCAGCGCGATCTCGACTGAACAAATTACTGGTTCGCCCCTGGCATCCAGCACTGGCTCGATGGGTAGATTTCTCGGGTTGAGCAGCGTGTAATAATCAGCCTGCCAGTTGTCGTGATTAATCATTTGCTGAAAATAACCTTCGCGATAGAAGAGACTCACCCCTACGAAACCCAGCCCCAGATCACTGGCGGACTTCGCATGGTCGCCAGCCAGGATTCCCAAGCCCCCCGCGGCGATTGGCAAGGTTTCGTGAAACCCAAACTCCGCCGTGAAATACGCTACTGGATGGTCCAGCAGTGCGGGGGCATTGGCCTGTCCCCATGTGGCCTTTTCGGCCAGGTACGACTCAAACGAGCGCAATACCTGGCGAACGCGATCCGCAAAATCCGGATCTTGCAGCCGGACTCGCAACTCATAATCCGAGACTTCGTGCAAAATGGCCACGGCGTTATGATAAAGGTTTTGCCAGCCGCGCGGGGAAAGTTCCTGAAAAATTTCCTGCGGTTCCTGATTCCAGGTCCACCAAAGGTTTCGCGCCAGCCGGTTCAATCCCAAAATCAGATCAGTCAATTCACTCGGAGAGAGCGGTGTTTTGTCCATAAATTAAACGCCCAAATCAATTGTTTGCGAGAACATGAATCCTCACGCTACTCAGTCCCGCCCATGCCTGCAAATAAAAAGGTTCGGCGTGTCGGCGGGAGTTCAAAAGGAGAATTCTGCGGGAGCTCAAAAGGAGACAGATCACAGCGAGTAGTTTCCCAAGATTTCCGGCCAGATGTTTTGAGGGGGAAGTGGGGGCTGGGCCACGGCCCAGAACTGGCGTAACGG
>JBBRPK010000318.1:0-3404 GCA_038228235.1 Verrucomicrobiota bacterium
CCATCATCATGCTGGGAGTAGCCCTCTCCGGCTTGGGCATCATGCGCAGAAAGATCGCCTAATAGCGCAATCCAATACTTCGTCACTTACGGGCAGGGATTAATCTCCCTGCCCTTCTTGCTTTTTAGGGGAGAGAGGCATGATTCCGACCGAGGCAAACCGAGGCTATCCGAGCCTTCGAGAATTTTTGTTTTTTTCGCCGATCGGAACCCTCACTTGGGGAGCGGGACCACCGTCATTGGAGCGCGCAACGGCACCTCTATGAGCTTGCCCTTGCTCATCAAAGGAGTCAACTCATAGAAAAGATCTTTTTACCATTAAACTTCTCCCCGCAAGAGGCATCCAACTCTGATGCCACGGAAACTGGGCGTATCCAAGGGTGCCAACACGAACCTGCAGAAGTGGACGCGTGCCAGGGCAAGCGAGGATTCCGCGGTTGACTTTTTTTATAAAAAGCCCGTCTTTATTGGTTCCTTACAGCTTTGCGGGTCCAGCCCGGAAAGGAGAGCGGAATAAATTCCGCGCTCCTGGCCATCGGTCATTCCCGCTGCGAACCCACTCAGGTATGCAGTGGAAAGTGAGGTGCTCGAAGTTTGAACGATCTCGGCGCCTCAATGCCTTTGTTCCGAAATCGAAATTGTGTCCGGCCTTCGCTCCACATCACTAAAGTACGCATGCCGCGACGGAGGCTGGCGATGTGGTCGTGGCCTCTGGCTCCCAAGGTCAACAAGGCCGTGGAAAGGGCGTCTGTTTCAGTCGCCGAAGTGAGGATTACGGCCGAAAGAACGGCCTTTGAAACTGGCTTGCCGGTTCGAGGATCGAGGATGTGCCCGTAGGTTTTATCTCGCACTTGAAAGGATTTGCCCCACCCTGCGGAAACGGACAGAGCTTCATTTTTTAAGACCACCATAGAGATGAGCCTTGGGGATGCGCCGGGTTCCTTCGCTGGGTACTCAATTGCCACTTTCCAGCCAGGAGCGTCCGGCGGTTCGCCAATCGCATAAATCGTGCTGGTGCCCCCGTGCAGAATGGCGCTAGTCACTCCGCACTCGCGCAGCAGTTTGATGGCCTGTTCTATCGCGTATCCTTTGCCAATGGCTCCCAGATCCAACATCACGCCCTCACCGCCAAAACGAACGGTGCGCTTCGTGGAGTCGAGGTGAACCAGGCCCATGCCCACTTGGGTTCGCGCTTGGGCCAAGGCCTTTGCGCTGGGAATTTTTCTCTCGCCTCCCATAAATCCCCAGCAACGAAGCAAGGGCCCGACCGTGATATCAAAGGCGCCGTGCGTTTCTTGATGGAGCCGCCGCGCGTGTTCCAGCAGACGAAAAAGCCCCGGCTCCACTCGCACCGATTCACGAGCGGCCCGCGCATTGATGTGGGCTATCTCGCTGGTTGGATTGTAGAGGTTGAGCTGGTGGTCCAGCCGTTGGATCTCGTTTAGAGCCTCCTCTCCCGCCGCACGGAGGGAAACGAGATTCTTGCCATAAAGCACGACCTCAAAACGAGTCGCCATGGCTTCACATGCCAGAGCAACGTGCTGAGGAGGTTTCGACGCCATATCAAGCACCCTAAAACTGGAAGGACGAGTTCAACGAGTCCCTCAATGCCCCGAAACTTTCGAGAGAATCGTGGAACTCGTCCTTCCCTTTAGGGTGTTTCGCGTTAAAAGACCGCCAAATCAGAACCAGACTACGACAAAGGCAAAGTGCCGTAGTAGATGGCCGGGATTTCCCTTCCGTCTCCTGTGGTGATCTTGCGGGTTTTCTCGTCGAACAAGCACATGATATTGAGGCGCTCGGACATTTCACCCAGCGAAATGACGGTCTGCACGCGCACTGCCAATTCAATATTCGCGTTGGGCAGCTTGCCTGAGCGGATGCAATCAAACCAGTTCTTCTCGTGCGGAGGCAAATCTTCGGGCTGAAACCCGGCGAATTCCTCGGGTTCGAGTTCCTCGGAGAAGGGTTTCTCCGGTTTTAATTCCACTTTATTGCCGGCCATGAAAAGATTCGCTTTATGGCCGCGAATCAATTCTTGCGTGCCGGTTTCGTTGACGCTGCTGCTCGTGATGTGCATGACCATGCCGCTGGGGAACTCGGCAATGAGTTGAACGATTTCAGGCACATCGCGCATGTAGGTGCCAGGGGTGAGTTTGTCGCTCTCCACCTTGCGGCTGCCCACGCAGGCCACGCGCAACGGGAACTCAGGATTGCCCGTTGCCAGCATATAGGGATGCAGTTTGTGGGGGAAAAGATCGCTCAACAACCCTGCGCAATAAGGATAATATTTGCGCCAGCGAAAATAATGGTCGGGATCGAAAGCGACGCGCTTTTTAATTTGGGTGCCCATCCAGCGATCCCAATCCACATTGTCAGGCTTGAGGTCGCCGTCGATTTTATACTGGTTCCATTCCCCGGAGGGGCTGTTGCGCATGTAGGAGCCCTGGCACATGACCAGTTTCCCGATCTTGCCGCTGCTGACCAACTCCGCGGCCTTGCGCCATTTAAGATCCGAGCAACCCTGGGAACCGACCTGCAGAGTCTTGCCCGTCTTCTTGACCGTATCATAAATCTCGAAAGCCTCCCCCAAATAACGAGTCATGGGTTTTTCGACATAGACATGCTTGCCGGCATTCATGGCATCCACCGAGATGCGCGTGTGCCAATGATCGACAGTGGAGATGGTCACCGCATCAATGTCTTTGCGTTCGAGGAGCTTCTTATAATCGTCGAAAGCTTCCACCTTCGCGCCGCCATTCTCATTCTCGATATAGGCTTTGGCTTCCTGGAGACGTTTCTGCCAGATATCACAAACGGCCGACTGAACGATGTTGTTTTCGCTGGCGTGCGCCTTTTGAGCCCGGACATGCGCCATGCCTTGGCCGCCCACTCCCACGTAGGCCACGGAAATGCGGTCGTTCGCTCCAATCACCCGGCCGGTGGACGGCGCAGTACTCTGGCCATACACAGGGGTCTTCAAGATGCCTGTGGCGGCAACGGCCGCGGCGGCGGTAGCGGTCTTTTTGATGAATTCCCGGCGCGTATCACCGCCGGCCATCGGATTGGTTTTTGTATTGTCCATAAAAGCTAATCATTTTCTGTAATTGCGCGTTGGCCAGAGAGTAATGCATCCAGCGAGGGGGTCAATCCCGAACCCGAGCCACACTTCGGCTAAGTGAGGAACAAGTATTTTTGCATCCACCCGGCCCAAATTTAGTTCAAGGATAGACGCCTTGAGAGGAGTGCGAATTCGAGTCAACTCGTGTTTTACCCCCTCGCAAAGCGAAGGATCTCCTGATTTCATCGGCCTGAAGACTTTGTTTTGTGTTTCAATTGTAGCCATACATTAGTAATAATAGTGCTTGCACAGCATTGCACTATTCGGTATTTATGTAGCCAGCA
>JBBRPK010000319.1:0-3401 GCA_038228235.1 Verrucomicrobiota bacterium
CCGATCATGGATAACTACGACCAGCTTCTGGCCATGCCTCTGCGTGGCAAAGGGAGGATTCAATGAAGTCTCACACCGAGAACCTGGAACACGCCAGCGTGCGCCAGTACTGCAAACTGGTGCGCGTGCCGGCCATCGGGCGTGTTCGAATCTCCAGCATTAAGCACAACCACTGGTCTGTCGTCCATACTCGAACACAATTACCTCTGCCCGGCTTGAGGAATTCAAGCCAAAACCGGAAATCTGCGGTAATCCGCGGACATCTGAGGTGTCGTCCATACCGCCTTCCGGCCGCGCTCGGCGAGAGCCCGAACTGGCGCAGGAGGCACCGTATTTGGCGGCGTCTGCAAGAATGGAGAGTTTGGCTTGGAGATCCATGAGAGGGGTCGGGCAGGAGTCGGATTCTTCCCCCTTTGTTCGCCCAAACTAATTTTAGCATTCTGTGGTGACTGCTTCAAAGCGCTTGCTCGACTAGCCGCGCGTGGGTTCTCCCACATCAGAACGGGAACCGGCGCCGAATCAAGTCTCGGCAAGAAACCGGTGTACAGGTGCGTGTACCCGCGGCACCCGGGAAAGAAGCGCGACAGGACAGCGAGTACACGCGCTGTGGAACTGCCAATGTTTTCTGGGCGGTAGAACCGAAAGCCGGACGGCACTTCACTTTCCCAACGGCGGACCGCTCGGGGTTTGAGTTCGCGCAGGCGGTTTCGCCGGACGACAGGTCGCGTTTGTTGGCAGGCCGATCCAACGCGGCCTCCCACGAACGTTCCGGGATTATCACGCCGAAATTCTCGCAGGTTCGGTTTGGGGAACGATCCTGCTGACACCTGCGATTTTCTCGATCTCAATTCTGGCTGGCATCTGATCCGCGAGGGATTGGATGTGGGTAATAATTCCAATCAAACGTTTCCCGTTCTGGAGAAGCTCAATGGCATCAGCAACCTTGTTCAGGGTCTCCGAGTCGAGTGTGGAGAGGCCTTGGTCGAGAAACAGCGATTCCAGATTCACGGTTCCGCGCTCGCCGTTTAGCTGGGTAATGCTATCCGCCAGCGCCAAAGCAAGCGACAGAGACGCGGGTAAACAGTCGCCCCCCGCGCCCGCTCGATAACTCTTTTAGATGCCCGGAACCCTCCCTGGCGAGGATCTCGAAAGCCGACCCCAGGAGGTACTGCTGGAAGTTCCCGCATTCAATCATGCCACCGGCGGGGATCAACTGGTAGAGCGGCTTGCTCTCCACCCGCCATGCAAAACCACGCTCTGAATCGATGCCCTCAAAGTATCCCGGACGCATAACTCGACAGCGCGCCGATTGCCATCGTGGCGAGAGGTGGTCGTGGCGGTTTACCCAGCAAAGGCACATTCTGGGGCCGGCCGATCTGCTCGCAGCGCGCCAGATCCACGACCGGCTTCTTGTTGAGCTTCTCCAGGCTCTTCGAAACCGGAAACCGGGCAGCCGTGCTCCGCCGCTCGGCAAGCCGCCCCCCGTCCGGCAGTTCCTGATCGACTAAGCGCAGCAGAAGGCGGCGGAGAGTCCAGCTTGGCACCTGCGAAAACGCTTCCGTCCACACGGCGCGCCCGCTAGAATAAGTTCTATGCCTCGTGCGGTCAAATTATTGCAGGCCGAAGCGGTGCAAATCTTGAGCGGCGCAGCTGGCCTGGAAAAACGTATAGGGGCCCTTATGCGACTTACTCAAGCCGCGGGAAAGGCCGATGCTGTCCACTGAGCCTCGCGACGGGTGTCAGCCGTCGCGAGGGAGTAATCAACTTTTACTTCGGCAACACAACGGAGTCAATCACGTGAATCACGCCGTTGGTGCACATAATATCGGTCTTGACAACGTCGGCGTCATCGACCATGACCGATCCCGGAGTGGCTTTGACCGTAAGTTCCTGGCCGTTGACAGTTTTCGCAGTCTTTAACTTCACTACGTCCTTCGCCGTTACCGAGCCAGGCACGACGTGGTAAGTGAGGATCCCTTGCAGCTTGGACCTATTTTCCGGTTTCAAAAGAGTCTCGACAGTACCAGCTGGCAACTTAGCGAAGGCCTCGTCGGTGGGTGCAAAAACGGTAAAGGGCCCCGCGCCCTTCAGTGTCTCAACTAGTCCGGCGGCCTTTACAGCAGCCACCAATGTGTTAAAGGACCCGGCTGCTACCGCCGTATCCACGATATCGTGCGTCATTTGAGTGTGTTCTCCTCTATTGCAAGTTCAAGAATGGTGGACCCGTGATCCCGTTGCCGGGTCGTCCAGTTTTCGGGTCTACAACAATTAGATTTCGGGTATAGGGCAGGGGGCGTAAAATCTTGCAGCCCAAGTCCTTAACGCCAGACTTACGAAAGGAGGCTCTGGAGATGCCGGCAGCGAATTCCGTCGCGCAAAACGAATATCGGGTCGCGAACACACACATTGAACGGGTATGACCAAACAGGCGGATGTGAACATCGGAAATCATCTACGCCGTTTTTAGCTAACATTCAATTTCCATGCAGACGTTGCACGCGAAGCGAGACGAAAACGGGATGTGGCGACGGGACAATCGTGAGCGAATTCTTTTACCGACTTGGAAATAGGTAGCGACGCCCGGTATGGAAGTCCCCAATCTCACTCACCTTTCGACCCGGCTGGTCGCTCATCCACAGAATCTAGAAACACTGTTCTCAAGGCCGTTTAGTCTCTTTTGGTGAACCGGCTCTCCGCGCTACGAAATTCATGGATAGTAAAGATGAGTCCGCCGCCGACAAGCAGAAAAACGAAGAGCCCAACCAAGAAAATTGCGGTATCGGGCATTTAACGCCTCCGGGCCACGTGCAAAAAGACCCCCGTCGAGATGATTGAGGGAACCCAGATACCGACAAAAATGCCGGCGTCCTTGTTCGCGGTCATGCCGATCCCGAACCACAACGAGACCGAGAACAGAAACGACAGGAACGCGGCCAACAGAATCATCAGGTCGCCTTTACCGTACATGGAGCGTGCCTTTACGAAACGTCATTTGCTGTTCGATGACCTCCGGAACCTGGCGACTGAAATTTTGTTAGCGGCAATCCAGCGAAACCGGCGCCGACGGCATCTCGAACTGATGCCCCTACTGAGGGCGCACGTGAAGCCCGTCCTCGCCGTCGCCACTGAACCATGATGCGGTCCAGGAGTCGTTGCTGATCACTTGTTATCTGGTCAGCAGCGCGGGTCTGAGCGGTTCTCTCCGGCCTGGCGCAGCAGGGCAGATCGTCGGCGGACCAAGTGGTGATGGCCCCTCTTCAAACGTAAGCGTCCGGTGAACACCGCCTTCCATAGCGCCGCTGTTCGGTTCATTCTGGAAGCAGGGTGTGGCGATGCGAGAAGAACAGAACACGGAGACACCAGGAACTGGCGGAGTTTTGCGGCGGCATCGCTCCAAGCAG
>JBBRPK010000320.1:0-3376 GCA_038228235.1 Verrucomicrobiota bacterium
CTCTCCAGGATTGCCCTATCCTCCGCGCAGGCGATCGAATTGTAATGCCGGGGCAGTACAACTCAACACGGTCAAAACGCGTAATGAACAACGGAGAATCCTTGGTAACATTTCGCCGTGAGGCAACGGGTGGGAAGTTTAATTGTCGTCCATCAGTCCGGCGACGTATCGGACGAAATGAGAGAATTTCTCGCTCGCCAAAAACAGCTACACGAGGCAAACGAGTCTGCGCCCTTTCTCTTTTCGTCATCGAACCAGCTCTTCCTTGGATTGCGAGGCGACTCGCACATGAAGACTCGGCTGAGCGATCAAGCGCCGCAAATGATATGAAGCGCGTAACCTCCAAAGATATTGTGTCGCTTTCTCTTCTGATAAAGATGTCCTCAAGCGATGATTGGTTTCAGCGTGAGAGTGCCGTAACGGGTCTTTCCAAGATTGGTCGGGATTCCACTGAAGCTCGCCAATGGAAATTAGTTTACGGCAGCGGGGCTTGGTTTAGCTCCTTGAGAAACTCGTTGTGCTTACGGGTCGCGTCTTGGATGCGCTTCTCGATTTCCACCAGCTTCCCGTTCGTTGCTTCCAGCTTAATCTCCTCCTCGGCTGTCGCGGTGCTGATGTAGCGGGAGATGTTGAGGTTGTAGCCCTCTTCGACAATTCGTTCCATCGGGATGCGCTTGGAATAGCGCTCCTCTTCCTTCCTGAATTTGTAGGTGTCGGTGATCTTGGCGATGTGCGCTTCCGTCAGGCGGTTCTGGCGTTTGCCTTTTTCGAATTCCTCGGCGGCGTTGATGAAGAGCACGTCGTCGGGCTTCTTGCACTTCTTGAGCACAAGGATGCAGACAGGGATGCCGGTGGAGTAGAAGAGATTCGCGGGCAGACCGATAACCGTGTCGATGTGGCCGTCCTTGAGCAGCTTGGTCCGGATGCGTTCTTCTGCACCGCCACGGAAGAGCACGCCGTGGGGTAGGATGATGGCCATGACGCCTTCGTCCTTTAGGAAGTGGAAGCCGTGCAGCAGAAAGGCGAAATCGGCTGCGGATTTGGGTGCGAGGCCGTGGTTCTTGAAGCGCACGTCGTCGCCCATGGCCTCGGTGGCCTCCCACCGGTAGCTGAAGGGCGGATTGGCGACTATGGCGTCGAAGTAGGGTTTCTTTGCGGGGTTGAGTTCGCGCAGCATCTCCCAGTCGTTGGTGAGAGTATCGCCGTGGTAAATCTCGAATTCTGAATCCTTCACTCCATGCAGGAGCATGTTCATGCGGGCAAGATTGTAGGTGGTGATGTTCTTTTCCTGTCCGAAAATCTTTCCGATGCCATTCGCTCCCATGCGCTTTCGCACGTTGAGGAGAAGGGAGCCGGAGCCGCAGGCGAAATCGAGGACCTTCTCCAGCCGTGGCTTTTTGCCGGTCTTCGGCTCTTGGCTGTCGAGGGTGACGATGGCGGAGAGGATGTCGGAAATCTGCTGCGGGGTGTAGAACTCGCCCGCCTTCTTGCCGGAACCGGCGGCAAACTGGCCGATCAGGTATTCGTAGGCATCGCCAAGGGTATCGGCGTCGGTCGAAAATTCTGCCAAGCCCTCCGCGATCTTCTGGATGATGACGCAGAGCTTGGCGTTGCGCTCGACGTAGGTGCGGCCGAGTTTATCCGAGCCGAGGTTGATCTCAGAGAACAGACCCTGGAAGGTGCTCTCGAAGGATTCGGTTTCGATGTATTTAAAACCGTCCTGTAACGTTTTCAGCAGGTCGCCGTGCTGCGTGCGGGCCATGTTGGCGACGCTGTTCCAGAGGTGCGGCGGCTGGATGACATAGTGCACCTTGCGGCGCATCTGCTTTTCAAAAGTTGGCACATCTTTGCGATTGGCTTTGTACCACAAAGCCAGCGGGACAGTCCGCTCATCTTGCCTGACTTTCGGGTAATCCTTTCCTAGCTCCTTCTTGGCCGCGGTCTCGTAGTTGTCCGAGAGGTAGCGCAGAAAAAGAAACGACAGCATGTAGTCGCGGAAGTCGTCCGCGTTCATCGCGCCGCGCAATTGGTCTGCGATGTCCCAGAGAATTTTGCCCAGTTGCTTTTGGTTTGTGTCGGTCATTTTTTGGGTCTTCTTTTGATTTTGTTTTCGATGGCTTTGAGGTCAGCCTCGTCCTGTTGATCGGCTTCCAGTGCTTCCTGACTTCTGCGGCTTTGGTCGTAGTCGAGATAAAGGGCGTTCGTCTTGCTCTCCATTTGCTCATGGCTGATCGAGCCCGTGTGAGTGAGCAGCTGAAAGCCGTTGGAGGTGATGATTTGACCCACGCTTCCCTTCCAGAAACTCATGCGGGTTTCCTGGCGGCTCTTCGCCCGCAGTTCCGCCGTTTCCAGGAAGATGACGACAAGGCGGTTCAGGGTGTCGATCTCGTCTTCGGTCAGGTAGTTCTTAGCGGTCAGGATGTCCTGCTTCCGCACTTTTGCGCCCTTCCAATGTAGGAGGCCAAAGTTCGGATCATTGCGGTTGGCCCGTGCGGTGATGAGTTCGGCAGCGGTTTTCCCGGTCACCGCGAAGATCAATACATTCTGCACCACGGCGAAGAACTGCTGCGTGGCCTGGTCGGTTTTGTCGTAATCCGTGCTCAGGGCAAACAGATCGCGCACTTTCTGGTAAAATCGCTTCTCCGATGCCCGTATGTCCCGGATGCGTGCCAGCATCTCATCGAAGTGGTCTGGGCGGCCATCAGGATTCTTCATCCGTTCGTCATCCATCACGAAGCCCTTGAGCAGGTACTCCTTCAGGACTGTGCTGGCCCAGCGGCGAAACTGCACGCCACGGGGCGAACGCACCCGATAGCCCACGGCCAGGATAGCGTCGAGGCTGTAGAGCGTGACCGGGCGGCGAACCGCTCGTTCCCCCTCATTCTGAACTACCGAGGATTCCTCGGTAGTTGCCTCCCGACTCAGTTCGTTGTCCTCATACAGGTTTTTCAGGTGCAAGCCGACGTTGTCGGTGCTGACATCAAACAACTCGGCCATCTCCCGCTGAGAGAGCCAGACGGTCTGATCTTTGGCGCGGAGCTGGATGCGGCTCTTGCCGTCTTCGCTGGTGTAGAGGATGAGGTCGCTCATGCTTCCACCTCCTCCGGGGATGGGAAAAGCTGCTGCATCAGCCCTTTTTTGTGGGTCTTGAGGGCGGAAAGCTTGGCGCTTTGGGCGGTGATCAGGTCGTCGAGGGAGGTGAGGCAGGTGGCGATGCGTTGTTGTTCTTCAAATGTTGGGACCAATATCGGCAAAACGCTCAAGATCTCGTTGTTGATATTCTTCTGAGCCGCAGCGGGAGCGATCTTGTTCAGGTATTCCTTTTTTCCTCGGACCGCTAGTTCCAAGAAATAAGGACACACATCCTTGTTTGGGA
>JBBRPK010000321.1:0-3370 GCA_038228235.1 Verrucomicrobiota bacterium
CTTTCGCCCGAAATGAAGAAATCCTTTGAAGACGGCATGGCCGACGCATGGACCGACTTCGCCGGTGCTATGAAGAAAGTCAGCGCCGGGGAATTGACCAGCGGCGATGTTTTGGGCACGCGCGAGTCACTGAAAAACAACTACCTCTACCGCATGACCGCAGCCGTGCTTGGGATCTACGGCAACTCGAAACAGGAAGCAATGTATCCTGCCTATTATGTGGACGCGGTCGGGGAGAAACCGGACGCATCGGGAAACCGTTACACCCTGCGGTTCGCACCGGGCCAGTTGCCGCCTGCCAATTCGTTCTGGTCCCTGACGATGTATGAGATGCCTGCGAGCCTACTCACCTCGAATCCGCTCAACCGCTACCTGATCAACTCGCCGATGCTGCCCGGCCTCAAGCAGGACGCCGATGGAGGGATCACCCTCTACATACAAAAGGATTCGCCCGGGAAGGACAAAGAGTCCAATTGGCTGCCCGCGCCGAATGGCCCATTCGCCATGATGATGCGCCTGAATTAGCCCAAGCCCGAAGCCCTTGACGGCACCTGGAAGCAACCAAAACTACAGAAAAGCGAGTGAAGCCCCTTGATACAAGAGATCACCAACCAACATAAGACAGAGGGAAAGGCGTGAATGGCTCTTGGGGCCTGTCAGCCGACCCTTGGGCGTGTGTGTGATGACCCTTGGGGCGTGTCAATCGAGCCTTGGAGCATGGCTGAAGCGGCTATTTGAGGCAAAACAGCCCAAAATCCCCTGAGAACCCCGCTCAAGCCTTCGGCGGTTTGGGTTTCTTCGGTTTCGGCAGGCTTTTCAAATCCTTCGTGGCCTTTTCAAAGTCGGCATCCACCGCGCGCGGCGCAGCGTCCAGCAAGATGCGATACTTGGCATACTCGACCTCCGCCTTGGTCTTCGCCTGTTCGGCAGACATCTTCCCTGCGTGGTCCAGCAGCTCGTGTTCGGAGAGCTTCAGAAAATCATCCAGTTTCACGATCCAATCGCCCATCGTCATCACCTTGCGCTGGAGCGCCCGCAGCTCCGCAAACTCGATGTAGGCATTCACGATGCGGTTCAGCGTGTCGAGTTCCCCAGCGTCGAGGTAGTTCTTCGCGATGGCCACATCCTCCTTGCGGATGATGCCGCCGGGTCGCGTCGTTTGTAGGCCCATGAAAGGCTGGCCCGCATCCACCCGCGCATGAATCACCTCCGCCGCCGTCTGCCCGTGCGCCGCCCAGTGCATCTTATTCTGCACCGTGGCGAAGAACCGCTGCGACACCGCCGTGTCCGGCGAGTAGTCCACACTCGTCGCATAAATATCGAGCACCTTCTGGTAGAAGCGCCGTTCCGAGGAACGGATGTCGCGGATGCGCTCCAGTTGCTCATCAAAGTAATCCTTCTGCCCCTTGCCCGGCGGATTCTTGAGCCGCTCATCATCCATGGTGAAGCCCTTCACCAGATACTCACTCAAACGCCCAATCGCCCACTGCCGAAACTGCGTCCCCCGATGACTGCGCACCCGGAAACCAACCGCGAGAATCGCCTCCAACCGGTAGTGCCGCAGACTCCGGGAAACCTCGCGCCCGCCTTCAAATCGAACTTGTAAGTAATCCTTACAAGTTGCCACCTCCGACAGCTCACCCTCGGCAAAGATGGCCTTGAGGTGCAGAGTCACATTCTGCGGCGTGGTTTGGAAAAGCTCCGCAATCTGTGCTTGTGTCAGCCACAGCGTCTCGTTTTCAAACCTGCACTGAATGCGCGTCCGGCCATCCTCCGTCTGGTAGAGGATGATTTCAGATTGGGGTAAAGGTTCGTCGCTCATGGTGTTTGGCGGTTTGCGTCTAAATGGGTAAACCGTTCATTTTCAAATGTTTGAGCGTTGTAAGGCATGGTTCGGCGGTTTGCTTCTAAATGAAAATCATGCCCAGAACGGCACATAGTCGCGGTAGCGCAGGGACGTTTGCTCCGGGTCAGCCAGCTTGATCTTCCCTGCGTTCACTGCGTCCCGAATGGCGCGTGAGGCTGATTCGGTCTTTTTCTCCGAAAGCCGAAAACGCTCCCGTAGGCTTTGGTTCGTCATCTTCTCGTTCATCACATAGCGCAGGCAACTGTGCTGGTAGGTGGCCCGGATGCGGTCGTTCCGATCCATATCTTCAAAATCCTTGTGGCCGAAGAGTAGCGCTGACGTTCGCTTCTCTCCCACGCGGAAATCCGGTGCAGGAAGTTGAAACGCTTCCGCTGCTTGGATCACCTTGTCCACGCCGCTGCCCATCTCCTCGCAAATACCCAAGCGCCGCATCAGATCCGCCAGCCGCTCGTTGCGGGACTGGTATTCGTCAATGAACCGGTCTGGCGAGATAAACGGCTTCCCTGGATTCGAGATTTCCATCCGGTCATCGTAAATCTCCACCATCACCGACATGCCGGACTCCGTGAAGTCCTGATGGATCAGCGCGTTGGCCACCAACTCGCGCACTGCGATCTCGGGGAACATCTTCACCTCCCGCCGCAGCGCCTGCTCGATCACTTCATTGGACGGCACCAGCCCGTTGATGAACTCCACCAAGCCTTGGAAGCCGACCGCGTAGCCTTTGGTGACCGACTTATCCAGCTTGGTCTTCAGCTTGTTCGTGCCCTCATACACGATCACGCGCGGAGCCTTGCGGGCCAGCCGGTCAAAGCTCTCCAGCTTCTTCGCAAACAGGAGCGCGCCAAGATTCGAGATCGTCCACGCGCCTTCGCTACGTTCGATTAGCCGCTCGCTGGCGAAACGCTCCAGCACCGCCTCGCGCGTGGCGGGATACGGCAGATGCAGCAGGTCAAAATAGCCCTGCGTATCCAGTAACTGCACGACCTTCTCCCCGTCGCAGTCGGTCATTGCAGGCTCCAGCGCCCAATCCGGCCCGCCCTCAGCAAAGATGCGCCGCAACTGGTCTTCCGACATCGGCACCAGCGCCTCGCCTGCCCGCATGAGATACTTCCCATCCAGATGATACGCTGTGCCCCGTGGCCGAGGAGGAATGTGAAACACCAGCACCCGTCCATCGGGATGCGACACCGCTTCGATGTCCACGCGGAAACCGACGGCCCCAAACAGCTTCTCCGCCATGGCCACCGGACCGTTGAATGCCGCCGTGCCCACCACCAGACGAGGAGCCTTGTCCGACACCCCCAGCAGCAGGTGCCCGCCACCTTCGTTCGCCAGTGCCACGCAGTATTCGTAAAGCTTCCGGTTATCGAACTGGTTCTTGGCCTCCTTAAACTCCAAGCGCTGATGTTCCGAGGTGACGGAACGCCAAAGGTCAATCTGTTGCGGTGTCGTGGCCATGCTCAGTTGGTTGATTCAATCAAAAGTTTGAAAACGCGACCC
>JBBRPK010000322.1:0-3364 GCA_038228235.1 Verrucomicrobiota bacterium
CCTCCGGGCGGCGGGTCTTTTGTCCGCGGCCTGCGTTGACTCGGCCGTCACAGCCCGCTGCGGGGATGCTCCGGCCTCGCCGCCTTGGCCACAGCCAAAATCCCTCGCCGCAGGACCCCACGCAATTTTAAAACAGGCTCTTAGACGTGTTGATGGAAGTTAGCGAGTCTCCCCACAAATCGCTGGCCGATCCGCTGCTCGACAAGACCGGGCGGAAATGGCACTTTGAAGCTGTGGAACTGAGCAAGCTTGAGAAATTACGCGAGTTATTCCGATCCTACGGCTCCTGTCTGGTGGCTTATTCAGGAGGAGTGGATTCGGTCTTTTTAGCTCATGTTGCGCATGAGGTTTTGCGGGAAAAGGCGCTGGCCGTCATCGCCGATTCTCCCAGCTTGCCGCGGCGTGAATTGGCAGAGGCAGTCGCCATCGCGGAACAGTTTCACATTCCCCTTCGGGTGGTGAGGACGCAGGAGTTCAACAATCCCGCTTACCTGGCCAATCCAAATAACCGCTGCTATTTTTGCAAGCACGAGCTGTTCACGGAACTGGCTCCCTTGGCGCGCGCCGAAGGCTTTGCGGTCATTGCCTACGGGGAGAACGCCAGCGATGTTGGGGACCATCGCCCCGGGGCTCAAGCGGCGGCGGAGTTTGAGGTGAGGGCGCCATTGAAAGAAGCCGGCTTGAGCAAAGCGGAGATTCGCGAGCTGTCCGCCCAATTCGGCCTGCCAACTGCTGAGAAACCCCAGATGGCCTGTCTAAGCTCTCGGGTGCCTTATGGGGAAGCTGTCTCCACGGAAAAGCTAACAATGATCGAGCAAGCCGAGTATGTTTTGCGTGACCTGGGTTTTCATGATGTGCGAGTGAGGCATCATGAACTCTCGAAGCCGGCCATGCCATTGGCCCGCATCGAAGTGGGTCCCTCTGAAATGGCGAAGCTTCTAAACGACGATGCTGCCCGTCGCGTGGGCACAGCCCTGAAAGCGATCGGCTACGCGCATGTGACGCTCGATTTGCAAGGATATCGGCGGGGCAGCCTGAATGAGAATGTCGAAGGCTCGGTGAAAAAATGAAAACGAGTCCGTTTCCGGGCATGGATCCTTGGCTCTCCACCGAAGATGCTGCTTGGGCGCGAGAATTGCTCAAACTGGCGGATCGGCGGTAATGATCCCGGAAACTTTAGGCCGCAAGCGGTTATCAATTAAACGTCTAGTCTATGCCACAATTTGCTTATAAAGCCCGGCGTCGCTCGGGCGAAGTTGTTCAAGGGATCTTGGACGTGGCGGATCGTTCTGCCGCCCTGACCCAAATCGAGCGCCTGGGCCTCTTTCCAGTCATGGTGGACGGCTCAAAAGGGGCGACCGCGGCCGCCGCCGTGGCGGATCGAGCCGCCGAGCGGGCGCCGTCAAAATCCCTGTTTCCAGGAATGCGCCGGCGGCGGAAGCGAAAACCCAAATTGCAGGAATTGGCCACGTTCACGCAGCAGCTCTCCAACTTGTTAAAATGCGGCATGCCGCTGACGGTCGCGCTGCAAAGCATGTCCCACTTGGAATCCAAAGGCATTCCCTCAGACGTGAGCAAAGATCTGAAACAGGATGTCATGGAGGGCAAAAGCCTCTCCGACGCCATGCTCAAGCAACCCGACGTGTTCTCGGATCTCTACGTCAACATGGTGCGCGCCGGAGAGCAAAGCGGGGCTTTGGTTGAGGTGCTCAAGCGGTTGGCCAACCATTACGAGCGATTCGCCGAAGTTCAGTCCAAATTTGTGTCAGCCTTGATCTATCCCGCCATCGTGGCTTGCGTGGGAATTGTGATCGTGGTTTTTTTCATGACCTTCATGCTGCCGAAATTCATGACCATCTTCGATGGCTTGAAAGTACCCTTGCCCTGGGCGACACGAATGCTGATGAACGTGAGTCATTTCTTTAGCAGCTTGTTTAACTGGGTGATTTTGGGTTTGGTCGGCATGACAGCAGGGATTTTGTTCATCCGCTTTAAATCAACGCCCGAGGGAAAGCGCCGAATCGACGGCTGGAAAATGAACTCTCCCGTTCTGGGCAAAGCGGTGCGGCTGAATCTTTTCGGCCAATTCGCCCGAACGCTCTCCACTCTGCTTGTCAATGGAGTGCCGGTCCTGACCGCGCTCAAAATCACCGAACAAATTGTGCCCAATGCGGTCGTCAAAGAAGCAATCGTCCGCACACGCGAGGAGGTCACGGACGGGAAAACCATCGCCCAGCCGCTGGCGCGCAGTAAATTATTTCCTCAACTCATGATTGATCTATTAAAGATCGGGGAAGAAACCGGCGACGTTCCGGGAGCGTTGCAAAACATTGCCGAGACCTACGAAAACGAATTGAGCATTCAATTGCGAGTCATGACCAATCTGATTGAACCGGCTATGATAATCATCATGGCGGTCGGAGTGGGCTTTTTGCTCTTCAGTGTGCTTTCAGCGATGTTCGCTATTACGAGCAGCATCAATCACTGATGAAACTGAATGGGAAAATTTGCAGGTGGCGGGGACGTTCGGCACATCCGGCGGGTTCGGCTGCCGCGACCGGCGTCTGGCGCCCCGTTTCGTTCGCTTTTACTCTCATCGAAATCATGGTCGTGGTGGCGATTATGGGCATCGTCATGACTATGGCCATCCCAACCATTTACCAACAGTTCCATCCGGAGTCGATGCGCAAGGCGGTGAGCGATGTGATGGAGGCGTGCAGTCATGCGCGCGCCCGCGCCATTCTGGATGGGGTGCAAACGGATCTGGTTATCCATCCGATAGACCGCCAGTTTGAGATCGCCACCGGGAGCAGCACCACCCCGGAGCAGAACCGTCTTTTCAGCCCCGACGTGGCCGGCAATGATTGGCGGACACCGCCGAGAGTGACCTCTAAAGGCGGGGGCACTGGAACAGGAGGAGGTGGATTTTCCGTAAAGCTGTCAGACAAAATCATCATCGAGGGCCTCGGCATCAATGGAGAAGATTATACTGAGGACGAAGTAGGGCGGGTGCGCTTTTATCCAAACGGGACCAGCGATGAATTTTCCATCATCCTGTTGTCGGATAAAGGCGAGCGCCGCAACATCACCCTGGAAGTCGTTACAGCCATTGCCGATTGGGAATCGGATCCAACCAAGTTCAAGGCGAGATGAAAGCGACAGATTGCCGATTGCCGATTGCTGATTGCCGATTGGGAGGGCGCACTCAACAGAGCGGGCGCGATCTGGTCTTTTCGGGGAAAATAGTGAGCCGACTCACGTCGGCTGCTACGAGGTTTATGGGGAGGAGGGCCGTTTTGCCTGCGACTACCGTGCGTGTGAGCGGTGAAAAGCCCCTCGCCCCACTCCTGCGTCGCGGGGAGAG
>JBBRPK010000323.1:0-3331 GCA_038228235.1 Verrucomicrobiota bacterium
CCGCAACGCCCGAGCACGAAGCTCAGTCAAACCCTCGTAGCAGCCGACGTGAGGAGGCTCAAATCTCCCTCCTCGGACCAGCCTACGACGGAAGAAGAAGTCAGAGCCTCCTCACGTCGGCTGCTACGGGTGAAGGAGACGATCCACCAGCTCAAGGGCGACCTCGACTGGATCGTGATGAAGTGCCTGGAAAAGGACCGCCAGCGTCGTTACGACACGGCCAACGGCTTGGCTGCCGATCTCAAGCGGCATCTGGACAACGAGCCCGTCGTGGCTCGGCCGCCGAGCGCGGCTTACAAGTTCCAGAAGGCGTTTCGCCGGAACAAGCTCGTGTTCGTCGCGGGAACGGCGGTCAGCATCGCACTGTTGTTGGGCATCGTTCTCAGCGCTTGGCAAGCAGTGCGGGCGAAGCGCGCAGAAGCTCAAGCTCTCGTCGAAAAAGCCAACGCCCAGGCCGCGCTCCACTTCATCCAGGACGACGTGTTGAGCCAGGCCAACCCCGGTTTCCAGCCCGACCGAGAACTCACGGTCCGCACCTTGCTCGACCGGGTCGGCGACCGGCTCGACCGCGCGGCTGGACGACCGCCGCTGGTCGAGGCATCGATCCGGCAAACCCTCGGCTCCGTCTATACGGAACTCGGCGACTACACCAAGGCCGTCCAGCACTACGAGGCTGCCTTGCGGCTGCAACGCCAGCATCTCGGCGAAAATGACCTGGAAACGCTGCGGTCCCTCCACGGTCTGTCCATGGCTCACTGGTGGGGCGGCGACATGGCGAAGGCCGAGCCGTTGACCCGCCAGGGACTCGAAGCGAGCCGTCGCCTTCCTGGGGGGGACAAGCACCCGCTCACGCTCCAATTCATGCAAGCGCGCGCCTTCACCATCTGCTATCTGGGTGAAACGCCTTGGTCTGAGGTCGAGGGACTGTTCCTCGAAGCATTGGCGAAGCACCGTGAAGTTCTCGGGCGAGACGATCCCGCGACCCTCCGGTTGATTTACGGAATCGGGCTTGGCTACAACTTAAACCAACAGGATGGAAAAGGGGCGCCATTGGTGGAGGAAGCTCTCGATCACGCCCGGCGCGTGCTCGACGAAAAGAATCCTTACATCGCTGATTTGAGCTCTCTGCTCTCCAGCCTTTGTTTAGACTTGAACCAGCTTGAGAAGGGCGAAGCGCTGGCCCGGCGGGCCGTCGAATTGCGCCGGCAAACCTTGGATAAGGGGAATCCCAAGACGATAGCCGCCATCGTCAACCTGGCGATGATCCATCTCCAACAAGGGCGGTTGGACGAAGCTGGACGGTTGACGGATCTGGCGCTCCAGACCTCGCGCCAGCTCCCGGTGGAGAACAGTCCATTTCTCGCCAACCAGCTCAGCCTTCTGGGATGGCTATACCTCGAACAAGGCGACCTCGCGAAAGCCGATACGCTTTGCACTTTGGCGATGGAAGCGATGCGCCGGAAGCCGAACGCCAACCCCATGTCGCATTTTCATGTCATGGCCCGACTGGGTTCAGTTCGGCTGGCGCAAGGGCAATGGGTCGAGGCGGAAGCGCTCTTGCGTGAAAGCTCGCGACGCGCCGACAAACTTTTTCCCGACGCCGGATACCGTTTCTATCTGATCAGCCTCCTCGGCGGCAGTCTCGCGGGTCAGGCGAAATACGCCGAAGCCGAACCGCTGTTGCGGCAAGGCTATGAAGGTCTCGTTCAGCGCCAGGCCAGCCTGCCTCCCATTCTCAACGCCCCGCGCCGCGTCACGGAATCCCTCGAACGGCTCGTGCAACTCTACGACGCCTGGGGCAAGCCCAACCAGGCCGCCGAGTGGAAAAAGAAACTGACCGAGTTCCAACAGGCGGCGAAAGCCGACGCAAAAAAAGGCCAGAAGCCATGAACCCCAACCGCGCCATGTCCCAAAGCGCCAAAGGACTGGCGCAGTCCAAGACCTGGCGGACGTCGCTGCGGCCTCGTCCTTCGCGAAGCGTCTTGGAGTGCGGTAGCCCTCTACCGTTTTTTGCCGGAGACTTGATGGGGTTGATCTGTCAAACCAGCGTGAACCCGAGGCAGGCATTGATGCGCTGGACCAAGGCCCGCCGCCGAACGGCGGTCACCGTTCCCCGTCGTCCATACAGCCGTTCCTTTTCCACCAGATACATGAGGTCGCACTTCACCAGCGTCTCCCAATCGAGTCCGTCCGCCCCGTTCAGCAGGATTTCATTTTCGCGCGCCGGACGGCTCGCCCTCTGGCTGGAGCCGATCAACACATTGACCAGCGGCGCGCGGGCGACGCGATCCGGATGGCTGATAACCACCGCCGGGTGCGGTCCCGCGTCGGCAAAGTCGCAAGTCCAAATCTCCCACTGTTTCATTCCGGTTCGACCTTCAGGGTGGAAGCCCGGGCGGTGCGTCGTTCCGCCTGGTTGTCCGACTTGGTGTAAAGGTGCCGGAGCGAGCCGGACGGAAACGATACCGCCGCCAGCGACTTCTCCTCGGCATCCAGGATGCGCAGTCCGGCCCGGACCACCTCGCTGGAGTTGTTGTAGCGCCCATTGGCAACCAGACGCGCGATCAGTTCTTCGAAGTGCTTCGTCAATGCGATGTTCATCGCGGCCACTGTGGAATAGATGCTATCTATTGTCAATTCGGGCATCGTCCGTCCCATCACTCAATCCATGAATCCAAACCGCGAAGAACTGCTGTTCCAACTGGCGTTGACCAAGCCCGCTGATGAGCGAGCGGAGTTTCTCGACCGTGAGTGCCGCGCCGACCCCGCCCTGCGCGCCCGGCTTGAAGCGCTGCTGGCCGCGCACGAGCAGCCGGAAACGGTGTTGGCCACCCAGACCGCCACTGCCCGTCCCACCATCAAGCTCGACCTCGCCGATGCGCCGGACGAAGCGGTGGGCCAGACGTTGGGACGTTACAAGTTGCTGGAGCGAGTCGGCGAAGGCGGGTGCGGCGTGGTTTATGTCGCCGAACAGACCGAGCCGGTGCGGCGGCGCGTGGCGCTGAAGGTGATCAAGCTGGGCATGGACACCAAGCAGGTCGTCGCGCGGTTCGAGGCCGAGCGACAGGCGCTGGCGATGATGGATCATCCGAACATCGCCAAGGTGCTCGATGCGGGCACGACCGAGGTGGGGCGGCCTTACTTCGTCATGGAACTGGTGCGCGGCATTCGCATCACCGATTACTGCGATCAGGCGCAGTGCTCCACGAAGGAACGCCTCGATCTGTTCATCAAGGTCTGCCAGGCCATTCAGCACGCGCACCAGAAGGGGATCATCCATCGCGACATCAAGCCGTCGAACATCCTCGTCACGCTGCACGACGGCGTGCCG
>JBBRPK010000324.1:0-3330 GCA_038228235.1 Verrucomicrobiota bacterium
TCCCTTGGTCGAGGGCTTTCGTCGGCCTTCGCTACGCTCAGGCCTCCTCAAGCCCTCGACCAAGGGACAGTTCCAACCGCCACATCACCTGTCCCCTTTTGAACTCGCAGCCGTCCCCTTTTGTACCCGCCCCGACACTAAAATCTATTACACTAAAATCTATTGCACAATTTTTGGCGACACGGAATCGTTTGTGGGAATGGCTGGGAAGCCCTGGGTGCCAAGGGGAGCAGTCTTGGCGTCGATGAAAAGGGGCTCATATCGCTGCGGATATGCGCCTCGCCAGCGACCCCAAATCCTGCGCGCCTTAGGCTCATCTTGAACACTCATCAGAATAACCCATCGCCCCGGAATACGCAAAATTAAAACCCGCCAACTTCCCGCTTGCTTTTAGCCTGGGATTTAGAAACAATCATATTCATGCACACCACCAACATGTTCAGTGGCTTTTTGCTGCTCGGGCTGTTGTGGTTCGTGGCCCCAGGCGGAAACGCGGCCACTGCGTTGGTTAAAATACGCGAAATCGACGGGACGAATTACGTGTTTGATCCCACGAACATAACCATCAATCCCGGCGATACTGTGACGTGGACTAACACCGTGTCCCGTGCCCACGACAGCACCCATACCCCGTCCAATGCCCCGCCCCTTTGGCGCAGTCCATTATTATCCAGCGCCGGGCCTAACAGTTCCTTCTCTTTGAACTTCGCCAACTCCGGCGTCTATCCCTATCACTGCGAGACACACTTTATTAGAGGCCACACCGAGGAAACTGGCAATGTGACCGTGGCAACGCCAAACCTCCCGCCGACGGTAGCCATCATCAGCCCCACCAATGGGACCCCCTATTTTGCTCCCGCCAATTTCGCGATTCAAGCCACTGCGTTCGATATGGATGGGAGCGTCGCTCGAGTGCAATTCTTCAACGGACTGAATTTACTGGGCATGGGTACGAACAATTCTTCCAGCAACAATGTGAGCGCGCTCGGGGCGGGAAGTTATAATTTAACGGCGGTGGCCACGGACAACCAGGGCGCAAAAACGACTTCCAGCGTGGTCAACGTGAGGGTGACGGAACCGCCGACGATCAGACTGGGTTTCGCGCAGAGGTTGGCAGACGGGACTTTCCAGTTTCGAATCACCGGCGGCAGCGCCGGCCAGCCCTGCGTCATCGATGCCTGTGACACCCCGCCGAATTGGTCGTCGATCTTCACCACCAACTTCCCTGACACCAAATGCTTGAGCTGTCCCTTCATCGAGTTTACCGACAATGTGACCAATCTGAAGCGCCGATTTTACCGCAGCCGCGTTTTTCCATGACCGTTTTGGAATATCCCGATTCATGCCACATCCAAACGCCGCCCCGATCACACTGATAATTGCGACGCGGAATCCCCATAAGGCAGAAGAAATCCAGGCCATACTCTCCGATAACTTCCGGTATCAGACTTTGAACGATTTACAAGGCGCACCCACGGTGATCGAAGACGCCGCCAGCTTCGCCGGCAATGCGACCAAAAAAGCCGCGCAACTTGCTGAATGGCGCGCTCGAGTCCGGAGTGGGAGCGGTGCGCCAGTGGAAAAGTTATTCGTGCTGGGCGACGACTCGGGTCTGGAGGTGGACGCGCTTCAGGGGGCCCCAGGAGTCCTCTCTGCTCGTTTTGCCGCGTTGGATAGCACCACCAATGGCCTCTCCGCGAACGAGAATTCTCCTGACGCCGCCAATACGGCCAAGCTGTTGCGCCTGCTGGAAAACGTGCCGCTAGAAAGCCGCACAGCCCGTTTTCGTTGTGTCCTCGCACTGACTCCGGTCGTCTGGGCCGAATCCGAAAACCGTTCTCCGGCGTGTTATGCCAATGAAGCAGAATTGGCAACCCAACTATTTGAGGGAGTCTGCGAAGGCCGGATCAGTTTCTCCCCTGCCGGCCAAAAAGGGTTCGGCTATGACCCGGTTTTCATCCCGATGGGATTTGAGCAATCGTTTGCCGAGCTCGGCGAGCCCGCGAAAAACCAGATCAGTCACCGAGCCAAAGCACTGGCAAGATTGCGCGAGCGGTTGATCGGGAGGTGATATAGGATGTCGGCTTGAACGGTCGAGAGGCGCTGGGCGGAGACGCGCTCCTTGAGCACCTGCTGGCCCAACCGGCGCTGAAGAACATGGGCCTGCTTCAATTAGGTCGGAAGTCATCGCTTAATGGGGTCTGGGCGATGGCTTCAATTGGGGGAGAGTTCATAGCGTTATTCGGATTAGTGGTGATAGGAGCTTCTGAGGGGCGCGCGAAAAAAAATGGTTGCCAGGGGTTACCAGGAGTTACCAGGAGTTACCAAGGTGGCGGAAATTGCACCCAGCAGAATCGCCCGTTGAGGTTGAAAAGCCAGGGATGGAAGCCGATAGACGCCGAAAAACAAAGCGCAACGTAGTTGAGCGCAATTTGCCCAAAGCCCCCTGAAAACGCCCGGCGGTGCCATCAGCCAAACCTCTGCAACCATAATTAAGCCTTTCTGGTCCCCGGTTGTATGGTTCCATCACGCCATCGCCGAGACGATTCCCGTACTCGGCGTCGGCACCATCGGAATCTCCACCGGAGTTCCGTTTTGTTCAGTTGCATAAACCGCGCCAGAAATAGGGGCAACACGGGAGTGGCGCGAGTGTTCAGCCAAGAGTGAGATTTTCCGCTGATACACGGGCTTTCTGTTGGGTCGGAGGAAATACGAGGGTGGGCCGACTTTTCCTCGTCTCGGCTATAGTTCGGAAAATGGACAGTGAATGGAAGGTATTGTTACAGAGAGGTGACGAAACGGTGGCCGCGAAAAAGCGTTGCGCAAGAAGGGGTGAGTGTGGAGTTGAAAGCAAAGGTCTGTATTCAACCCTCGCCTGTCCCGCGGGAATATCAATGCGATTCGTTTGATAGTGAAGTTGAAGGCGAGGTCGAAAGCGAACGGACAAATGGAAAACTCAGCGAGAGGAAAACTCTGGAAGGGAAAGGAGTCGCATCTCCGCGCTCATTTCAGCAAAGCATCAGAATTGCCGAACCCTGACTGCTCGCCCACTGCTCCGCAACCGCCCCTCCAACGCTCCGTCATTTCTTGGAGCCAGTTATCGGATTTGATCGTCTTAGGTATCGAACCGAGGGGAAATTTGCCTGATTTTATTGGTTGTTCAAGCAGAATCGGTCATGGCTCCACCATTGCGCGTTGACTCAAATTAAAAGACACCGGGGGAGGGAATTTGAGGGGAGGCAAAAGGGGTCGTTGACTCATGGGAAAAAGACACCGGCAATCGGTGGAAATGAACATGAGCCAAGAGCTAAAAGAAAAGTTGTTGTCCAA
>JBBRPK010000325.1:0-3305 GCA_038228235.1 Verrucomicrobiota bacterium
CCGGCGAATGCCGTCCTTGAACACGATTGGCCTAAATTGCTCCTTTGGGGCAGCGCACTTGCCAGATCGGAGATCGCCGACGAGCAGCGAATTGCTCTCCGGATTGCGGACACTTGCTTGAAACTTAAGTCCACGAGTGAGGACGAGCGTGCGGCGGCGGCAGTCATCCTCGATACTATGGCGAACAAACGTTCGGTCGCACTTGCGGAAAAACGTGAGCTGATTCCGCGTGGATTTGAAGAGTTACTCCCCATTCCGCTACGTGCCGACTTCCTAAAACGCTCGTCACAAGATCGGATTCAGTCCTCGGATGACCAGCGGCACCCAGCAAACCGGTTTCAAGTCGATTTCTGGAACGCCGTGAATTCGAATCAATGGATTAGTGCCTCTGCTCCGACTTCAGCGGGCAAATCATTCCTGCTCCGTTTGTGGGTCGCCGAGGTGTTCAGGAGGAACAAAGCGGCTTTGGTTGCGTTTATCGTCCCCACCCGTGCTCTAATTCAAGAATTCTCGGATGGTTTTAGCCAAGACGTTGCCAAGGGCATCCTAAACAACGTTACCCTCCACTCGCTTCCAATCGAGGAAGAGTTCGCAGCCGACAGCGGGCATTTGTTCGTTTTTACACAGGAGCGTCTGCATATTCTTTTGAGCCGTCGGAAGGACCTCGCCTTCACTTTGCTCGTCGTGGATGAAGCCCAAAAGGTGGGTGACGGATGTCGCGGGATTCTTTTGGAGCAAGTGATTGCTGAATGCATGCGCCGTTCGACGGAAACGCAGATAGTCTTCGCTTCGCCATTTGTTGAGAACCCGGGCTACCTGAATCGTGGGGCACCTGAGAATCAACGGACCCACTCAGTCGAGCGGGAAGTAACTACGGTCACGCAAAACCTCCTGTTTGCGTCACAGAAGCGCGGTGCGCCGGACATTTGGAATGTGTCTTTTGTCGCAGGAGAAAAGGAAATTGGCGTCGGCAGCGTAACGTTGCCCTTCCGCCCAACAAGTCCTGCCAAACGGCTGAGCACCGTGGCGTTTGCGCTCCGAAGTCCGACTGGAGGGAATCTCGTCTATGCAAACGGGGCAATGGACGCTGAAAAGTTTGCCCAGCATCTTAGCGAGGGCTTCCGTGATCAGGGAATCGCCTCTCTCGAGAATGAGCCGCGTATCGCCGAACTCATTAAACTGGTCCGCAAGACAATTCACAAAAACTATCTCCTCGTTCACACGCTCAAGCACGCAGTTGCCTACCATTACGGCAACATGCCTCTGCTAATCAGAACCGAGATAGAGGCATTGTTTCGTGAAAACGTGCTTCATTTCTTGGTCTGCACTGCAACCCTGATCGAAGGAATCAATCTTCCGTGCAAAGTGATTTTTTTGCGTGGCCCTACCAAAGGCAGGGGGAAGCCAATGGAACCAGTGGACTTCTGGAACCTCGCAGGAAGGGCTGGAAGATGGGGGACAGAGTTTCACGGAACGATTGTCTGCATCGACCCTAACTCGTTAGATGTATGGACAGAGCCACCGCCAAGGAAACGGGTTCGCCAGCGCATTTTGGCCGCGACAGAAGAAACGTTGACCAGCGCAGACGCTTTGCTTGCTTACATCGCAAGCGGCTATCAGGTCGGGGCTGGGCAGTATTACGCCGAGTATGACTATACGCTGACGTTTCTGTTTCACGCCCTTCTTCGCGGTGATGACCTTGCCGGATTGCCGTCAGCCAAGGGGGTTCCGCAGGAGACCCGCGAACGACTTCAAGCATTGCTGAAAGCGGAACTAGCAGCCTTAACTTTGCCTTCTGATGTGATTTTCCGACATCCCGGAATTTTACCTCATTCGCTCGCAGCTTTGCTGGCTGTGTTTCAAGCAATGTCGCCTGAGGAGTTGATCCAACTAGCTCCTGTTCTGCCAGAAAGCGACGACGCTGTAGAGCGATACGCAGGCATTTTTTCGTTTATCGACAAGCATCTCAGGGCGAACTGGTGCCATGCTGCGGACTTGGAAGGAAAGCGCCTTAGGCAGCTAGCTATAACCGCCATCGATTGGATGAAGGGCAAACCGCTAGCCGTCTTGATAAGCAAGAGGGAGAAGATAAAAACTCGGAGCACGAAGCCGGCAAAACTCGCTCAAGTGATCATTGCGGTGATGAACGACGTAGAAGAATACGCTCGTTTCAAGATTCCAAAATACCTTCGCGCGTTTCTTGACGTGTTGTATTTCCATACTCGGCAAACGGGAATGAGCGATGTGATTCGGGAACTTCCAAACTTAGAGTTGTGGCTGGAATTGGGCGTGTCTGTGCGGACTCAACTCTCGCTAATGGAGCTTGGGATGTCGCGAACTGGAGCCATCGAGGTGTTCGAGTTGATGATGAACGACAGTATGAACAAAGCCGAAACTCTCGCTTGGCTGCGGTCTTCAGACCCGGCGGTTCTGATTAATCTGCCGGAATTGGTTAAACAAGAGATCGCGCGTGTGTTGGCGAAATTTGCAGCGGCGAGTTAAGGAGGCGTCAACCTGCGCGAGGCCTTGCCGAATGCGTCCTTCATCGGATTCACTGTCACGCCCATCGAGAAGACCGACGCCCACACGCGGACGGTGTTCGGCGATTACATTAGGTGCTCCCTCCCGCTTCCATGCGGTGCGCTACAAGCTGGCGGTGGATGCCTGTTTGAACGCGCTGGGCAGCCCCTACAAGGCGCTGGTGGCTTTCACTGATGTGGTGAAGGACGCCAAGGACGGCCAGGAATACACCGAAGCCAAGATGAACGGCTTCCCCGAGGCCGCGACGGGGGACATTGAGAAAAGGATGAATGATGAAGGATGAATGATGAAGTGGGGCAACTTGTCCGGCCTTTTTTTCATCATTCATCCTTCAACCTTGCTCCCGGCGGCGGATCTGGCGGCGTTTGCCAAAGAGTGTTTCAGTGCCAAGCGCACTGTCGAGAAGCTCCAAGCCATCACGACCGAAGGCGAGATCATCGATGTCCTCACCGCCGCCGGGTCTTCAGCGCCAACGGCGCGGGACATGCCAGCCCAGGGCAACGCCCTGGGCATCGGTGTCCGGCCTCAGATGTTAAAGGGAGGCATAGAGTTGTGAGAGGCGAGGCAGGGCGATGGCTTCCGCGAGTTGTTGTCGGAGGGCGAGACGTAGCCAGCGGAGGAATTTGACGGAGTGCTGGGTGGCCCTCCTGGGTGCGAGGAGGAGTGAGGAGATGGGGCGTCCGGCCTCGCGGGCGAGACGGACCAGAGCTGTGGTGCGTTGGTCGCGGCGGTGGTCCTCGGCCACGTTGCGGAGGCCATGCTCG
>JBBRPK010000326.1:0-3219 GCA_038228235.1 Verrucomicrobiota bacterium
ATGAAGTGATACCGGTCCACGTCGTCGAAGAAGATGTCATCGCGCTGATCGCCACGGCTCATCACGTGATACATGGCCCCGGGATATTCGACTCGCATCTGGCGCGGCATGACGCCCACGGTTTGTTCCAGTCCAACCCAAGAGTCAAGCCGGAATCAGAAAAATATATGGTTTGACCCCGACCATGGCCCACCAAAATGACACGATCTGCCGCACCACCGCTCTCAGCCCCAACGCGGCCTGGGACAAAGCACTGGTGCAACGGCGCACGGAGATCCGTCCTTGCCCGCCCACCGCCCTCTTGGACCTGCATCTGGCGCTCCATTTGCGCCGACGCGTCAATGCCGACTACCAGATCGATTTTCTGAGCGGCAGTTGGCCCATTGCCCCTACAAAACGGGCCGCCGTCACCCTCATCCACCATCCGTTACGCCAGTTCTGGGCCGTGGCCCAGCCCCACTTCCCCCTCAAAACATCTGGCCGGAAATCTTGGGAAACTACTCGCTGTGAGCTGTCTCCTTTTGAACTCCCGCCGACAGCAAAACAGTTTAGACTTGACATACCGCCCTGTCGTGTTCTAACGTCATGACTAGAGAAAGAAGTATCGAAACCAAGCCGTCTTATGAAATTCAAAGTACTTTCATCTGGACTCATTTCTCCCGTTCAATGGCTGCTTATCACCAGCGCACTAACAACTCTCATTCCGCTGGCGGCTCTTGCTGACGCCACGGTGACCAACTGCACGGAAGCCGATTTCACCGCCGCCTTGAACAGCAGCAGCCGAGTGACCTTCGCCTGCGACGGCACGATCACACTCCACAACACAGTTACGATCAGCCATGATACAATCATAGACGCCACCGGCCGGAATATCACCATCAGCGGCGGGAATGCCGTGCGGTTGTTCCTTGTGAACTCCCACCTGGCCCTCACCGCAATCAATTTGGTGTTAGCCCAAGGTTCTTATACGGGCGCGACTTCGGAAGATGGCCGCGGCGCGGGGATCCTCAGTCAAGGAGGAACGATTACTCTGGTTGGGTGCCAGCTCATTAACCATCAGGTCGTTGGCGGTAAGGGGCTGGATGGTTCACTTTTCTCAGCCCCGACCGCTGGTGCGCATGGTCAGGGTGCGGCAATCTGGAATAGTGACGGGCAAGTATATTTAACTAATTGTCTCGTGGCCGAGAATGGAGCAAAAGGCGGCGTGGCCGGCACCTCCTCCTCACAGCCGATCAGAGCAGCCGGAAACGGGTTTGGCGGGGCCCTCTTTTCCATGGGAGGCAAGATGGTGTTGCATCATTGCACTTTGAGCCTCAACACCGCAGTCGGGGGCGACCCCATCGGAAATCTGGGAGGGTTTGGCGCTTCAGGCGGCGGATTCGGCGGAGCGATCTTCGCCAGCGCAACATTGCTCCAGATTTCTGAATGCACAGTTCAAAGCAACAAGGTGATCGGCATTGATGCGAAGTTTCCGATCAGCAGTGGCGGCGGTGGCGCGCAAGGTGGAGGAGTCGCCGTGACATCCGGCCAGATCTTGATTGACCAGTCATCTTTTTTCGACAATGGAGCCTTCGCCGGCAATGGGGCGCGGCAAAGTTCTCCTCCCGGCGACGCCGCAGGCGGCGCCATTTACAATGCCGCCGATCTGCGCCTTATGGATACTCTTCTGTCCTCAAACCGTTGCGTGGCCGGAACCGGAGTCACGCCCGGGCAGGCTTACGGAGGTGCTCTTGGGTCAATCGGCACCCTTGCATTGAATGCCTGTACATTCGTCGGCAATGAAGTCGTGGGGGGTGCGGGGAGCCAGCAAGCCCAGTCATCCACCAGCGGAGGGCGCGGTGCGGGGGGAGCTGTTTTTTGCAGTGGCAGTTTCGGTGCCACAAATATTACGGTGGCTTTTAACCATGCGCTCGGTGGGAGCGGTGGCGGATTTGGCGGTCCCAGTCCCGCACCTGGCGGAACCGGACAGGGCGGGGGACTTGGCGTGGACGGTGGAACCGGAACAGTAGTCCATGCGTCCTTCCTCGGCAATCTGGCCCGAGGCGGCCCGCTCGGCGGCCTTCCTCAAGGGCCTCGAGGGCCCTCACAAGGAGGCGGGGTCGCTGGCACTGCCGGGGCCATCAGCTTGATCGATTCACTGATCGCGCAGAGCCTTTCCGGGAGCAATTGCTTTGGCAACGTCATAGACGGTGGGCACAACATTTCGGATGATGCGAGTTGCAATTTTTCCGCGGCGGGGAGCTTGAATAACACCGATCCGGTGCTCGGCCAACTTGATGATTATGGGGGGCTTACACCTACGGTACCACTCCTGGCCGGCAGCCCCGCCATTGATGCTGGGAGCCCCGCCGCCTGCCCGCCCCTGGATCAACGCGGCCGGGTGAGACCCTATGGGGCGGCTTGTGACATTGGGGCGTTCGAGTCCTCGCCCCCGTACGTGATTAGCGGCACCCTCCGCGGGGTTAGAATCCCATCCGGGGTGACCGTGTTCGATGCGACTACGAGCGTGACTACAGACCAACGAGGGGCTTATCGCCTCCAAGGCCTTGCCGCCGGGAACCACACACTCGTTCCATCCGATCCGAAGTTCGTTTTCGTACCGCGCCAACGAGTTATCGCGTTAGGCCCGGATGCTCTGAACGTTGACTTCTCAGCTTACGTCACGAATAGCCTCAGCCCCGAGAAGCTCGGCACCAATCGAGCCCATTTCGTCTTCGCTGGCGCGCCGGATGCAACATGGCGCGTCCAGGCGACAACCAATTTCCATGCCTGGGTGAACTTTTCAACGAACACCACAGACGCCACAGGCCTGTTCGGAATCACCGACCCAGACGCCGCGCTAAATCAAGAACGCTTTTTTCGCACAATAAAACCCTGACCGACGCAATTCATGCGCCGCGACGCGGTTCTCCTCGCTAAGGGCGCGCACAAAAACTAATTCGGATTTTGTCTTGGATAAAGAGTGTAATTCCATTCCGGAAGAATCTTGTGCCTCACCAGGCGGAGTTGACTCATTTGCTCTGTTGAAACCTTCTTTCCGATTTCAAAGGCTTTGGGCATCAGGCGACTTTTGACCCGCTGCCAAGGGTAAGATGGAAATGGTTCAAAACTGGCCTTGAGGAATTGGATGTTCTTCCGTTGGATTTTCTTCCGCCGATTCACTGAAATTTCTTCTTCCTTCTTTTGATTTTTCTTTCTGGTCTTCTTCCTCTCCTGCAA
>JBBRPK010000327.1:0-3207 GCA_038228235.1 Verrucomicrobiota bacterium
ACAGTGCTAAAGTTATCTCCCAGCATCCAGAAGGCGGGCCACATTCCTTGTCCGTGGGGGATCTTGATTCGTGCCTCTACTCTGCCGTATTTGAAGGTCGCCAGGCCCTGGGTTTTGAGGCGGGCAGAAGTGTAATTACGGTTGTGGTATCGTTCCTTCCGCGCCTCGATCACCAAGTTGCCGTTCTCCACGCGGGCATTCTCAGGGCGAGCGGTGTAATACTCGTATTCGTTGTTCCCCCAGCCGCCACCGCCGATGTCGAAGGTCCAGTTGCGTCGATCGATCGCGCTTCCGTTGAACTCATCACTCCACACCAGGGTGGAGTAGGCCGAGGCTGCCCCCACCGAACCGCCTGGGGAGGCGGCGAAAAAAATTACCACCAGAACCACCGCGAGGTGTGCCAGCAGAAATCCCCGTGAAGTCTTCATGTGGGCCTTTCTTAGATCAAGTGGGTGATGCCGTGCGACCTCCCTGCTCTGATTGATTATCGGATTTTTCATGTTTCTTCGTTTGCTTTCAAGCCATTGGCCTGAGTTTCTTGGTCTGTTTCGCGTCGCTTAAGTACGGTCTGCCGGCCGCCAAACGCCGGAATCCCGAACTTAAACTGCTTGATGGGGGGAGCCTCGCGGAAAGCCGACCTGCCCCAGCCAAACGGCTAGGCCCATCGCAATACACAATGAATTTTATATTCATCAGCATTTCCCGTCAATGCATTACGGCAGCCTCTTATTGAATGGCGAGCATTCGGACGCTTCCGTAAAACTTCGGCTCCGAGTGGCCTCGGCGTCGTCTTTTCTGCCGCGGACCCGGTAACCCGGAAGAAGGCTAATGGGTTCAGGCCGGGTATCCTGATATCTGCAAAAGTCCAGATTCCTCGGACTATGACGTCATAGGCGGCCCCAGCATATTCAATTCGGAGTTGTCGAGCCATCAAGGGGCATCCTCTTCATTTTCCAGGTGTCAACTGCTTTCCCCAAATCCCCGGCCTGAGCCCTTTACTCCTTCCGCAAAACTCGGGCTGATCGCCCGTGCGGACACGGCTGTCCGCGCTCCTTCTTGAATCAGCCTTGGGCAAAGGTGTGACAGGACCCCGGCTCCCTGCCTCCCCGCAGGGACCCCAATTGCCATAATGAGCTAATAAACAACCAATGAGCGGACTGGGTACTCTTTCAGTTTCTCACGTCCTTTTAGGAAGCTGAGCTCGATGAGGAAGGTGATCTCCAAAATCCGGGCGCCCGCCTGCGCCACGAGTTTGGCGGCGGCGGCGGCGGTCCCGCCGGTGGCAAGCAAATCGTCGATGATGAGAACGCGGCTCCCTGCTCCGACGGCATCCGTGTGGATGGCGATGGTGCTGCTGCCATATTCAAGATCGTAGCTTTGCTCAAAGGTGGAATAAGGAAGTTTGCCCTTCTTCCGCACGGGGACGAAGCCTGCCTTCAACCGAAGAGCAGCGGCGGCGGCAAAGATGAATCCGCGGGCGTCCACCCCCACCACGGCGTCGATGGAACCAGACTCGAACCTGTCAATCAGGAGATCAATGCTGCCGGCAAAAAGGCGGGCATCGGCCAGGACTGGGGTAATATCTTTGAACTGGATGCCTGCCAGGGGAAAATCTGGGATATTGCGGATGGCCTTCTGCAACTCCGGAGGAGTGACCTTATTCCAATGAGCGTTCAAGATAAGCCTAATTCGCTGGTCCTTTGGGGCGCTGGCTGCGTTGCTCGCTCGTTACTTCTTCACTGCCTCAAGTTTTTCGATCATTTTACGGAGCTTGTTCAAGGCAATATTTTGGATCTGGCGCACCCGCTCGCGAGTGACCCCAAATTTTTCGCCGACTTCTTCAAGGGTCTTTTCCGTGCCGCCGTCCAACCCGAAACGGTAGCGGAGGATAGTGGCTTCCCGGGTATCGAGAGTTGTCACCATTTCCTGCAACATCTTGGTGACAGTCTTTTCTTCGAGATGTTCGTACGGGGTGTCGGCGTTTTCGTCCTGCACCACTTCGGAAAAGTTGTTGGAATCGTCATCGCCAATGGGAGCGTCCAGAGAAGCGGGGCGGATGGCGGCGGTGCGCATCTGCCCGACGCGGGCGGCGGAGATGCCCAGTTCTTCGCCCAATTCATCGTCCGTGGGTTCGCGGCCAAACTCCTCCTGCAACTTCATGGCCACCCGGCGCATCTTGGAAATCTTGTCCACGAGGTGGACGGGCAGGCGGATGGTTTTGGACTGGTTGGCCAGGGCGCGCTTGATGGATTGCTTGATCCACCAGGAACCGTAGGTGGAAAGTTTGCCGCCTTTGGCGGGATCGAAACGCTCGACCGCTTTCATTAACCCGATGTTGCCTTCGCTGATTAAATCCAACAGGGGCAGACCGAAACCTTCGTAATCATGCGCAATTTTGACCACCAGGCGCAGGTTGGCCTTGATCATTTGCTCGCGCGCTTTTTTATCTCCCTTTTTAATTTTGGCGGCCAGCTCGATCTCCTCCTGGGGGGTGAGCAACTTCACCTGGCCGATCTCGCGCAAGTAAAGTTTGATAGCGGTGTCGCCGTCATAGGCGGATCGCTCGCGTTCTACTGGGACGTAGGGAAGCTCGGTCGAAGGCGAGGCCACGGTGGTTTCGAGAGGCGGAGCGGGCGGCTGCTCGGCCAAGGCGGCTGCTCGGCGAGAGATCCCGGCTTTCCGCCGGGTTTTAACGGGCGAAAGCCGTTTTGGCCCTCGAACTTTGCGGTGCTCATTTTTTCGTCCAGCCATAACGTTTGGTTGCATAAAACGTAGTGGTTCATTTCCCTTGTCCGCAAGCAAATAACGCCGGGACGTGGTCATCCTTTTAGTTCGCCTATGCATGGTCTATTTTATCGCATGAAGAAACGTCTCTTTGCGCTAGGGTAGTTCCCTACTTTCAGCGGCGGAGACAGCAAATGTTGACGAGGGCGAGTCCGTCACCTCGGACTGCGGCTCGTAGAGCCGCGCTCCAGAGCCGAACCGGCCACAGTTTATGCCGGCAGGTCGTTTCACCTCCCCTGCCCTCCTCGTTCCCTGAAGGCAGCGGCGCAAAGTTTCCCTGTTTGACCAAATCCCGAAGTTGAAGCCGGCGAGTCCGTCACCTCGGGCTGCGGCTCGTAGAGCCGCGCTCCAGAACCGAACCCGCCACACTTTATGCCGGCAGGTCATTTCACATCCTCTGCCCTCCTCGTTCCCTGAAGGCAG
>JBBRPK010000328.1:0-3178 GCA_038228235.1 Verrucomicrobiota bacterium
CCTAAAAAGGCCAACACCCCAAACCAACGAAGGCCGGTGGAAAAATCCATCGGCCCTTTTTGCACCCAACCGGGTCGGAAAAGCCCGCTCCACTTCCTAATCGCTAGTTTTGCGCTACGTCTCGATCACCGCGCACATCGAAGACGTCCAACTTGAATCTACCTTCGGTATCACTGAACGCTTGAGCTGCATAATTCGTGTTCTGGACAGTTCCCCACGCTTGCAGATCAATTCCCGGCAGCGCCCTGCCAGAGTCATCCTTCACCGAACCGCTGATTTGTGCCGTGGGAGCACGAGCGACCAGAATTATCCCATTCTGATCCACACCACGTTTAACGTCCAGAGAGAGGGATGGCGGCAGGAGGGGCTTTGGTCCAACGCCATTAGCATCAAGGTACCATTGCCCTTCAGAAAATACCAGGATGTCGAATGAACCCGCAGCATCAGTCGTTATGGACGCACGCTCACTAAAATCATAGGAGTTTGCGCTGATAGAACTGGTTAACGGAGCGCCAAGCTCGTCAATGACCTTCCCCCGAAGATGCGCAGCCAGCGTGCGCGGATTGACGACGAGGTGTAAAGTCTGGTTTGTTCCATTTATCAGGATGAACTGCTGCGGCCCAGAAAAATAACTCAAAGCGACATCGTCCGACGTCACGATATGCCATTCCCCATCGAATAAATCCAGTTGGAAATTGCCCTGCTCATCTGTAAACGTCGATATGGAATAAAGCATATCATTTGTTACCATGGAGGCGCCGACGGTGGCATAAGGGATTGAATTTGAAGAAGGGTCGGACACCCATCCGCTGAGAGTTGCGCCAAGCCTTTGAAGGACGATTCTTATTTCAGCCGGATTCATCCCAGGCGGCACATATAACGTCTTGCGAAAAGGAGCCAAAAAACCATCCGTGCCGCCTAAAAACAGGCTCCACATTCCCGAATAAAGATTCAATGCGAACCCCCCATCCGTGTCTGTTACCGTGTGCGCTTGGGAAAATTCGGAAAAATGAGATGCAAAAACGTCGATGTTGCTCACTCCAGCTCCAAAATTGTCCACGACTCGCCCGCGCAAATAATTGGTAGCCGATCCGAGATCAAAGTGGATGATTTTGTTGGTGCCGTTCACCAACACGGTTTGCTCCGGCGGCAATGGCCGGCCCTGGCTCTGATAATCGAGATTGATTGCGACCCGCCACTCCGCGTCGAAAACATCCAACTTGAAGTTTCCGTTGGAATCAGTGAGTGAGACCTGGCTATAGGAGACACCGTTGGAAGTGGCTATTGCCGAAACATACACATTTGTGAGCCGGTTCCCCATGGCATCCGTGACATCCCCGCAAACTTGGGCGGTCGGAAAATAGGCGTAAAGGGCAATGCCATTCTCATCGACTCCATCTGCGATCGTTATGCTGAACTGCGGAAGGATAAGCCCGAAGGCTCCGGAGGCCGCGCTCAACGACCAGGTGCCAGCAAAAGCGGGAACATCGAAATTCCCCATTCCGTCCGTCGGAAAAGGGCCAAAGGATTGCCAGCTCGAAAAAGCCCATCCAAAATCACCCTGGGCGCTGACACTAAGGTCGCCAACAGGATGGCCACGACTATCAATCAATTGGCCCCGGAGATGAGCGGTCGGAGCAGGGTCCAAAGCGACAAAATCGATTTCCCGATTGCTGTGGGTCGTCGTCTCCTCTCGCGAGGTGAAGGGCCGGTATCCCCGCTGCCTTAATTCATCGGGATTTACCTGGACGCTCAGGAGGAAGCCGGGCACCAACTCAAACGAAAACTTTCCAGCCATATCGGTTTGGTTAGTAACATAAATGTTTGTCCCGAAAATCGACCAACCCGAAACCATGAGGGTGATGTTCGTGACGCTCTCTCCGCGCCAACCCATAACCGAACCGGTGATTTGGAACTTCGAGGGGGCGGCAAGAAGAGTCCGGCCCGGCAAAAACGAGTAGAGGAGAACGATGAAAAGCACGTTCGGCAGGGAAATGGGACAGGAGCCATATTTCACCATCGTTGCTGCCATTATGCAGAAAAGCGGCCCGCGGTCAATCTTGAAAGAGAACTCAACAGGCCTCCAGCTTCGTCTTTTCCGTGCTCTTCGCCGTCCGCGAGCGCATCTTTCGTCTCCTGTTGTGCTCCCCCGGTCTTCGCTCCTTCGTTGTCCGGATTCGGTCTTCTGTCATCTGATCCGGCCTCCTCAATCTTGAATCCTGCATCTTGAAGCCCCCTGGTTTGCCCTGCGCCCTCGGTCTTCGGTCCTCCGTCTTCTGGATTTGTATTCGCGATCGTGAATCCTGCATCTCGCATCGCCCCGGTCTGCCCGGGGTCTTCAACCTTCGGTCCTCCGTCTTCAGTCCTCAGCCCTCGCTCCAGCGGGCCTGCATCTGCAATGGGAAGGGCGCTTTGACAAACCCCCCAAGAGCCTGTATAAGAACTATATGAAGACTTTAACGATTACGGACGCAAAGAAGAATCTCGGCCAATGGCTGATGGCCGCAGCGCGGGGTGAAGACGTCGGCATCATCTCAGGCGCGGACATTATCGCGCTGCGCAAAGTCGAGGTGGAATCCAGCGATTACGCGTTCCGCGAGTACGGTGCGACGCCAAAGGAACTGGAGGCGTTTGAACGGGCGGCGGAGAAACGCTATCGTCAGTCCAAACGGGCCGGCAAGCTCGTCACTAAAACGCCTCAGGACCTAAGGAAAATGATTGAAGAAGCCGCTTTCCATTGATGCGGGGGTCTTGCGGCGACTCGCCGCTTTGCCGAAAGAGCAGCGGGTTGAGTGCCTGCTGGCGTTTTGCGAATTGGCTGAGACGTTTGGCCAGCCGCATCTGCACACGGGATTGGGCATTCGCAAACTCACCAAAACAACCTTTGAATGCCGCGGGAATCTTGATCTGCGCCTCCTCTTCCACAATCGCGCAGATAGTTTACATGTTTCGTTTCTGGGCGATCACGATGAAGTTCGGGCTGCCCTGAAAACCGGTAAATTTTCTTGAAGAGCAACCCGCCGTCGAAGCTGCAAAGCCTTAGCCGTAACCATGCAGTAAGGCTGAGGATTTTTGGATAAAAAGCATTGGTTGCGCGTGATGGCGGCGGTCGCCGACTTTCACACGTGGCGCTCCGCCAGCGAGGTTTCTGGCTCGCTAACGGTTTGACGGAGCGTTC
>JBBRPK010000329.1:0-3121 GCA_038228235.1 Verrucomicrobiota bacterium
GGAAAGGGCTGGATGGCGAGGCGCGACGAGCGAGCATACCCGCCAGGGGTCTGTGACCGAAGAGCAACAAAGGTAGTGGGCGTACGAAAACCCTCCGGGCGGCGGGTCTTTTGTCTGCGGCCTGCGTTGACTCGGCCATCACAGCCCCCTGCGGGGATGCTCCGGCCTCGCCGCCTTGGCCACAGCCAAAATCCCTCGCCGCAGAACCCCACGCAATTTCAAAACAGGCTCTTAGCTGTCCAGACGGTTGCGGACTGCTCGGGCAAGGGTTTCGGGGTGGTATGGTTTCTGGAGGTAGTTGGACCCTTCCGTCAAATTGAATCCGGGGCTGACAATGTCCAGGCTATAACCGCTGGAGTAAATCACTTTCAAATCGGGCTTTTCGGCGAGGATCTTTTCGGCCAATTCGCGGCCCGAAACGCCCTCGGGCATCATCATATCCGTGAGCAGCAGATCGATTTGGTCCTTATGATGCTGCCAAACTTTCAAGGCCTGGGCGCCAGTGGCCGCTTTCAAAACGGTATAGCCTTTTTTACGCAGGACCTCTTCGACCAACTCGCGCAAAGCGCCCTCATCTTCGACCACTAAAATTGTTTCCTTCCCTCCCGGGGCTTCCTGGGGTTTGTTACCATTAGGCCCGGCCCGGGCTTTGGAGCTGGCGGGAACGAATATTTTGAAGGTCGTGCCGCGCCCGAGGCCGCTTTCCACCTCGATCCAGCCCTGATGTTGTTTGACGATTCCGTAAACCGTGGCCAGTCCAAGGCCGGTGCCCTTGCCAATTTCTTTGGTTGTAAAAAAGGGTTCGAAGATGCGGTCCAGGGTCGCGACCTCCATGCCAGAACCAGTGTCGCTAACACTCAGCCCGACAAAATAGCCTTTGTGCGCTTGCGGGTGATGGTGCACATAGTCCTCATCAATCTCCATGGCGAAAGTATCGATGAGCAGCGCGCCCCCTTTGGGCATTGCGTCCCGGGCATTGACGACCAGGTTGACTAACACCTGTTCCACCATGCCGGGGTCGGCATGGATGGGAGGCAGGTTCGCCGAAGTGTTCCGGCGCAACGAGACCTGTTCGCCCACGAGTGACCGCAGCATGGTGGATACGTTCACAATGATCTCATTCAAATCCACCAGGCGCGGCTGCATCACCTGCTTCCGGCTGAACATGAGCAATTGGCGGGTCAGGCTGGCGGCCCGATCGGCGGCCAGCGAAATTTGACGGGCGGAATCCGCCAGCGTGGATTCGATTTCCTCGCCCGAGAGCATGAGGCCGGCGTGCCCTTGTATGATGGTCAGAATGTTGTTGAAATCATGGGCGACACCTGCGGCCAATTGACCTACTGAATCCATTTTCTGGGCCTGGCGCAATTGAGTCTCCATGTTCAAGCTCTCGGTGATATCCTCGGCATAGCAGTGCACCATCTGGCTTCGCAGGATGGGGAAAAAGGACCAGGAAAAAGTGCGGCCTTTCATCACGGTCTGGAGATGCAGCCTGTTCTCGCCGGTCGCAAGGCACATTCTGACAATGGCGGCCGTGTCCTGGGGCAGGATCGCCTGCGGGTGGTCGTGCTGGAGGGATTTGGCCATTTCCAGCGCAGCGCCGTTGAAGTAGCCCAGATCGCCATCGGCGGCAAATTCCAGCACCGGATTGGGGTTGAATTGAGCAAACGCAGCCAGCTTGCGATTCTCTTGCTCGGCCCGTTTACGCTCGCTGATGTCACGGGAAACGACCAGCACCTGCTCCGAATTTCCATGGTCGAAAATGCCACCGATCACCGACTCGAAAAAAAGCCACTGGCCGTTTTTGTGGCGCAAGCGCACCTCGCATCGCTTGCTGTCACGGGAAGTTAGCGCGCTCTTGATTGTCTCCCTGAGCAGAGTTTCCTCCTCGGGATGGAACGGGACGGCCCTGCTTGTGGCTGTTATCTCTTCGGGCGCGTAACCCAGGACCGGGTGGTGCGAGGGACTTGCGTAATTGAAGTGGAGGTCCAGATCGAGCAATGCGACCAGGTCGCTGGTATTTTCAGCGATGAGCCGAAACAAGGCTTCACTGCGCCGAAAGGCGGTTTCCGTGACGGCTCGTCTGCGTTCGGCTTGGCTTTTCTTCAGAGAACTGAGGAGTGCTGAAGGCAGCCGCTTCAGGCTGTCTTTTAAAATATAATCGTCTGCGCCCTCCTTAATGCACTCCACCGCCACTTCCTCCGAATGGGACCCGGTCACCAGGATTAGGGGCACGTCGATTCGTTGCTCCTTTAAGATGCGCAAGGCTTCCAGAGCAGTGAACTGAGGCAGGGAATAATCGGCCAGGATGAGATCCGGCTGGAAGTCCGAAAGGGCCGCTAGAAACCCGGCCTGCGTTTCGACTCGCAAGGGCTCAAATTCCACCCCAGCCTTCGCTAGCTTGCGCTGGATGATTTCCGCGTCCGCTTCGCTATCTTCCAGGAGCAGAAGTCTTATTTTAGCATTCATAGTGAGCACGCGAGGCCCTTTAGCATCATGCGCCCAATAATTCAATTCCCTTCGTTAGCCCGATTGTTATTAGGTCCCGCTCTGCTTGCCAATCCGACAAGTTCCCGGAAAGCCCACTCGCCAGGCTAACCCATTCGAGGCAGCCCTGAGAGATCTCGATGACCTGTCTGCCTTTCCTGAGCAAAATCAGTTCCAAAAGCGGCTTTATTGTCTCATGGCGGGACATTGACTGTCTGATACTAGGACAATATTGAGTTAATCCAAGGCGTTTTGCCTGCGAAAGCTGTGTTCCCCGGCCGATCAAATCCCGGTTGCGTCGCATGTTTGGCGCTCACATTGGAGCTTTTTGCCGATCCAAGCTCGTGAAATTGGCAGGGTACGCTCGGAGCTCTTCAGGCGACCACACCTCGACGCCGTCCCGTCATCAGTCATTAGTTGTAGGAGCCGACGTAAGGAGGCTGTGTTCTCTTCCGCTGAGTGGGCTGAGGCGTAAATACGATGACGTGATCGTGTTTACGCCTCAGACCACTAAGAGCCTGTTTTAAAATTGCGTGGGGTCCTGCGGCGAGGGATTTTGGCTGTGGCCAAGGCGGCGAGGCCAGAGCATCCCCGCAGCGGGCTGTGACGGCCGAGTCAACGCAGGCCGCAGACA
>JBBRPK010000330.1:0-3100 GCA_038228235.1 Verrucomicrobiota bacterium
CTTGGTCGAGGGCTTTCGTCGGCCTTCGCTACGCTCAGGCCTCCTCAAGCCCTCGACCAAGGGACAGTTCCAACCGCCACATCACCTGTCCCCTTTTGAACTCGCAGCCGTCCCCTTTTGTACCCGCCCCGACACAAAAATGCGCCGAAGCGATTTGAAGGCCCGGCGGCACAGCAGGCTTGGTTGCTCACGTTGACACTCCGGCAGACAGGCCGTACGTTTTCCTTTCGCGTCCAGCATCGCGCTGAACCGAGCCACTGGATGGAAAAAGGTAATAATGAGCAGCTTTAAACTCGTCGCCCCTTATGAGCCGGCTGGGGACCAACCCGAGGCCATCGCCAGGCTCACGGAAGGGATTTTGTCGGGAGCCAGGCATCAAACCCTCCTGGGCGTCACCGGCTCAGGGAAGACCTTCACCATCGCCAACCTCATCCGCAATGTGAACAAGCCGGCTCTGGTCATCTCTCACAACAAAACCCTGGCTGCCCAGCTTTACGCGGAGTTTAAGGGCTTCTTCCCAGAAAATGCGGTGGAATATTTCGTGAGCTATTTCGATTACTATCAGCCAGAGGCTTACATCCCGCGCACGGATACCTTTATCGAGAAGGACTCGAGCATCAACGACGCCATTGAGCGGATGCGGCTCTCTACGATGAGCTCACTGTTCGCGCGGCGCGATGTTGTGGTGGTGGCCAGCGTCTCGTGTATTTATGGCATCGGCAGCAAAGAGGACTATGAAGCCATGGTGGTGCCATTGCGTGTGGGCCAGGAGATCACCCGCGAACAGTTTCTGCTGCGCCTCGTCGATATCCAATATAATCGGAATGAGCTCGAGTTCTCCCGAGGCGCTTTTCGAGTGCGGGGAGACACGGTGGAGGTCTGCCCGGCCTACACAGAAGATGCGGTGCGGGTAGAATTTTTTGGCGATCAGATTGAGCGGCTCACCCGGTTCGAGCCGCTCACCGGCGAGATCATCGAAACACTCCCCGCCCTGACTATTTATCCAGGCAAACAATTCGTCACGCCGGCGGCCAAAATGAAACGGGCCACCTTGGCCATCCGTGAAGAATTGACAGAGCGAATTGCCTGGTTCGAAGCGCGCGGCAAATTGCTCGAAGCCCAGCGTATAAAGATGAGGACGGAGTACGACCTGGAGATGATGATGGAAATGGGGTTCTGCTCCGGCATCGAGAATTATTCGCGGCACATTGCCGGCCGCCCGCCTGGCTCGCGCCCGACCTGTATCATCGATTTCATGCCGCGTGATTACCTGCTCGTTATCGACGAATCGCACGCCACCGTGCCGCAGATTGGCGGCATGTACGCCGGAGACATGGCGCGTAAAACGGTCCTGGTGGAGTACGGTTTTCGTTTGCCGAGCGCGTTGGATAATCGGCCCCTTAACTTCGAGGAGTTTCAGGCTTTCCAGGGCCAAGCGATTTATGTTAGCGCCACCCCCACCGAGCGGGAGCTTGGCTGGTCGCAGGGGAAGGTGGCGGAATTGGTGGTCCGTCCCACCGGATTGATCGATCCGAAAGTGACTCTTAAGCCGCTCAAAGGGCAGGTCGATGATTTGATCGAAGAAGTGCGAAAACGAGCGGATTTGAAAGAGCGAATTCTTGTTACCACTCTCACCAAGCGCACGGCGGAGGAATTGACGGATTACCTTCGCGATTTGGGAATCAGTGTGCGCTACCTGCACAGTGAAATCGACGCCATCGAGCGCGTGGAAATCCTGCGGGCGTTGCGGAAAGGAGACTTTGACGTGCTGGTTGGAATCAACCTCCTGCGCGAAGGTCTGGATCTGCCGGAAGTTTCCCTGGTCGCAATTCTGGATGCCGATAAGGAAGGCTATCTCCGTTCCGCAACCAGTCTCATACAAACAGCAGGCCGGGCGGCCCGGCACCTAAATGGGGAAGTAATCCTCTATGCAGACGTGCGCACGAAAAGCATCCAGAAGTTTTTGGCGGTCACGGATTATCGCCGGGAAAAACAACTCGCCTATAACACGGAGCACCACATTACTCCACGGAGCGTCCGCCGCGCCGTCGAGGAAAGCCTGTCCACCCGCCCGGGCAGCGACCGGGCCATGGCGGTGATTAACGATGCCGGGGGAAACTTTGATCTAACAGAAACCCTTCGCGAATTGGACGAGGAGATGTTAACAGCGGCCAATAACCTGGAGTTCGAAAAAGCGGCCCTCCTCCGTGATCAAATCCGAGAACTGAAGCGAACCATGGGCGGCGAGAATCCGGCAGCGCCGTCAACTCCGGTGAACTATGGGAAAAAGCGCAAACTGAGGATGGGCGGGAGGTAACAACGCCTCGTGATGTGGTCACTAACCTTGCTGTCAAAGCGGAATAAATTCCTTGAAAGGAGAATCCATCCTCAGATGGGAGAGGGATCAAGGGTGAGGCGGGTTCGGTTTCATCGAAAGCTGTCCCAGAGGCAAACCCTTGAAAAAAGAAAAATCCTTGAAGGTGCGGATAGCTGGGGATAGGTGCGGATCAATCCATCCGGCGGGGGTAGCGAGGATGCTCAAAATTAGCCACCTTTTTACATAATTCGGCCTTGCGGACCGCCGCGATGAAAAAAGAAAAATCCCGGAAGGCTCGGATAGCCTCGGATAGCCTCGGATAGCCTCGGTTTACCATGGACCGTCCACCTCGACGGACGGCCAAATCGGAGCTGACCCAAACCGAACCATGCTATGGCGGACACCTTTTTTGAGATGGCCGCGGCGGAGGATGGCAAGAAAGGCGAATTCGCCCTCAGCGCGGATGGCAGCGAATGGGCCCTGTTCCTCGCCTAAGAAATAATTCGATTCGAAACACACAAGCCCAATACAGCGATGCCACTTTCGGTGATCTATAGCTTTTGTATTTTGGCACGAGAAATGAATTCCTCAATTTTATTGAGCAAAATCGCATTTTTGATTCCTTAGAGCCTGTTTTAAAATTCCGTGGGGTTCTGTTTTCGTGGAAAAGGCTAGATGGCGAGGCGCGACGAGCGAGCATACCCGCAGGGGTCTGTGACCGAGGAGCAACAAAGCCAGCCGGCGTACGAAAACCCTCCGGGCGGCGGGTCTTTTGTCTGCGGC
>JBBRPK010000331.1:0-3044 GCA_038228235.1 Verrucomicrobiota bacterium
CAGCGCCACTGTGCAGAAGAACGAGTCCCTCGCGCTCAAACTGCTCGAAGAGCACAGAAGACTGTTGCGACCGTTTTTCCCTCAGTTCGGCGGCCAGGAGGTCAAGACCATGGGTGACGCGTTCCTGGTCGAATTCGCCAGTGCCTTGGAGGCGGTGCGCTGCGCCATGGAAATGCAGAAGAAGCTCGTCGAATACAACGCTTCTTCGCCGGAGACCGTCAAGATTCTCATCCGCATCGGCATCCACGTCGGCGACGTCGTGCATCGGGAGAACGACATCTTCGGCGATGGCGTGAACATCGCGGCACGGATCGAGCCGTTAGCAGAGCCGGGCGGGATTTGCCTCTCCGAGGACGTGGCGCGGCAGATTCACCAGAAACTCGACACGCCCATCACCAAACTCGGTCGAGGGGAGTTGAAGAATATTCAGTTGCCGGTTCAGGTTTACCGGGTCGAAATGCCGTGGCAGGCGCAACGTTCCGCATCTCTGAGCCGGCTTAAATTCAGACTCCGCCAGAAGGCAACGCAGCGGTGGGCGGCGGGAGCTTTAATCATTGTAGCCAGTCTGGCCCTTTTCTGGTGGCCGAGGAAGCAGGCAACTCGCGAGGGCGCCCAGGAGCCAGGCGATTTGCCTAAACCTCCAACTGCGATCGTGCTCGACCCGCACCGCTTGGCAATCCTGCCATTTGCCAACTTAAGTTCTGACAAAGAGAACGAGTATTTGAGCGAGGGAATAACCGACGACATCATCAATGCTCTGACGAAAATCTCAGGTCTGCGGGTGGTCAAAGGCAAAAACGTGGATATTACGAAGTTGGCCACTCACCTCCATGTGACGGTCGCGTTGGGCGGCAGTGTGCGTAAAGACGGCAACCACCTCCGGATTTTCGCCCGCCTGGAAAACCTTGTCGATGGTTCCTACTCTTGGTCAAACGATTACGACTTCGAGATGAAAGACATTCTGCAAATCCAGAGCAAAGTTGCCCAAGAGGTGGCGGACGCGCTGAAAGTCCAGTTGGGCGTTGAGGAAAAGCATCAGCTCGCAAGAAAGCCGACCGAAAGCCCGGATGCATATCGCTTGTATGTGCAAGGCCGCGTGAATTGGAACCACCGCGCCGAAGGTAAACTCAAGAAAGCGCTTGAGTGCTTCGATGAAGCCATCGCTATCGATCCGGCGTTCGCGCTCGCCTACTCGGGTCTGGCCGATTCCTACTCCTCCCAGGTATTCACTTACGATGCCGGTTCTGTGTTACCGACCGCTGGAATGCCCAAAGCGCAAGGGGCCGCGTACCGGGCCCTGAACCTGGAGCGGGGGCGGGAGTCGGCTGAATCTCTCACCTCGCAGGCTTTCGTTAAACTCATCTACGAATGGAAGTGGCCGGAAGCGGAGAGCGCCTTCTCGAAGGCGCTCCGCCAAAACCCCAACTATGCCCACGCCCACCATTGGTACTCGCACTACCTGATGGCTATGGGGCAAACCAACCAATCTCTGGTGGAGAGCACAAAAGCGCTGGAACTGGAAGCCGGCGATTTTATCATCAACATCCACCTCGGCTGGCATTACCTCTTCACTCGCGATTACGGCTCCGCTCTCAAACAATTTCAACAAACCCAAGCCATGTATCCGGACAACCCACTCTCCCACCGCTATCTAGGCCTGGTGTTTGACAAGTTGAAAATGTACGAACCGGCCGTCGCCGCGTTTAAGAGAGCCGATGGACTCTCGCCGGCCAATTCCATCATTCTGGGAGGACTCGGCCACGCTTTGGCCATGCAGGGGAAAGGAGGCGAAGCGCGGAAAATCCTTGATGATCTCAATAGGCTGTCCAAGCTAAAATATGTCTCCCCCTATTACCAGGCGCTCATCCATGCGGGCTTGGGTGAAAAAACCGAAGCATTAGATTGGCTGGACAAGGCCTTCACCAACAAATGTGACGCGCTCATCTATCTCAGGCAGGATCCGTGGCTTGATAATCTGCGGGACAATCCGCGTTTCGATAAATTGGTCGAAAGGGTCGGCTTGATTAAATGAAACGAGAAACAAATATGCAAAACACGAATCGTCTGATTCTAATCCTGGCGCTCGTCGTATCTCTGGAAACCGGCTGTTCCACGACTCCCACGAACTCGGCGCGGTCGAGCAGCGCGCCTCCTGCCTGGAGACTTCACGGCGAGATCATTGACACCTGCAATTGCGACGTGATCTGCCCGTGCATGGTTGGCTCTCCTGCGACCGAGCATCGCTGCCTGACCGACGTGACCTGGTGCATCGACGAAGGCCGTTACGAGGAAGTGGACCTTGCCGGTCTCAACGTTGTGCTGGCAGTCCACGCGCCCGGCCCCAAATTCAACGATGGCCATTGGCGGCTGGCCATGTACGGCGACGCGCGGGCCACTCCCGAACAGCGTAAAGCGCTCGAGATGATTTTCCTGGGCCGCGCGGGCGGGTTCTTTGCCCGCTGGCGCACTAATACCGCCGAACTGCTCGGCGTGAAGTGGCTGCCCATCGAGGTGGAACGGAAGGGTCGAACCCGGTCCGTCCACATCCGGGACATCCTTCAGATAAATGCCGAGGCCCTCGCCGGGCCACAGACCAATGCGTTCACGGAGTTGGCCAACCCGCCGTTTTGGAAAGGCCGGCCGTTTCCGGCGAAGCTGGGCCGGTCAACCGAGTTCCGGTATCAGGACTATGATTTGAAATGGGAGGCGCCCCGCAAGGCGTGCAGTTTTTCTGAGTTTCGTTACAAGGGGCCTTAATGGGCATCTTCTAAATTTCCAGCCGATCAAATGAACAATGACGCAATGACCAAAGAAGGCCCAATAACTAAAAATCCCCGGGCAGCCTTGATGAAGCTCATCGCCGGCCTCCGCGAATAATCCAAATGCCCAACGTCGGCACTGAGCAACGCAAACTGGCCGCCATCATGTTCACCGACATGGTGGGTTACAGCGCCACTGTGCAGAAGAACGAGTCCCTCGCGCTCAAACTGCTCGAAGAGCACAGAAGACTGTTGCGACCGTTTTTCCCTCAGTTCGGCGGCCAG
>JBBRPK010000332.1:0-3042 GCA_038228235.1 Verrucomicrobiota bacterium
CTTGGACAACAACTTTTCTTTTAGCTCTTGGCTCATGTTCATTTCCACCGATTGCCGGTGTCTTTTTCCCATGAGTCAACGACCCCTTTTGCCTCCCCTCAAATTCCCTCCCCCGGTGTCTTTTAATTTGAGTCAACGCGAGCTCAGACCAAATGGCCCAGCTTCTCTCGCTTGGTCTTCAGATAATTGGCATTATGGGGATTCGGTTTGATCCGAATGGGAACCTGCTCGACTATTTCCAGTCCGTACCCTTCGAGACCCACAACTTTTTTCGGGTTATTGGTGAGCAAACGAATTGTCTTCAGACCAAGGTCCGCCAGGATTTGCGCCCCCAATCCATATTCCCTTAAATCCATTTTGTAACCCAGCTTTAGATTGGCCTCGACGGTGTCATAGCCTTGCTCCTGCAATTTGTAGGCGAGGAGTTTTGGGACCAGGCCGATGCCGCGCCCTTCCTGGCGCATATAGACGATTACGCCCTGTCCCTCCGCCGCCACTTGGCGCATGGCCTGGTGCAATTGGCTGCCGCAGTCGCATCGGCGCGAGCCGAAAACATCGCCCGTAAGACATTCGCTGTGGACTCGGACGAGCACGTTGGCTTTGCCGGCTACTTCGCCTTTCACCAAGGCCAAATGGTGCTGTCCATCCGTGGCAGCACTATAGAGATACAGATCGAAATTGCCGTACTCTGTCGGCATTTGGACCACTTCCACCCGTTGCACCAGTTTCTCGCGGGTGCGCCGATACTTAATGAGCTCTTCGATGGTGCAAATTTTAAGGCGATGGCGCCGGGCGAATTTCATCAAATCCGGCAGCCGGGCCATCGAACCATCCTCGCTCAGAATTTCACAAATAACGGCAATCCGCCGACGGTCGGCCAGATGAACCAGGTCCACCGCCGCCTCGGTGTGGCCGGCGCGTTGCAGGACGCCACCGGGCCGCGCCCGCAAGGGAAAGATATGTCCCGGCTGTGTCAAATCCTCCGGCACGGCGGTGGGACTGGCCATTACTTTGATCGTGCGCGCCCGATCCGCAGCGCTAATGCCAGTAGTGATACCATTGGAGGCATCGACGCTCACTTGAAAATCCGTTTTAAAGGTTTCGCGGTTTTGCATGACCATCTGTTCGATGCCGAGCTGCTTGAGTCGTTCGGACGTGGTGGGCACGCAGATCAATCCCCGCCCGTGTTTGGCCATAAAATTGATCGCCTCCGGCGTCACACACTCCGCCGCCAGAATCAAGTCGCCCTCATTCTCCCGATCGGCGTCATCCACCACGATCACCATCTTGCCCTTTCGCAAATCGGTGACGACGGATTCAATGGAATCGAAGGATTTCTTCATTCGCGTGAAGGTAGTTCAAGCAAAAGCCCGACTCCAGCCGGGAATGAGGAGCGTGACGTGCCGGCAGGGACTAACGCAATTTGTACCCTGGCGCTAGCATTGGCCGAAACGGCGGCCAACTATGGCAGAGGACAGCGCCGTCTTATGCACTGAAGGATTTCCCGGCAGGATTAAAAGCTTCGCATGAAGCATTGCGCGCAGGAGCGGGGAGCGTGGAATTTATTCCGCTTCACGCCCCGAGAGCCAGCGTGAGGCTGCCCCCATCGTCGCCGAGGGGCAACGCCCCCGGACTCGAATGCGCCGACTCCTCTCGCCCTGGAAGGGCGGCCCACGTAGCGCAGATTGATAATCTGCCGTATCCCCGATTGTTCATCGGCGGGGTGGCAATCGATGCCAAACAACCAACGCCTGGTGGATGGCCAATCCGCGATACAGCCGACTGCCAGTCGGCGCTACCACGGAAGTGAAGGCCGCGGATAGCTGCGGATCATCTCCGCGTCTGCTCCTGGGGGTGCCGTACACGGGCCGGGAGCCGTAACACCGTAACAAATCAATGAATACAGGGGTTTTGTGGTTTGCGACCCGTAACAAAAACCCAGATTCGTAACACTCAGCCAGGGCGTGGGAGCAAGGGAGCGTTTAAAACGGACAACGCGAAGCATCGGCACAAAAGTCACACACATTGTATCGTCGAGGGCCTGCGGATGGCGGGGATTGATTTCGGCAATCTGGATGCCGGCCAGTGCTTCCTCACGGATGTCGAGCTGCCAACTCACTCGCCAAAGCGCGCCTTGAGTCGCGCCTCTGCTTCTTTCCAGGGAATGGCTTTCTTAGGATGGTTCTCCATGCCTCCATTGCATTGCCAACCCGGAGGGTTGCCAGAAATTTGCCGGGGGCAAATCCGCGCAGCCCCCGGAACACGGCCCAAAAATAATCCCCATTGGGCGGCGGAGCGAGGCGAACGCAGTTCGAGTGGCCAATTCCTCCAGGCTTTCAATCGCCACATCCTCAACGTCTCCCGGAAGGAAGGCTTGGAGCTTGAGGTGGGCCACAGCCAGCGAAACGCTCCGTCCCAGGCGTCGGCATCGCCTTGCTGGAGCGCCCGCAAGTCGGATTTGTCCACGCGGAGAAGCTTGGCGCAATCACGTGCCAACCGCAAGCCGGGGGGCTGTCGGATCAAGAAGAGACTGTCAGAAACTTAGGCTTGAGGGACTGGTTCGTGATGCAGCACCAAAAACTCGGAACGCTTCAAGGTCAGGAGGCTGATAGTGTGACCTTCTGCATCCAAAAACTCGACTTCAACGGCGTCGGGTGGATAGACTTCGACCACGGTGCCTACCTGCCCGGAAACCAGACCGTCTTGCGGCCGATCCTCCAGCAGCGCGACCACATCAAGCAGTTTTACCAAGCCGTTTTGCACGTTACTTGTTCGCACTTTGCTGCGGCTCACAGAGCCGCGCACCGCTCCTGAACAGTTACAATTCGTAATCAGGCGTGGGTGAGAAGCCGGCGAGTAACGCCTTCGGACTCCCTGGCGCCGCGGAGCAACCCCTCCACGCTTAGCCGTAACTATTCAGTAGCCAAGAGGGCCACTGTTTGGCCAGTGATTGATGTATGCAAAAAAACGCATCGAATCACTCCGGGAATTCCGGTCACCAAACAGTGACCGAATTCATTAAACTCCAAACTCCCGAACAGA
>JBBRPK010000333.1:0-3042 GCA_038228235.1 Verrucomicrobiota bacterium
CCTGCGCCCGAACTCAAAGCTGAAGCGAAGACCGAGCCGCAGCCCGAAGCCAAGAAAACATCCGATTTGAGGCCGCAGATCACCAAGCGAGCCTATGAACTCTACGAGAAGGGAGGCCACCAGGGCGATTCAGCCGTTCAGGACTGGGAGCAGGCAAATCGAGAGATCCAAAAAAATGTGGTCACAGCCGAACCTCCGCCTAAAACCCCCAAATGACCAATCTGTTGAGGAACGAGAATAAGAAGGGTCGGATGAACCAAAACAACGTGAAAGCCGGAATCAACTGACGGTAACCACAAGAGCCAAGAAAGAAGCCTGACGATGAAAGAACACATTGCACATTCCGGAGCCTGGGGCCTCGCCTTGATCGCGATCGTGGTGGCGTCATGGTTTCTATACCGCTATCTCGCGCCCAAGACGTGGAAGGAGTGGGCGAGTGCCGGCGTGATCCAGGCGTTCATCATTGCCCTCTATGCGGAGATGTATGGATTTCCGCTCACCATCTATCTGCTCGTCCGGTTCTTCGGCCTCGATAAGAGCAACCTAAACGCCAACCTTTGGTCGACTCTGTTGGGTTACGGCGAAACGGGCATGATGATTTCGATGATCCTCGGCTACATACTTCTGTTCGCCGGTGCCGGAATATTCATGCAAGGGTGGCGGGAACTTCACCAAGCCAGAAAGGAGGGCCGGCTCGTCACGGACCGCCTTTATGGTCTGGTGCGGCACCCGCAATACACCGGGCTTTTCATTGCGCTATTCGGCGAGGGCATCGTGCATTGGCCCACTGTATTCTCAGTCGCGCTATACCCCATCATCGTTCTCGCCTATTACCTGCTGGCGCGCAGTGAGGAGCGTAAAGTGGAGGAACAATTCGGTGATGAATTCCGCGAATACCGGCAACGCGTGCCGATGTTCATCCCGCGCTGGGGTCAATGGCGCAATCTGGCCACCACACGAAGCGATAACTCGCCGAGGGTCGTTCAGACACCGGTTAACTCGGGTACCACCCCACGCGGCGAATGGAACCACGACGTGAAAACCGAAATGAGAAGTCCGTTACAATAACAACACCCAAGAAAGAAACATGACCATGAAAGCATCAAAATCCGTGACAAAAGACCCCATCTGCGGCATGACCGTGGACGAAACCACCGCGCTCCACGCCGAACGCGATGGCAAGACGTTCTACTTTTGCAGCGACCACTGCCGGCAAAAGTTTCTGTCCACTCCCGCCGGTGCCAAGCCGGCGAGCAAGTCTAAAGGCTGCTGTGGATAATAAAAGCCAGAGACAATCCGCTCCAGAAGAAGTCGCTGAAACTGGGGCGCATCAAACCGCGCCCAAAGACCGGGCGAATGTCCCGAATCAACCAGCCAGCAGCGTAGAGTTGCTCGACGCGCTCCAGCGGGATGCCTTCGGCTACTTCCTGCACGAGATCAATCCGGCGAACGGCTTGGTGGCCGACAAGACTCAACAGGACGCCCCCGCGAGCATCGCCGCCGTTGGGTTTGCCCTGGCAGCCTATCCAGTTGGCGTCGAGCGCGCCTGGATGACGCGCGCCGAAGCGGTCGAGCGAACACTGGCGGTGTTACGGTTTTTCTGGACGAGTCTCCAAGGGACGGCCCCGCATGCAACGGGCTACAAGGGGTTCTACTACCACTTTCTCGACATGAAGACCGGCCGGCGGGCCGGGCAGTGTGAGCTTTCCACAATCGATACGGCTTTTCTGCTGGCCGGCATGCTCACCGCTGCCCTCTATTTTGATCAGGATGCTGAGGCTGAACGGGAGATCCGGACGTTGGCCGATGCGCTCTATCGCCGGGCCGATTGGCAATGGGCGCAAAACCGCGGCGCGACGCTCACCCACGGGTGGAAGCCCGAACACGGCTTTTTGAAGTACCGCTGGGAAGGATACGACGAGGCGCTACTTCTCTACGCACTGGGCCTGGGTTCGCCCACGTATCCGCTGCCAGAGTCCAGCTATACGGCGTGGACCGCAACCTACCAGTGGCGGGACCTTTATGGCCACGAGTTCCTGTATGGCGGCTCGCTCTTCATCCATCAATACTCGCACCTGTGGATCGACTTCCAGGGGATTCAGGATGTCTACATGCGCGGCAAGGGCAGCGACTACTTCGAGAACAGCCGGCGAGCGACCTACGTGCAGCAGCAGTACGCAATTCATAACCCGCACGCTTTCGTCGGCTACGGCCCGTGCTTCTGGGGGTTGAGCGCGAGTGATGGACCCGGTCGGTCGGTGCGCCAGGTCGCGGGCGTCAAGCGCCGCTTTTTTGATTATGTGGCCCGCGGTGTGCCGGACGGCCCCGACGATGGTACCGTCGCCCCGTGGGCCGTGGTCGCCTCGCTGCCCTTTGCCCCGGAGATCGTCCTGCCGACAGCGCGGCATTTCCAGGAGGTGTACCCTCAGACCACGGGCAAGTATTGCTTCAAGTGCAGCTTCAATTTGACCTTCCCGCACCAGTCGCCGGGTCCGCCTGGCTGGGTCTCGCGGTTCCATTACGGGATCAACTTGGGGCCGGTCGTCTTGGCGTGTGAGAACTTCCGCTCGGGCTTGCTCTGGCGACTGACGCGTCAATGCCCGTATCTCGTCGCGGGGCTTCGCCGGGCTGGCTTTTGCGGTGGGTGGCTTGGCGATACATAAATGACGACCTGTCGTCGCTTTGACTTTCGGGCGCGCAATCCGATGCGGCCTCTCCCCGATTCGTTGTACAGGGGCTTAATCAATCACCGGAAATTGATTTAAGTTTTACCCACCCAACGTCCGCTGCCGGACAGACGGTCATGCTCATCACGGCTAGAAAGAAGCGAATTGCCGTTTTCGGCGGTGACCGCTTTTCTGAGTTGGCTGTGTACGGCCAATAAACAATCAAAAGAAGTCGCTTAACGCCACCGTTGTTGCGCTGCATCGGCTGTTTTGTTGAAAAGCACCACCCTGAAAGGGAGTACGAGATGACCACTGCAATGTTAGTACAATCCATTACCTCTAATACCGACTTTCCTGAAGCACATTTGGACGGACC
>JBBRPK010000334.1:0-3026 GCA_038228235.1 Verrucomicrobiota bacterium
GGATGCTCCGGCCTCGCCGCCTTGGCCACAGCCAAAATCCCTCGCCGCAGGACCCCACGCAATTTTAAAACAGGCTCTAATATCCTGGAACCCTCCGGGTTTGGTGTTAGGGCCCAAGCATATTCAGCGGTTCAAAAGTCGGGCAAACTGGTTTGCCGGGGGAGGATCAGTCATCGGTGCTGGCGTCCGGAAGCCCGGAAAGCCGGCGCTTACCGGCGCCGCCACTCGCCTGGGGAGAGGGGAAAGCTAGTTTGCTCCGATCGCGCTGAGGGAGCTGCGTTCCAATCGATGGCGCTGTTCACCAGCACGCGCATTTGACTGAACCACCACTGCGCCCGTTTTCGGCGTTGCCGGCCGATCGGGCGGCAGTTGGATTTAAAGTTTCCCGCGAGGCCCATTTCCAATTGTTGTTTGTTCATTTTCATAATTAAACTTTCGTTCATCTTTTACGCCTCAAGATTAGCCGGAGGGGTAGGACAAATACCGTCCAGGCAAGAAAGATTTTTGGAGCGGGAAAAAAGGAGGCGGGGGGCACCGTTGATGAATTAAGAGCCTGTTTTAAAATTCCGTGTGGTTCTGTTTTCGCGCGCTGAATGGCGAGGCGCGACGAGCGAGCATACCCGCCAGGGGCCTGTGACCGAGGAGCAACAAAGTCAAGCGCACCACAATCCCCCAACCCTGCAAGGGTTGCATCACTCCAACAGATCCCTTTCATGAGCGAATGCGGAGTTCTATTCAACCCTCGCAAGGTTGGGGTGTTAGGGCACGGCCCCCCCAAGGTAGCCTCCCGGACTCGGCAACCTTGGGCTGAATGATTTCAAATCCAGAACAACAGGTAAGCTTTTGCGCTTCGCGCACAATCCCGTCGGGATTGATGAGTCGGAATTGTGGGCAATGACAAGCCCTGCAGGGTGTCCGCTGATTCAACAGCAGTCGGCCAGGGCGGTGACTGGAAGGCGCGGGACGGGTTCCCGCTTGGTTAGCTCCCGCGTGGGCGCAAAGATTGGCGGCCGGGAATCAGGGTTTGTGCAAACGGAAAAAGCTGGCGTTGTTGGTCAGAGGGGTTTGAAAATAAATCCGGCCGTTGTTAGTGGTGAGAGGGGCCGTGATGGGTATCCAACTATCTGCAGACGATAGATCACTTTTTGACTCCAAATTGAAAGCCTTCGCGGCCACTGGCCAGGAAACGACGGCGGTCGCGTTGGAGTGCGCAACGGCTAACGTCGGGTTAATCACCACAAGCTCAGTAATTTGGGTGGCCCAAATGTCGCTGTCAGCCGGGTACACCTGGATGGTCCAAAAGCGGCTTGGGTCGGATGGATCGACGGACGTGGCGCTGTAATCGCCCCACCGGCTGAGCGGAGGCAGGTCCTGCAATTGGGCCAGCAATTCGTCGTCGCCATGATAATCGATGCTTCCTGCCTGGAGAAGAATCCGGGGTTCGAACGTAGTGAAGCCATTGACCGTCGCCGCTACAAAGGCATAGCAACTAATGTAGGTAGTGGGGCCGGAGCCGTTACAGCCTATGACCATCGTGCCATCGGCATTTGCGGCGATGGAAGGAAAGAACAAATCCAGAACCGGATCGGCGATGGTGCCTGATTCCAGAAGCACATGAGTGGTGGCATTGATCCGATACCATCGAATGGCCATCCGGTTATCCACTTCCGTGCTATGAACCGCGTAGAGGACACCCGCCACCCCATAGACTTTGGCGCTGAGACGCGCGTCATTGCCGGTGAGGGTGGTAGTTCCGTCCGGTTGCAGCGCGTTAAACATCGGCACGCCTTGATCGGAGTTGAAAGGAACGACATAGGAGATCACTTCGATGTTAGTGCTGGCGGTGAGGGTTGCCAGGCCGGGCCCGGCTCCGTTCTGGACCACAAAACTCACCAGGTTCGAGTGGGGGTCGCTGTCCATGCCGATGTCCCCCATGGCCAGAATATTCCCAGCGCTGCTGCCGTCCACACAAATGGCTGGTTGCAGGACTTGTCCGCGCTCGGCGTAGCTCATAACCCCAAACCAAGCGCGATTATCGATGGTTGGCGCGCTAGCCATCAGATCCGTTTTGGGAATGGAAATCAAGCCGGGACCGATGGGATTAAGCTGTCCCTGGTAGAAGTCGCCCGCAATATACACACTCCCGGCATCCACCCCCAAAGTCGGGAAATCGGCAAAGTAACCATTATCCGGATCGGCTTGAAACAAAAACCCATGCCAGGAACCGGTCGGGTCTGAGGTAGCGGAAACGGCGAAGAGGAAGTCATTGGCCTCGAGGGTAGGATCAGCCGCGGCGGCGTCGGCATCGACTTGGGAAGCAAACCAGCGTTGCACGGTGGGATCGTAAATGACACGCGGATCGGTTACCACCGCATCGGGCGATATAATTACTCCCGCTTTCGACCAGAACGCCAGGTTGGACTTGCGCTGGACAGCTACGCCATTTGTCTTGTTATAAACTGCCACAGCGCCATTAATAAATTCCATGAAATGGCGCGGACCGATGGCCCCGTTTGCGTCTGGTGGCAGGCTCTGCGAGTTGAGCCCATAGGTGCTGCCGGTAAAATTCTGTCCGATTTGCACAACCAATTGGGCTGGGGTTTGTTCGGCAGAGAGAAGCCCATAGATGAGAAAACCAGCCAGGAAGGAGTTTCTGAGAGGAAACGTCATAAAATCACCTGGCGATCTTTGTAATCCTCGCGTCAGTGGCGCGATCGAGCAGTTGCATCCACCATTATAGCACAGAATTCTCCCCGGAACATTCTTTTCGCAGCCGCTTTTGGGGAGATCTTAAATTGGGAAGGACAAATCCCAAGAGTCCTGGATGAGCTCCCGCAGCATTTGTGAAGCTCAGAATAGGAGTGGCATCTCGTTTGTCCTGCCCGCTATATTAGAAGTTTGCCCTTAGAGCCTGTTTTAAAATTGCATGGGGTCCTGCGGCGAGGGATTTTGGCTGTGGCCAAGGCGGCGAGGCCGGAGCATCCCCGCAGCGGGCCGTGACGGCCGAGTCAACGCAGGCCGCAGAC
>JBBRPK010000335.1:0-3006 GCA_038228235.1 Verrucomicrobiota bacterium
AATTGCGTGGGGTCCTGCGGCGAGTGATTTTCGCTGTGGCCAAGGCGGCGAGGCCGGAGCATCCCCGCAGCGGGCTGTGGTGGCCGAGTCAACGCAAGCCGCAGACAAAAGACCCGCCGCCCGGAGGGTTTTCGTACGCCGACTACCTTTGTTGCTGCTCGGTCACAGACCCCTGGCGGGTATGTTCGCTCGTCGCGCCTCGCCATCCAGCCTTTTCCGCGAAAACAGAGCCACACGGAATTTTAAAACAGGCTCTGAGAAGAGGTTTTGGTACCGTCGTTGCCAAGGAGGTGGTTTGCTGATTAGTTGAGGGATGAATTTTTTGGTGACGGGTGGGGCTGGGTTCATCGGCTCCCACGTTTGTGAACGCCTCTTGCAAACAGGCCATGCGGTCTGGGCGCTGGATGATTTAAATCCATTTTACGAGCCGGCCCTGAAGCAATCCAATCTGGATGCGCTTCAGAACCTGGGGAAACCGTTCACTGTCGTCAAAGGCGACATCACCTATCGCCCGGTTGTGGAACGGTTATTCAAAGCGGTGCGCTTCGACCAAATCATCCACCTGGCCGCCCGGGCCGGGGTGCGACCCAGCCTGGAGGAACCCGCCCTCTACCAACGGGTAAATGTTGAAGGCACGGTTAAACTGCTGGAAGCAGCCCGCCTTGCCGGAGTGAAAAAAATCACCATCGCTTCCTCCTCCTCCGTTTACGGTGTCAATGCCAAGGTGCCTTTCTCCGAGGATGACCCGACGTTCTGCCCCATCTCGCCTTATGCCGCCAGCAAACTGGCCTGTGAATCCCTGGGTCATGTTTATCATCATGTCTATGGCATGGACGTGGTGATGCTCCGCTTCTTTACGGTTTATGGACCTCGGCAGCGTCCCGATTTGGCGATTCACAAGTTCGCGAGACTGATTTGTGCTGGCAAACCGATTCCTGTCTTTGGAGATGGCACGGCGGCGCGAGACTACACCTACGTGAGCGACACGGTTGATGGAGTGATGGCGGTGACGCAGAAGGAATTCGGTTATCAAATCTTCAATCTTGGCGAGTCGCAAACAGTCCCTCTTTCCTACGTCATCAAGTTGCTCGAAGAAGCCCTGGGCAAGAAGGCCATTATCAGCCGGCAGCCTCTTCAACCAGGGGATGTTCCAATTACCTACGCCAACATCGGCAAGGCCCGTTCCCTTTTGGGTTATTCGCCCGGGATCAAAATCGAGCAAGGAATTGCGCTGTTTGTAGAGTGGTTTCGCGCAAAAATGTCAGATGTGGGATAGACGATTTCGGATTCGGGATAGGGGATGGTGAACGATTCGTCATCGCTTGGTTGAGGCGACTAGTTATGGTCGAGGATTACGAGGGCCTGCGTGTCTGGGACTCCTATGTTAAAAATTTTTCTAAAGTGGCGCCGTGAATTTGAGTGCACATCTTTAACCGCTCATTCCAAACCCGTCCGGCATCACCAGGCTTCAAACGAGGTTTCAAAAAGGGACTTTTACCTGGGCGCTTGCTAGGTTGATTCCGATGGGTTCGCGTGTGATTGTGGCCGGTGGCGGGGCGGCGGGGTTCTTCGCCGCTATCGCTTGCGCTGAGGCTGCGGCGGGAGCAGAGGTAACCTTGCTTGAGAAAGGGCCGCGATTCCTATCCAAAGTGCGTATTTCCGGAGGTGGCCGCTGCAACGTCACCCATGCCTGTTTTGATGTCTCGGAGCTTTCCGCTCGCTATCCACGTGGAGAACGGGCGCTCTTGTCTGTGTTCCGGAGGTTCCAAACCAATGACACGGTCGAATGGTTCGAAACGCGCGGGGTGAAGCTCAAAACCGAGCGGGATGGACGCATGTTCCCCACCACTGATTCCTCGGAGACAATCATTGATTGTTTGCTCAACGAGGCCAAAAAGGCAGGCGTCAAACTCGTGACCAATCATGGTCTCGACCGTGTGGCCAGGCGGGCCGAGGGGGGCTTCGAGGTGGCGCTCTCTAACGGGGAGATACTCACCTGTGATCGGCTCCTTTTGGCAACGGGTGGTTGCCGAGGTCCGGCGGCTGGCCAGTTGGCGACAGCCCTCGGTCATACTTTGGAGCCACCCGTGCCGTCATTATTTACTTTCCACATCTCTACGCCCTGGCTGCGACAGTTGGCCGGAATTTCCATGGAGTCTGTGGAAGCAACCGTAGCGACGGCGAAATTGAAAGAACGCGGGCCTCTGCTCATAACCCACTGGGGATTGAGCGGACCAGTGATCCTTCGCCTCTCAGCCTGGGGTGCCCGAAGCCTGCACAGTTTCGACTACCGATTTCCCCTGCACCTCAACTGGCTTCCGCATCTCGGCGTGGAAACGATGGCGGCGGAGTTTCAGTCCAGGAGAAAGACCCAAGCAGGACGCTTGATTCTCAATGCGCCGCTCGCCCCTTTGCCGAGCCGGTTGTGGGAGCAACTCGTCCTGGCCGCTGGAATCGCGCAGGACACACGCTGGGCCGCGTTATCGCGCTCGGCCCACCATAACCTTGTGCAGCAACTCATCCGCACCGAATTGCCGGTCAGCGGCAAGAGCCTGAACAAGGAAGAATTCGTCACCTGCGGCGGCGTGCGATTAGGCGAGGTGAATTTCAAGACCATGGAAAGTCGGATCTGTCCGGGACTCTATTTCGCCGGAGAATTGCTCGACGTGGACGGCATCACCGGTGGGTTTAACTTTCAGGCTGCCTGGACCACTGGCTGGATAGCAGGCCAGGCTATGGCTCGCGGTTAAGTGACAAAACTCAAATTTATTCCGGAATCAGCCGGGGCGCTCAATAAACTCCTTGGCGCGAGTTACCCCTTGCCTTACATACTAAGTAAGGGTCCACTGCCGCGCGCTATGCTAACCCGACTTTCGATACTCGCGACAATTTTCCCTGAAGATCTGCGGATTTGCTCGGTTTTTCGACGGGCGGACCCTATAGGTCTTCACTACATTTTTCTGTCGCGCTCAGGTCGTCAGCTTGCGTTGTGCGCTCAAGCGCGGC
>JBBRPK010000336.1:0-2987 GCA_038228235.1 Verrucomicrobiota bacterium
GCACAAAATCCTACTGCATTGCAGTCGGGTTTCGCCCCCGATTGGTTCCTGCAAATCGTGTTCGGAAAGCCTCTAGCTCACACGGCTCTCACATGGGAATTTCACCGTCGAAGGAACTTCTACTGCATAGTTACGGCTAAGCTTATGCCTTGGACTATTTTTAGCTGACGGCTTTGTTTCCCTGCTCGATGATTCTTTGATCGGCTTTTTTGGCGTTCATGTCCTTTCGGCAGCCCGCGGGATTATATTCGTTTCGGCAACGCTGATGGCGATTCTAACTTACTGCCTTATGGGGCTGACCCCGATGATCCCGAAACGGCTTTTTCTTCCAGTCACTCTTTTCATCCCTTTGGCTGAGCTAGTTGTAGGCCCAGCCTTAATCTATTTCCCCAGCTGGCTTCAACAGATCGTTTGGGTAATCTCGTTCTCTCAGGTGATCTTCGGCCTGTGTATCGTCTATTGGGTCCAAGGCAGCCTCAGATTCCGTTGGCCATTGGTGGCAGAGAACCGGCTCGAGGGGCCGGAGTTTAGCTGGCTGAACTTGTCCGGATTTCTGCTGGCGAACGCTTTCGTGTTAATGCCGGCGGTGGTTGTTTTCTTCGCCCTTTGCGCGCACCTGGCCGTGAATCGCTTCAGTGACGGCTTCCTGGCGCTGCGCCCAGGCGGTGTCACGGTCCAAGTTAGAAAATACGCGCGCAACGACGGCAAGACGATCCAGTTGGTGCCGATGTCGCACATCGGCGAGCCCGAATTTTACCGCCAGCTCTCGCATTCATTCCCAACCAACTCGCTTATTCTGATGGAGGGAGTGACTGACAACAGGAATCTGCTTACGAACAAACTAACATACAAACGAGTGGCAAACTCGCTCGGCCTCGCCGAGCAACAAAAAGAGTTTTCGCAAAACCGGGGCGAATGGGTGCGGGCAGATGTGGATGTCGAGGAATTCGCGGGGACCACCATTGAATTTCTCAATCTGGTCACGCTCATTCATGCGAAGGGGGTGAATACCGGGACTGTGCTGCCGCTATTGCAGTATTCGCCGCCACCGCATTTCCAGGAACGCTTGTTTGATGATTTCCTAAGAAAGCGCAACCGGCGGCTCCTTGAGGAAATCTAAACCCGGCTCGCCAGCTCGGAGAACCTCATTTTGCCATGGGGAGCGGCCCATATGCCCGAGGTGGCAAAAGAAATTCAGAAGGCTGGTTTCCGGTTGCAGGAAACCCAGGAATATACGGCTATCCGCTTCCGCTCCTCAGGGAAAAAATAAATAGCGCTCGGGAAGGAGAGGTCAGCGTAAAATTGAGATGATCGTCCGGCCAAGGATTACGGTTGCGATTTGAGAAGAAGCACCCGCGCTTGTTAGGCAGGAATCGCCCAAACCCTCTTAAGCCTGGACGGTCTGCCCAATCTTTCTCCCTGCGTTTAAGTTTAGCCACCTCTTGTTACCTACCGACTCCATTTGCAGCAAACGCGTGGTTTTTCCCGCTTTACCTTCGCCTTCCCTCATTCCACCTTTGCCTGGATGCAGCGTGACATCATCACTGTCGAGCGATTCTACACCGATCAGGCCAGCGGCCTTGGTCTGAAGCTGTTAGCAGGGGCCAACGGATTGAAGCGCGTCATCCGCGAACCGACCGTGAACCGGCCCGGCCTGGCACTGGCGGGTTTCACGAAGTATTTTGCCGGAAAACGGGTGCAGGTGATTGGCAGCGCCGAGTCCACCTTCACAAAGTCCCTCTCCAAGGAAGATCGAAGCCATCGCTATGCCGACTTGTTTTCCTATAAAATTCCTTGCGTGGTGTTCTCGCGGAATATACGTCCGGATCGCGAATTCCTCCGCGCCGCCGAACATGCGGATGTGCCCATTTTCGGCTCGCCGCTCATCACGATGAAATTCATTAATCTCGCCACCCTCGCGCTGGAGATGATGTTCGCCCCGCGGGGAAGCGAGATGGGCAGCATGGTCGATATTCTTGGGGTAGGAGTGATCATCCGCGGAGAAAGTGGCATTGGCAAGAGCGAGTCGGTGCTGGCGTTAATCGAAAGGGGCTACAGTTTGGTGTCGGACGACATTACGAAAGTGATGCTCCTGGATGGACGCGACGTCATGGGCACCAGCTCGGAGATTACTCGCAACCATATGGAAGTGCGGGGCATCGGCATCATCAATGTGGCGGCGATGTTCGGGGTCAGAAGCATCCGGCTGGAGAAGCGAGTCGATTTGGTGGTGTCTTTGAAAGTATGGAGCGAGGTTCCTGATGTGGATCGCCTCGGCATGGAAGATCAGTTTGTGAAGATTCTGGGGGTGGATGTCCAACACATCATTATCCCCGTGAAGCCGGGGCGCGACTTGGCCCGCCTGATCGAAGTGGCCGCCTTCCAAACCAAACTCAAGATTTCCGGTTGTAATGCCGCCAAAGAATTGAATGATCGATTGATTGCCCGGATGGCCCCGAACTCAATTATTGTAAACTCCTAAGCGAAACAAATAATCAATTGGCAAGCGTCGCGAGCGGGGATATGCTCGCAAGCAGATGAGCGGTGCCCGGAAATTAATTGACGACGAGATGAAGATTACCAAAGAGTTGATCGTTATCAATAAATTGGGAATCCATGCCCGTCCGGCTGCACTGTTCGTCCGCACGGCCAACCGTTTCGATTGTGAAATTTTTGTCGAGAAGGATGGTGAACGAGTCAATGGCAAGAGCATTATGGGGTTGATGATGCTGGCCGCCGGACCTGGCAGCAAGTTGACCGTCCTCGCCGAAGGAGGCGATGCCGCCCGGGCGGTGCATGAATTGGAGGCACTGTTAAAGCGCAAGTTCGATGAGGATTGAGGTCTAAGCCGTAACTATTCAGTAGCCAAGAGGGCCACTGTTTGGCCAGTGATTGATGTATGCAAAAAAACGCATCGAATCACTCCGGGAATTCCGGTCACCAAACAGTGACCGAATTCATTAAACTCCAAACTCCCGAACAGACCA
>JBBRPK010000337.1:0-2905 GCA_038228235.1 Verrucomicrobiota bacterium
ATGTTCGCTTGAATCGCGCCGGCAATTAATCCGGGAGCTTGTCCGATGAAGAGGACTGGCGTGACCACGCCGTTCACTGTCGCACCGACGCCTAGAAGCGGGGTTGGGAACGGGGCGTGCAGCGGTCCGATTTGGCCGTCTCCGATGGGCGGCGTCAGCGCTCCTACTCCCGTGAGATACACACTCACCACCGATCCGGCCTGGGCGGGGTTGGCGCTGGAGTTCACGCTTCCGTCCTGATTCAGGGCTGCGACTTGGCCCCGGCCGCTGCCATTGGCGGTAAAGATTCCGGGCACGGCGGGATATGCGGGTAGGGTGAACGTTTCGGCGCCCTCCAGGGAAACCACGGTGGTGGGGCCACTTACTGCAAAGGGAACCACTGCATTGATCTGATTGGAGTCGACATAGAGGATTTTTGCGGGACGGCCGTCGAAGGTCACTTTGGGATCGGGCGGGAGGCCCCGACCGAATAAGGTGACAATCTCGCCCGGCGACATGATTCCGGGCAGAAGGCTGCCGGCGTTTGCGATGTAGAAAAATTCCGGAGCAGGCTGTGTCAGGTCGAACTTGGCGAGGAAAGCGGCGATCTCGCCGCCGACGGGGAACAGCGGTTGGTAGGCACCCGGCGTGGTCAAGAACGCCAAAGTTTGCGTGTTGCCAGCAGCGTAGAGGCTGCCGCTTCCATCCAGGGCGACCGCTTTCACGGCGCTGCGCAGATCGCGTTGGAGCACCACGGTTGAGCCGTCGGGGCTCAATCCTGTCACGACAGCAGATGATTGATTACTCAGCGCGAAGTACGGACTTCCCTGGCTGTCCACAGTCACGGATGAAATTGATTCGCCAGCCAGTTGGATGGCCTCGAATAGAATGTCACCCATCGGTGACAGCTTACGAGCGTAGGGTGCATGAAGACTCGGAGTTTGGGTACCCACAATCCAGGCCGAACCGGTCGTATCCACCGCAATGCCCAACGCTGTCTCATTTGCTTTACCGACGCCGCCCGCAGTGACGCTTAGCAGCAAATTTGCGCCCTTGAAATCTAACTTTCGAATAGCGCTTGCAGTCCCGTAGGTGCATCCTTTTCGGCCAATCATGGGATTTGTATCGCAAGTTGCATCCCCACCAGGGCAGGCGCAGGTGACTCCTGCGATCCAAGCCTGTCCTTTATTATCCACCGCAATGGCTTGAGGTCCGATGGGCGTTAGGAGGGTGGAGGATCCGAATACGAAATTAAGATAGGTGGCATAAATGATCGCACCCGAGGGGTTTAGCTTCATGGCGCACCCGCCCCCTCCAGTAGTGTTGTATGCCCCAAGCGTGGTCTGGAAATTCTGGCCAGCTACCCCAGTCACGTAAATGTTTCCAGCCCCGTCGAGTGCGATTGCCGCAGCTCCGCAACTGATCGGTTTCGAATATAACATTTGCCCATCTGGAGTGAGTTTGAACAAGCTAGGCGACCACACCGTGTCAGAGGTGTTGCCTAAAGCAAAAACATTCCCGGCGGCGTCGGCGGCGACCGTGACCGAGTTGCCTGCGGGCACGGGCAGGCAGGTTGTCCAGAGAACGGCATTGCCTGCAACACTGAGTTTGCTCAAGTAGGCGCAGTACGATACGCCGGGTCCCGGCACGAAACCGGTTGCAATTCCAGAAACGTAGGCGTGCCCTTGAGAGTCGGCCGAGATGCTATTAACCGACCCCGAGTAGAAACGAGAGAGCGAATTGAAGAATGCTGTTGATCCGGTTCCGATGTAAGTGGAATAGACGAGCTTTGGCGGATTCGCCGGCTGTGCCGAGGCCGTGGCGGCTACCAAGAATAGAAACCGAATACGCTCAAACATCTACCCTCCTCAATCCTGGCATTTGGCGGCGCAACTGAAGAATCGCGCCAAGCCTCGGGCGTGAACTCAAGCATGGGAATAGACAACCATCCTTATGGATTGGTCCTTCCAGTGACCCTCAACGTCACTGTCGGCAATGGCTGATTCGATGCTGCGAGCACTTGAATGCCGATACCCGAAGTAGCGAGCGGGCGGCCAATGGCGTCGCTCACCTGGAATGAGGGACTGACGGCCGAAATTCGGATCTGGCGATCTAACGGGATGAGCACTTGGTAGGTTCTGCCTGCCGCATCCTGTCCGACGAGCGCCGCCCTGCGAAAAGCAAACGAGTCAGTGCTCACGCCTAGCAGCAGGCTGGCAGGCGACTTCGTTCCGCTCGCGGCAAGCAGTTGGCTTGGGTCCTCCACTCGCACCGTAACCAGGGCACCTTTCCGGAGCACGATGGTCACGTTCGCCGAAGCTTGGGCTGCCGAGAGAAATACGCGCAGGCCCGCGCTAGCACCCCACTCGCAATCGCTGATCCAAGCGCCCGAGGTGTGAGTGCAGAGTTGATAAGTACCGTAAACAAGTGGCGGCATTTGGAAAGTTCCGTCAGCATTAATCGCAACTCTTGCTACTGTCTTTGCATTTCTAGGGACCATGACGGAGTCCGGCATCCTCGAAGCACTGACCGCTCCTGAGGTGATCAGGCTGCCATCGGCCCCTTTTATCGTTCCGCTGATTGCGCCTGAGGCGAGGCCGAGCGGTTCGATGCGAACGCCCAGCGGTCCCATGGCTCCCGCGACGTATACTCCGTCCTTGAGGGACGCCGCCTCGCGAGCCAAGCGAACTCCCGCGAAATGATCGCTTTCAGCTTTTCAGCCAGCCCAAAAGCGGACAGCCGGATGCGGTTCGCTCCGAATGTATTGGATTCGAGGATCTCGGCCCCGGCTTTGACGTATTCCTGATGAGTCTCGCGCACCAGCGCCGCCGCCGACAGGTTCAATTCGTCATAGCAGCGATTGATGAAAACGCCCTTTGAGTAGAGCACCGTTCCCATCGCGCCGTCGGCGACCAGAACGCGGCGC
>JBBRPK010000338.1:0-2848 GCA_038228235.1 Verrucomicrobiota bacterium
AGCCAGTCCGAAATATCGGTCTGGAAAGCTGCCCGATGAATGCATTCGGAGAGCCGAATATGGGAAATCCGTCCGTTCGGTTCGATGAGGGGCGGGAGCGAGTTGGTCATTGGCCTGGTGCCTCTCAATCCAACCGTTCCCGCCTACTTTACGACTTCGACCACACGAGTCACGGCCAGACCCCTTTATGCGGAACCGGCCTAAAGCCAATGGCTCAGCTCTGTTTTCCAAACATTGAGTTGACATCGTTCACTGTTTTTCTACTCTGCTGGCATGGCACCATGATGATGAGCCAAAGCCAATCCGTGCTGTGGCCGGAGCTTGGAAAATGTGGGGCACACTTGTGCGGAAACAGGGCCCAGCAGGCACATCGATGAGGAACAAATTACTCTCCAAAACATTTGGCTGGGCCTTTGGCTTTCTCATTCTCTGTCTTCAAAGTGAGCTGCAACTATGGGCACTCGCAGCCCCAAACTATCCCGGGAAGATTTGGGAGAGGCGCTCGCCCGAACAGAGCGGCCTTTCGGAAGTGAAATTGGCCAGTCTCGCTGAACTGGTCGGCGGTCGTGGTTGTGTGGTTCGTCACGGTTACATGGTCTTTACTTGGGGCGATCAAACCAAAAGCTCCGATGTCGCTTCCGCTTTCAAACCGTTGCTCACCACCCTTTTGTTCATGGCCGTTCAAGAGGGCAGGCTGATGAGCGTGGACGACAAGGTGGCTGCTTTTGAATCGCGCCTAAAGGCGCTCAACGGAGGCAAGGACGCCGCGATCACCTGGCGCCATTTTGCCTCTCAAACTTCCGGCTACGGATTGGCGGAAGCCCCGGGCCAGGCTTACTCTTACAATGATTACGCTCTCGCTCTGTATTACGACACCCTCACTCACAAGGTTTTCGGGACAAATGGAACGGCCATTCTCAGGAGCCATCTCGCGGAGCCTTTGCAGTTCGAGGACGCCTTTACCTTCGACGCGTTTGGCCCCAATAATCGTCCAGGGCGATTAGCCATTTCAATTCGCGATTTCGCGCGGTTTGGTCTCCTCTATCTTCGGCGCGGCACATGGCGCGACCGCCAGTTGCTCCGGCCGGACTTGGTTGAAATGGCTGTTAGCAGCCCGCTTTCTCCCGACACGCCGCTTACCAGTGGAAAAGAGGCAGAGATGCTGCCAAATCAGCGCTCCATCGGCGGCACTCGGACCATCACTCCGGTGGGGCCGGGTTATTACAGCTTCAATTGGTGGTTGAGCCGCACGAATAAACAGGGCCGGAAACTTTTCGCGGCCGCGCCGGCGGACACTTATGTCGCTGCTGGTCATGGCGGCATGCGGATGCTCTGGATCATACCGAGTCTCGACCTGATCGTTTGCTGGAACGAAAGCAAAATCGAAGACCAGGAGCAGTCGCCTGGCAACCCAAATACCAAGTGCAATCAGGCGGCGCAGCTCATCACGGGAGCAGTCATTGAACCAATGGAAGCGCCAACGCCGAATGCGGACTCCAGTCCGTCCTCCGCGGAGCTTCGCGCTGATGCAACCACCCTCGGCATCCAGGACACACGATTCACGATGAACGGGAAGCCGGCCTTTTTGCTTGGTCTCAGTTACTATGGAGGTTTGGGCGCTTCTGAGGAATTCTGGCACAAAGACTTGGCGGATATGAGGGGCTACGGGTTCAACTGGATCCGCGTTTGGGCGACTTGGAGTTCCTTCAGTAACAATGTCTCCGCCGTGGATGCCGAAGGGAATCCGCGCGAACCTTTTATTTCCCGCCTGAAACAACTCCTGATTGAATGCGATCGGCGCGGCGTAGCGATGGACATTACACTCTCGCGAGGCAATGGCGTGACCGGAGCGCCTCGCCTTCAGACCTTGCCCTCTCACCGGCGCGCAGTAGAAACATTGGTCAACAACTTGAAACCCTACCGGAACTGGTATTTGGATCTCTCGAACGAACGCAACATTCGTGATGAGCGATTCACCAGCATTGAAGACCTGAAGGACCTGCGCCAACTTGCGCGAAAACTGGATCCCGACCGGCTGGTGACCGCTTCTCATGGCGGCGACATCAGCCAGGAAGAGTTGGGGAGTTATCTCGAAACGGTGCGAGTGGATTTTATCTCACCTCACCGTCCCCGTGAAGGCAAATCGCTCGGGGAGACGGCATCAAAGACGGTGGAGTATTTTCGGCGGATGGAACAAATCGGACGAGTCGTCCCCGTGCATTACCAGGAACCTTTCCGGCGCGGCTACGGTGGGTGGGAACCTTCGGCACTGGACTTCGTCACCGATGCCCGCAATGCCCAAAGCACCGGCGCGGCAGGTTGGTGTTTTCACAACGGCGATGAACGGCGCCGCGCCGATGCCCAACCGCGGCGCTCATTTGATATGGGGCAGAGGAGATTGTTCGAGCAACTCGATGCGGAAGAGCAGAAAGCGATCGTAAGGCTAACCGACTTGTTCCGGAGGGCACGTTAAAAGTTTCTTTAGAGCCTGTCTGAAAAGCCACGGCACGCAACCTGAAGCGCAGGTGCTCAGCTTTCTCTGTCTGGCAGCATCGAGATTGAGTTCAATCCTATATCGGAACGTGCGGAAACTAGCTTGATGAAAAAATATTTTGCTACTCTTGGCATCGCCTTTGGCCTGCTCGTCGCCTACTTGGAATTCGGCCCTCGAAGCTATCCTGGCATCCAAGTGCCTCGCACCCGAGTTACGAACCGGAGTGATGGGTAACAAACAATCCGGAGTGATGGGTTACACTTTCGAGCATCATGGCTTGGAAAACTGTAACCCCTATGGACGAGATTATTCGATTTGTGATGTTGGCGCAGAGTGAGCATTTTACGGTGAGCG
>JBBRPK010000339.1:0-2839 GCA_038228235.1 Verrucomicrobiota bacterium
GGAGCAACGATGCCAGAAGCCGAAAGCGTCCCAGCCCTACGGGGCGAGGCGGCGCCTGGCCATCTGCGGCGTTGGTCGTCGGGTACAGCCCCCTAAAGGGGATGCGCCCACCGCGCGCCGTGCATCTGACCAGGCAGCGCTCTCGCCAAAACTCGAAGTTATTTTTGAACAGACCCTAAGTCTTCTCAGTGCCTAAAACCAGCCGGAACACCCAAGCCGTGAAAAAGGAAAAATCGTGGAAGGCTCGGTTTACCTCCGTTTACCTCGGTTTACCTCGGATCGCTGCGAAGGGCAGTTACAGATAGGGCTAACAAACGCCCTCAGATCATGCAAAATGCACGATTGAGGGATTCAAAATTATGCCCCTGATGATTTTGCCTTCGCTGCGTCTCACTTTTGAGCAGCCGTTTCTTCCTCTCCTGAGCATTCATGACGAGTCCAGAGGCGGCACCGCAGGTGGGGGGGGCCCGACCGGGCGCCACGTTGCGTACCAGAACCAAAGCCGGCTTTTGGCAAAATGAGCGCGATAGAAAGAGGGGACACCCAAGGCTAATCTGAAGAGAAAAGCTGTGGCTTTGGGGGGAGATTTGAGGCAGGGTTGGGGTGTTGAACGGAGCCAGTCAGGCGCCGCACGGCGTCGGTAAAAGCTGTGCGGTGAGGAACGAACCGCTGGAATCGAAGGTTTTCGATGGCGCAGTGGACTTGCGGAAGCTTGGTCGCTAATTGGTTGAGGGTTGAGAGTTGAGAGTTGAGGGTGGGAAGGAGAAACAAAAATCAACAACAAAGGCGCAAAGCTTGATGCCGCCGCCGAACTCCCCCGCGTGGATCAATCGAAATCATCGCGCTCGGAAAGACCCATTGCCAAGCCCACTCGCGTTCCGCATTGGGGTATTTCTCTGCCAGGGCAAACGGCAGCAGCGCCGCTCCCAGGCCCGCGGCCAAATCCCTCTCGTGCCGCGTTTTCACCCGGATCAATTGTGCCCGCAGCGGCTCGGCCACGCTTTCCGGCAGGATGTTCACCCGGTCTTTGAATCCTTTGCCGTCTCGCACCAGGATTTGTCGCGGCTCGAAGTCGATGTCCTTGATCGGCAGCCGCGAGGCGGTTGAGAGTTGATGGTTGAAAGTTGATGGATCAACCATACCCTTCGACACGCAACGATAAACCATCAACATGCCATCATCCTATGTTCAACTTTGAAAAACTTGATGTTTGGAACGAAGCCATCGCCTTCGCCGATTCTGTTTTACAAAGCCCTGCCTTCAAGTTTAATCTTAAACCAAATGGAACTAAATAGGCTGCCAAGAAGCCCGGCTAGGCTGAACGCGGGATCAGCCGACTTCTAGTTAGGCCGTTTCGAGCGCCATGAACAATCCGAGAGCACTACAGATTGTCATCGCCGTTCTCATTGTTGCGCTGTTGACTTCGCTTGGATTTCTTGGCCGCGCTCTGTGGCGCAACTATTGGTGGGAGATGGAGGCTTATGGACTCGTTGGCATGGTGGCCAGCAAGCAAGCGATGGAGGACTTCCGACAGGGCAGACTTCGCCTGCGTGTGCTTCAAGGCGAAAACGAGCGGCTGAGGTATTCAGGAAGCAATGACGGACCATTCGAGATTTGGATTCCCCAGTTTTACCCTTCCCTTGGCTACCCTCATCGCTATTCGACAGAGCAGCAGGCGGCGTTCTACAACAGAAAGATGAAATACATGCACGAACACCCAGAGAAGTTTGCAGCCACCACAAATGCAGAGACAAAGATTAACAGACCATGAGAGACCGTCGCGGGGGCGCTGGTTTGTTCTCCACCGGTTGCGCCGTCTCGAAAACCTCCTCGCCCGGCTGCCAGGTCTCTCGCTCGGGCTGGGTCAGCAAAGGACTTTGCTTTAAGAGAGCGCGCACCCGGTTGAGTTTTTTGCGTGAGGCCGGGTGAAACCAGCCAAAGAGTCGCACCCGATGGTAGCCGGAGGGAAGGACGTGCTGGAGGAAGCGGCGCAACAGTTCGTCGAGGGTCAGATCCTGGTGTGCCGCCTGGCCGGTGGCGCTGTCGCGGTAAGGCCAGCGGACTCGTCCATCGGGGAGCAGTTGCAACGGGCGGTTGCCGGTGGCGGTTTTGAAAACATAACGGCTCAGATATTGGAGCGCCTGCTGACCTGAGCCTGCCGACTGGGAATGCACTACCCATCGCTGTTTCCAGATTTTTGCCGGCAAGCTCTGGAAGGTGGCGGGGTGATATTTTTGGAGGGCCTGATAAAAAAGATGGTGAAAGTGGTCACTCAGGGGATAGACGGGCAAGAGGAACTTTTCTTTGGCTGGCACCCACTGGCGTTGGTCCAGGCTCAACCCGCCGCCGGGTACCAAGTAATGAATATGCGGATGGTAAATGAGGGTACGGCTCCAAGTGTGAAGGATGCCGAGCATGGCCAGGGAGCCGCCGAGATGTTTGGAATTGCGCGCCAAATCCTGCAAGGCTTGGGCGCTGGTCTGGAACAAAAGGTCATACCCGGCCTTGGGATGCGAGCGCATCCATTGGCGCAGCGGCTCTCGGCAGCAAGAGCCGTGACTCTTGGCGCGCCCGCCAGTCATCGGCCTCGGTCTGGCCGCAGAGCACCTCACGCTGCCGCGCCGGCATGGAAGGGCCGAAACGTTCGAGATACGCCGGCCCGTGGCGGACTAACAGTTCGTGAAAACAGATCGTGGAAGCGGACACACCTCGCTCCAGCGAGGTTGTCTTCATCGGCGCGACCTTGGGTCAGAGATCGCTCATGAAGCTTTCGAGTCGTTTCTGGTGCTGGGTCTGACAGAGACTGGTCAGGTGCGTATAGATGACGGTGGCGGTCGGA
>JBBRPK010000340.1:0-2818 GCA_038228235.1 Verrucomicrobiota bacterium
AGCTTTGAACCACGTCGCAAAGATTACGCTTTGGACGTGCCTTGGGAAAGCGGTTTCTCTGCGCCGTCAGGCGCGGTGGGTGCAGGCTCTGCCTGCCTGGCGGAGGGGTGGCAGCGGGCATGGACTTCCTGCAACTGGCGGCTGGTGACTTCGGTATAAATGGCGGTGGTCTCCAGCTTCTCGTGTCCGAGCAACTGCTGGATGTAGCGGATGCCCCACGGAGCACGTCCTCATTTGCGCGCGTTCGCTCCGGAGTTTTGAGCGGGAGCGAACTGAGGTTTCCGGGCAGCGTCAGCGGTCGTCATGGTTCTGCGGGGGACGGCGGCCGGCGCGGCGCGCGGGCGGGACACTCCAATTAAAAAGCGTTTCGTCTCTACTGTGTGGCGGGATGGACGACGCCACGGGCAGACTCACTTTGTCTTGAGCGAGCAGGCCCGTGACGGCAGGACGGCTGGCCTTTGGTTCTCGCAGCCGGCCTGACGGCGCGGAGCGGCGAGTGTTCGGGCATGTTAAAGCGCGAGGGATTCCTTTCACCGGTTGTGCGGGACACCGCCAGCTACTTCTTGGAAGCCCCTGTAAAAACAACCGTCCCTCGAAAAACTACTTTGATGTAGTCGTCGTCAATCTTAAAGGTCACATCGCGATCAAGGCCCGTCGTGTAATAATACGCGTTTACGGGAACATAGGCACGGAGCAGCCAGTTGCCCGGCTTCTCCTGCTCATAGCAATACAGATTAAACATGTTCAGACCCCTTGGAGCGTTATAGGCTTTGACGAATACCCAGCGGGCCGGGCCGTTCGTGACATGATGCATCGTGTAGCTGTCCGTCATGTCTTCATGCGCATATTTTTCCGCCAAGCTTGCCTTGATCCTATTCTCAATGTCTTCCGGCGAATCAGCTCCCGTCATTCTGATATCAAGCCGGGAGCTATCAACGGAGGGCCGGCAATGCCTACAACCCCCTGTAAAAATTCCCACCATCACGACTAACGCGAAGGCGATGGCGAAGCCAATTTCGGCTGGTCTGGTGCGCATAAGTCTCCACAAGGTTTTCCGGGGGAGTTAACCCCCTTCTTGCATTTACGAGGTGGATATGTTGGGTTCAGGCTCATTTCTGACCAATCACCACCTGAGTCCTGTCGCTGGACGTGGTAGCCGCCATCTCCATCCGCAAAAACTGCAATCTTATGAGAACCAAAAGGGCAATTGCCGTCTTTAGGCACGTCGCCAACTCCCTTGAAGTTAGCCTTAATTTGCTTCATCAGATCCGCACACTTCTTCGCGTTGTTTCGAGCGTCTCCACCATCCGGCTGTAATGCACCTCCGGGGCGGTCTAAGGCGTAACAAAGACAGTTATCGCTGCCAGGTCTAAACGGCTTTTCTCCGAAAATTGGAGGAGTGGTTACGGGAGGTTGGTCTTTCGGGGCGTCGGCTTCGCCAAAAGGATCGTATCTGTCGAGTGGATCGTTGCTGACGTAGCCGTAGAGATTCAATCCACCGAGTTCTCCGATAGGGGCTCTGTTTAGCCATTTAGCCCGACCCGATGCGGTTCTGCAGCCACAGGCCCGCGAACCGGGCGTGAACATTGAGTGGAAGCGGCGCCGCCGGGAAAGGCGACCCGATGCGTGGCGGCGCGAGACCCCGACGCGAGTTTTCAGAGGGGAGGTCAGACTGTCAGCGCAAGCAAAACGCTCCCGCGCCGCGGACACCGGCGAAGCAGCTAAAGATGGAAAACAGCTTTGAACCACGTCGCAAAGATTACGCTTTGGGCGTGGATTGGGGAAGCGGTTTTTCTTCCGTCGCGTCGGGCACGGCGAGCAATCGCTCGACTTCGGGCAGCGTGAGCACGTCCTGGGGCAAGCGCTTTTCCATGCGCGGCAACTCCACTTCGCTGGGCTGCTCCGAGCGGCTAAAGAAAATGCGCCGGCATTTTCATGCTGCCCAGCGCGGCAGCCAGAGCGCCTACAAAGCAAGACCACAGCGCCCGATTGCAACTGAGCGGGAGCGAACTGAGGTTTCCGGGCAGCTTCAGCGGTAGTTTGATTTCTGCCGGTGACGGCGGCTGGCACGGCGCGCGGGAGAGACATTCCAATTGAAAAACCTTTCGTCTCTCCCACGCCACGGGCAGACTCACTTTGCCTTGGGGGCGAAGCGGGGCGTGACGGCAGGACGGCTGGCCTTGGTTTCGCAGCCGCCCTGACGGCGCGGGGCGGCGAGCGGTCAGGGCGTGTTAAACTGCGAGGGATTCCTTCTCACCGTTTGTCGGGACAGCCGGTGGGTTTTTCATTTGCCAGGAACAAATCGAAGCACTTTGCCATTTGTTGACACTTCAACCGTTGCGTGACCTCCCCAAACCTTGGGCAACCGCTCAAGCATAATCACCCAATGTTTACCCTCAAGATTGGAGGACACAACTTCGAGTTCCTTCCAACCTCGCCGAGTGACCTCTTGCTCGGCGATAGCAACGGCCTGTTCTTTCCCGATTTCGGGCTTTGCTGAACTGCAACCATTCATGAGAGCCAGCACGATAGCCACAGGCAAAGCCAGCAGCATTAAACAATGTCTTATCTTCATTTTGGGGTCAGTTAAGGGTATTGGCATATTGCTTATTTCCGCGATGTTCCTTCTCGGTATAAAAGCCACGTCAAATAGCCCCGGCTCCCCATCTTCAAACGATCGGCAATCCAAGCTAATGGAACGGTCGTCTTAGAGCCTGTTTTAAAATTGCGTGGGGTCCTGCGGCGAGTGATTTTGGCTGTGGCCAAGGCGGCGAGGCCGGAGCATCCCCGCAGCGGGCTGTGACGGCCGAGTCAACGC
>JBBRPK010000341.1:0-2679 GCA_038228235.1 Verrucomicrobiota bacterium
GGTCCGAAACCCATTTGGCAGTCGCTTTGTTATCGCCGGTAAGCATCATGCAGCGAATGCTCATTTCCTTGAGTGTCGCGACGGCCTGCTTCGTTTCGGGCCGGATGATGTCGGCTAGGGCCATCGCTCCTTTCAGCGCTCCGTCCATGAGGACAAATACCACCGTCTTACCCTGCCCTTGCAGTTGTTCGACGCGTTTGTCCGTCATCGCAATGTTCTGTTCGCGCAGAAAGCCCGGACTCACCACCTTGATCTCTTTGCCCTCGACCCGGCCCTCCGCACCTTTGCCGGCAATACCTTTGAAGTTTTCCACCGGCGACTTTTTCTCGGAAGCGCCGGCAATCGCTTTGGCAATGGGATGTTCGGAATTCGCATCCACCGAAGCCGCGTAGCGGCGCAGCGTTTCTTCGTCAATGTCCTGCGAAAGCAGGAGCGTGTCCGTCACGCCAAAGCGTCCCTCAGTGAGTGTGCCGGTCTTGTCGAAGATAATGGCCTGCAATTTTCGCGCGCCTTCGAACGCGACGCGGTTGCGAATCAGCAGGCCGTTTTTTGCGGCGAGGGCGGTGGACACAGCCACGACCAACGGCACAGCGAGACCCAGAGCATGCGGACAGGCAATGACCATCACGGTGACGGCGCGTTCAATGGCGAAGGCAAAATCTTTTCCCATCAGAGTCAGCCAAATGATCAAGGTGATCGCGCCGCCGCCCAGCGCCACGATGGTGAGCCAAAGAGCGGCGGTGTTGGCGAGATCCTGGGTTTTCGATTTGCTTCCCTGGGCCTGTTTGACCAGATCAATAACCTGCGACAGAAACGAATCCTTACCCGTGCCCTTAACCTCGATTTTGAGCGAGCCTTCACCGTTGATCGATCCGCCGATCACTTTGCCGCCTGTCTCTTTTGCGGCCGGGGTTGATTCCCCGGTGAGCATGGCTTCATTGACCGAGCTTTCTCCTTCCACGATCACACCGTCGGCGGGAATCTTTTCGCCCGGTTTGATCAGGACTTTGTCGTCCACAGCCAGCTCGCCGAGCGGCACATCCTTCACGCTGCCGTCCGGCATGAGTTTGTGGGCGTCGGAAGGCATGAGTTTCGCCAGCTCCTCCAGGGCTTTGGAAGCGCCCATCACCGACTTCATCTCGATCCAGTGCCCCAGCAGCATGATATCCACGAGGGTGGCCAGCTCCCAGAAGAACATCTTGCCAGTCAGCCCAAACACCACGGCGCTGCTGTAAAGGTACGCGGTGGTGATGGCGACGGAGATGAGGATCATCATCCCCGGCTTGCGGGACTTCAACTCCTCGAACAAGCCTTTGAGGAACGGCCACCCCCCATACCAAAAGACCGCGGAAGAAAGGCCGAATAGGACATAGAGATCGCCAGGAAAGCTGATCGCTTCGCGCAGCCCGACCAACTTTTGGAGCATCGGGGAAAGAACGAGAATCGGCAGGGTCAAGACCAGTGAGATCCAGAACCGTTTCCGGAAATCCGCCGCCATGTGCGCATGATGATCAGAGTGGTCAGTATGGCCTGAGCTGGTGTGCGACAATTGAGCTTCGGCCTCAAACCAATTCTGCTTGTCGTGTCCTTGTGGGCACCCCTCTTGTTCATAGAGGGCATAGGCCTTCTTGGCCACCTCACTGCGCGCCGGCTCTGTTTCGGGTTTGGTGTTGATTGTGTCCAATTTGTCGGTCGGATGATTGCTGTGTTCCATACGAATCACTTCTTCGATTAGGCACCAAGGCCGACAAGGCGACCGACTGACCGTGCAATCATCACTTCTTCGTCGGTGCGAATGTCGCGGGCAGGAACCCGGCTTGGGCGACTTCGCTAAAGGGTATCTAGCTCTACCGCGGACTGTCGGAGGACACCGCCGCCAAATTTACACTGGCCATGCCACGTCCGAGTACGCGGCATACCGAGCGTCCAATCATCAGTTGTTCGTCCGTGTGAATAACACGGACCACAACCCGCCCCGCCGCCACGGAAATCACGCCCTCATTCGCCGCATTCCGCTTGGCTTCGAGTTCGATTCCAAGGAATCCCAGCCCCTCGCATATCCGGGCGCGGACCGTAGGTGCGTGTTCGCCGATGCCACCAGCGAACACCAGCTGGTCCAGTCCGCCCAACGCCGCGGCAAAGGCGCCGATCCATTTCTTAACCTGGTAGCAAAACAGCGCGACCGCTTCCGCCGCTCGCACATCCTGTGTTTCACCACCGAGCAAGTCACGCATATCGGAACTGGTTTCGGAGATCCCGAGCAGCCCGGACTGGAAATTGGCCATCTCATTGAATTGCTTCGCACTCATGTGTTCCGCGCGCGCCAGATACCCAACCAGTCCGGGATCGAGGTCGCCGGACCGAGTGCTCATCGGCACCCCGGCGGTTGGGGTGAAACCCATGCTGGTGTCCACGGATTGACCGCCACGCACCGCCGCCAGGCTCGCGCCATTGCCGAGGTGGGCGAGGATGACCCGGCCTTGTGCCGCTTCCGCTCCAGCCAGGCGGGCCAGTTCTCCCATGAGAAACGCATACGACAATCCGTGAAACCCGTACCGCCGTACCCCCTGGGCTTCGTAACGGCGCGGGATCGGCAACAGCCGCGCCACGCGCGGCAGGTCATGATGAAACGCCGTGTCGAAACACGCCACTTGAGGCAGGTCAGGAAATCGGCGAGCA
>JBBRPK010000342.1:0-2624 GCA_038228235.1 Verrucomicrobiota bacterium
GCAGCGGGCTGTGATGGCCGAGTCAACGCAGGCCGCAGACAAAAGACCCGCCGCCCGGAGGGTTTTCGTACGCCCACTACCTTTGTTGCTCCTCGGTCACAGACCCCTGGCGGGTATGCTCGCTCGTCGCGCCTCGCCATCCAGCCCTTTCCGCGAAAACAGAACCACACGGAATTTTAAGACAGGCTCTTAGACGTTTCTTCACGAATTTCTAACGACCTACGCAGCCAACTGTCTGACACGTGAAGCCATGAAACTACTTCGACATATCATCAGCCTTGTTTGCATCGCCACCGCTTTCCTCGCTAACGCTGCCGAACAACTCACCGCCAAAGCCGAAGGCGCTGCCAATCAACCGATCGCAGCAGAACTGCAACTTCTCCAAGGGACATGGGAAGGAGGCGAAGCGGACAATAAGGGGACTTCTAAAAACCCTGATTCCCAAGAAACCAAAAAACGAAATCCCGGTGTTATTGATTTGGATTTTTTTAAAACCGGAGTTTCTGAACCCCCCTCTCAGTCGCACGGAAAAATTACCATCACGATCACCGGCAATTCACTCCATTTTCACCGGGACACAAACTTTTGGTTTGAGACGACCATTACACTGCCTGCAGGCAAAGACCCAAAGCAGTTACACGCCACCATCAAAGATTGTCCGCCAGCGGCTGATAGCATCGGCAAAGTTGTCAGAGCCTTCTACAAGATTGAGGACGGGACATTGACCCTGGCCACGATGGGCGACGATGCCGAAGAGACGCCGAAGGGCTTTGAAGCCGCCATCGGGAATCGCTACGAACTCCGGAAAGTTCAACCTCAAAAGAAAAATGCCGAACCGCCCGAAACCAAATGAACCGAAAACACCTGATATGGCTTTCGTTTTGTCAAGTGTACGGATCGCTTCGTGTCGTGTTTTTCATTTTTCTGAAACGCTCCACCCGGTCGGGCGCAACGGAGTGGAGCGAGAGCCGGCGCGAAGCGGTGAGGTGCCGACAAAGGACGTAGCCGGTGGGGCCGGCCTCGTAGCAGAAGCGCAGTTCCACTCCCGGGTGCTCCAAGTTTTTGGTGAGTTTGTCGACGTCGGCGAGCTTGCCTCCGATGGTGCCGTAGGAGCGGAGTTCCCCGCCATCCTCAACGGCAATGGCCACGGCGATGGAATCTTTGTGGACGTCCAAGCCGATATAGTGGATGATTTTCTTCATGGGTGTCTGGTTTTATTGTACTGTTGTTAATGGTTTATTTCCTAACAGGTATGAACCTCCAACAAGGTGGCTCGGCCCCGCACACGCGGAACAACCCACGATCACAGAAACCAGGCACCCGTTCGAGCTTTCTCATGAGCCATAAGGTCTGCGTTCAACCCAACATGGCATCTAACGGCGGCGGGCCGTCGCGGTTGCAATCGGAAAACCAGAACAACATTAACGATGAACGCTTGCGCGATCAGCGCCTCGTGGCCGCCGCCGCTGAGCTTGGGTCGTAGGCGTCCTCGCGCGACCGCATGTTAATGTCAAAAGCCAACTGCATCGTGATGGCTCTTGCGCTCAGCGTCGTTGCGTCCGCGCGAGGAGCGGCTGGCATCGCGCTCGAAGCAGATGCTCGATGGCAATTGGAGTTTCCTGACTTGCCCGACACACTGGCAACAATGTCCACTGGTCAGAGGCAGCCTGCAAGCCTCACTGTGCGGTTGCCCGCGAACTACTCCCGCGAAAGCAAGTTTCCCCTCTTCGCGTTCCTTAACGGCGATGACGGTGGCCGGGGCGATACGCTGCCGCGTGACCCCAAAATTATCGGATCAAACGACTTCATCTGCGTGAGCCTTCCGCTCTTCAAGCGGGCTTTCGACAAGACGAACGGCGTTTTGGTGACCGTCGATGACTTCGAGACCATGAGCCGGGCCTATCGAGTCATGTTTCAGAAATTATTCGATACGGTGCCCAACATCGCCTCGGAGCGAAGCGCGCTGGGTGGTTTCTCGAACGGGGCGCACACGACGGCGTTGCTGCTCGCAGGACAGGACGATTTCATTCTCAGCCACTTCCGTGCGTTCTATTTCGTAGAAGGCGGCAATCCACTCGCTGCGAATGCGCTGCATCGAGCCGCGTTGAAGCCCTGTCGGTTTCTATTGATGTGCGGCGACCAGGGAAAAGATTATTTGAGCCCGGCATTGGAATTTGGAGCTAGGGAGCGCGGTTTGGATTTCACGTTCATTACGATGCGAGACACTGGACACGAGTTTCCTTTGAAGTATCAGCGTTTGCTGGGGCAGTGGATTCGTGGAGAGAGAATGTCGGAGACGGAGCAGAAATGATGACGACGCCTAACCATGCCCTTCGGCGGGGGCAAACCATATATTGTTGTCTTTTGTTTCATTTCCCCATCGTCGTTTCCGCCCTGCTTCAGCATGCGAATCCCTCTTTCGTCGCCCGGTGCAACCGCGCGTTTGCGGTGTTGTAGGTTCCCAAATGAACACGCGTCGTGATGTCCTTGATCCGCAGCCGCGAGGCCGGTTGAGAGTTGATGGTTGAAAGTTGATGGATCAACCATACCCTTCGACACGCAACGATAAACCATCAACATGCAATCATCCTATGTTCAACTTTGAAAAACTTGATGTTTGGAAC
>JBBRPK010000343.1:0-2598 GCA_038228235.1 Verrucomicrobiota bacterium
AGCGGCGCATAACTGTGGGATCAGCTTCGGCGAAGCCTGTTTACGGACAGAAGCGGCATCCGGCATTCAGGTGGCCTGAACTTGTTAGAGGCGGTAGTGTGGAACGTGGGAACCTGGAGCTCCGATGTTAACGGAGAAGTCCAAATGGCCAGAACCATGAGGGCGAGAGTACGGAAGCGGTGCACAGGGGCGGATTCACTCGTAGTAGCGATGAAGCGGGGTAATGCCCGTGGAGCGAAGGGGTGGAACTGTGGAGCCTGATTCAATGAGTCAACCAGTAATGGGAGGAACTTGATGGAAAAGGCAAGACCGTACACTGCTGTGGCTTCAGCGCAGTGCGACGGTTCCAGGTGGGAGCCGGATGAATTGAGAGGTTCAAGTCCGGTTCTGAGAGAGCCTCGGGGTGAAATTCCCCGGGGCCACTCACCGGGCGAGCGCCGTCATGGGCCTGAACGCCGCGATGTCGGATGGAAGGCAAGCCTGCCCGGTTGCGCCTGCTTGAAAAAGGCAACAAGGAAAAGTTGGTCTGGCTTAGACTGTAAAGCGGGGAGTTTGTGGACGCGTACATCGCCGCCGCCGGTAGCCGAGCTGAACCGAACCTCACGCGTTCGGTCTGGCAGTTGACATATATTGGAAGCTCTAATGACTTGCTTTTCAGGGTCGTCGAAGACTTCTGCGGCGTAGCGAATCGCTTGACACCGGTTCAGCCGCAGGACGCTTGGTCTTGAATATCATGACGGCGGTGAGCCAGTGGGAGCGCGGAGCCGATCCGGCCCGGCCCGGCCGAATGCAAGGTGCGCGAAAACCTGCGGAATGTGGCGGATATGGGCGAGGGAGCCGGTAGGCGATGCCGTCAAGAAACGTGCCCGCGCAGTTGGGACAGAAATGTAGTGGCTCCCCAAGAATACGCATTTCCAACTTTTTCTCTCAACATCATCATTAATAATGCAGAGGTCCAACATGGATTCGAACTGGGTGCTTGGCGGCAGGGAAACCATGAGGACGCGGGCAAACCGGCGCTTTTGAATGCTACAAAAGAAAGGGGCTGCTAACGGCCAAGCGGCCGAACGCTCGTGATGAAGTACTCGGTGTCCCCGAAACATTGGGTAGGGACGCCTCGGTGCTGGTCATACGTGAGAGCGCCTCGCTGACCCGCCGCATCCAGCAACTGCCATGCAACCGGCTCGTCGCGTACGGAGAAGGCAAAGAGCTGAGGTGTTGTGCCTGGTAGGTTCACCATCGCAAGTTCGCCTTCCCACTTTTTGCACACCCAGCCCTTCTTTGATATTTTCTGGCCGTATGGCTCGAAAACGCTTGGTCGGGATATAAAAAAGGGATGCGCCGCCAATCTGAATTCTTAAACCTTTCAAAACGAGGCGGAACAGGTCCGATCTGGCAGGCTGCTCCTTTTATTCCCGACAGACGACAGCGGGCTTCCCGTGAACTGGGATGTCAAAGGCTTGGTGCAAATCGTCCGGGATCAGTGGAAAGATGTGTTTTCAAAAACTCTCGATTCCTACAACTCCACCGCCGAGGGACGCGTCAGCCAGGCGGAAGGCACGGTCGAGCGCCGGATCTTGAGACCTATCAGTGGGTACTGAATCCGGCAGATTAGAAGGATGCGGAGGCAGGCCGGGCACGGTCCTCCAGGAGCCTCCGCGTGCAAGGTGATGAAGGTTTGCAGGAGCGCTCCGCCAAGAAGCTCAAAACGAATGAGCTGCTGATACCGAAATGGGCGGCGTTTACCCGCGCCGTTTCTTGGTCAAATTCCCTCTTCTGGCGGGACCACGTAAGCGTAAAACAGCTCGCGGGCGACCGGTCGCGTACATTCTCCGTAGCAGCCTTCGGGAAGACCACTCGACACGCGCATTGACACTTTGCAGTTCAGCGTGGTGCTTTATGAGCTGCTTGCCGGTCAGCCGCCGGTTTATCCGGGAAGCTGGTTCCTGCGTGCTTGATCCGATTTACTAGCGATTCGATAGTTCTGCGAGTCCCTTACTGGCCATGACTCTATTCGGGTGAAGTTGCAACAACTGATCGAGAACGTCCCGCGCCTTGTCCCGGTCACCTGTCGCCACGTAAGCCCGAGCCAAATTGACGTAGGACATCTTTTCGTCGGGTGCTGCTTGAATTCCGTAACGAAATGCTCCGATTGCGTCCAGGGGCTTCTGCATTCGCATGTACCGCACGCCGACGTTATTGATCGCGCTGGCATCATCACGCTTAGCGGCTATCGGCTGCTGGAAATACTTCACAGCCTCATCCAGTCGATTCTGCTCGGCCAGTATGAGACCGAGCCGGTTGGCGGCCTCGGATTTTGAGGCAAGATTGCGATCGCGCTATGGAACAATTGCTCGGCTCTCGCGAAATTCGCGAGCTTGGCGTGTTCGCACCCGCATAGATGAGCTAAAATTGGGAGGTTACGGAAAACCAGGCTGCAACCCATTCTTGAGCTGAGGGTAGCAGAATTCGCCGAGTTGCCGGACGTGCCGCCCGAAATGGAGCGGCTCGCCAACATCACCAATCTGAAAACCCAGCGCGCTTACAAAAACGACGTGGCCGAATTCTTCGCCTTCGCCGGGCTGAGAGCCTTCGCCG
>JBBRPK010000344.1:0-2529 GCA_038228235.1 Verrucomicrobiota bacterium
GAAGCTCGCCCCCCTGCTCGTTTTAACTTGCTATCGTTACTCCAAAAAACATATCACGTTAACCAACCGGAACATGAGTCCAAAAAGCCCTGCTTACTCAAACCCCTCCGGTGTCTTTTTCCCGTGAGTCAACGGGGGAGGCCCTCACAAAGGTGCTGGTGTAGAACGCTTTAAGTTTGACCAGGTTTGAGAGTAAAATGGGCGCAGACCCAAACGCCGCGAAATTCAAAAATAACACTTGTCAAAGACCTCCAATTCAGGCATTTTCCTCGTTACTCGAAATTTGCGATTACGTTTGGACTCTGGCAGGGCCCTTGCTTCTGCCAAAGAAGGACGAAAGGCAAGCTATGCACAAAGTTATTTTCATCTTGCTACTGAGTTTGATGACCGCCCACGCCGGGTTGTCCAAACTTGATGCGATCAGCATGATCGAGTCTGGAAACAATGATTTTGCCATCGGCGGGGCAGGGGAGGTCAGCCGTTATCAAATCAAGCCCAGAGTCTGGCGCTTATACAGCGATTTGAACGCCTATGAGAATCAGAAGATCTCCGGCTGGGTCGCTAGGCAATATCTGTCCTCCCTCGAGGAGGCTTTTCAGAAGCGGGCCGGACGCGCGCCGGATGACTTTGACCTCTATGTGCTTTGGAATGCCGGCTTGAGCTATTACAAACGAATTGGCTTCTCCACCCGCCGCGTTCGTCCCGTCATTCGTGAGCGAGCGCAACGATTTGTTAATTTGCGTCAGATGCCTATGGGTGGGGAAACTACCGCGGTTCATCCTCTCGCAGCGCGTCTTATCACGACGCAATAGCCCTTTGTTTCCGGATCCTGATTCAGACCGCTTTCAGAGCGGCGATCACGGGCAACCGAGCCGCGCGCACTGCCGGTAACAGGCTGCCCACGATTCCCACCGCCACCGAAAACAGAAGCCCTTTCAAAGCAAGCAGGGGCGTGATGCGAAACTGAAAGACCGATTCACTGAAACTCTCAAGGCTGATCGTGGCGGTGCTGTATCCGTGCAAAGGCAGCGATAACAAACATCCTAGCACGCCGCCGATCAGCGCCAGAAATGCACCCTCCAATAAAAAGCTCAGCAGGATGGTCCGCCGCCGAAAACCCAGAACGCGCAGGGTGCCAATCTCTCGCGTTCGCGACCCGACGCTCGCGTACATCGTATTCATGGCGGCAAAAATCGCGCCAATAGACATGGCCGTAGCCAGGAATTGACCTAGAATCTTGATCGGCATGGCAGTCATCGTTTGGGCGCTGTAATACGTGGTTTCCTGGTCGGCGCGCAACGCCAGCCGTTTTTCAGACTCGATGCGGTTGATAAAATTCTTTGCCAATGCGGGATCGCTCACCCGCGCCAGCACGCTGGAATACTGTGCTCGATCAAAAATCGCCCGCACCTCGTCCGCATCCATCCAGGCCTCCGAATCAAAGGCGCTGTTCCTTCCGTCCGTCCAGCCGACCACGGTCAGTTCCTTGCTGGCGATTCTGAACTTGGCCCCAATTTCAAAGTTGGCAAAGCGCGCCGCCAATCGCCGGCTCACTACGACTTCCCTTTGGCCCGGTGAAAACCATCGTCCCCCAGCCAGTGCCACTTGGGGCCGGAGGTCCATGCCGACCGGGGAGATGCCGCGAAAAAGCACATGGGCCTCACCATTGCCTTCCCGCCGCGGCAAACTCACCAGCGCCACCACGTCCGCCGACACCAGCGGCTCCCCTTTGGCGTTGCGGTCGATTTGGGGGAGGTATTCGATCAGCTTGAATTGTTCGCGCGTAATGATGCTGCTGGATTCAGCAGTCGAGCCTTTGCGCACAATCATGACGTTGCGCGCATCGCCCGTGTTGCGGCTCGATTTTTCCAAACCGATGGCCAGCGATTCTACGAGCATGTAAACGGCCACCACCAACGCAACGCCCAGGACGGTAGCCAGAGTCGCGCGCCATCGAACGAAAATGTTGCGTATATTGTAAGTCAGCGGCAAAGCCATGTTTAGAGGATGAACGAAGACAGCATGGCTGTGAAGAGGAATTCCAAAGGGCGCACGATCCCGGAATCTGTCCAGCAATTGTCATTATGGCAGGGGATCGGCACAATTTTCGGAAGGACGAGTTCCACGAGTCCCCATTTTCTGAAGAGCCTGTTTTAAAATTGCGTGGGGTCCTGCGGCGAGTGATTTTGGCTGTGGCCAAGGCGCCGAGGCCGGAGCATCCCCGCAGCGGGCTGTGATGGCCGAGTCAACGCAGGCCGCAGACAAAAGACCCGCCGCCCGGAGGGTTTTCGTACGCCGGCTGGCTTTGTTGCTCCTCGGTCACAGACCCCTGGCGAGTATGCTCGCTCGTCGCGCCTCGCCGTCCAGCCCTTTCCGCGAAAACAGAGCACACGGAATTTTAAAACAGGCTCTAAGAGCGTGTTTTAAAAACCCACGGAACGCGCCGCGTGAGGGCACGCGGCTTACACGAAACGGCGGGAAATCGGCTCCTTTGTAGGCCCGGTCCCCTGACCGGGCGATTTTTAAAAC
>JBBRPK010000345.1:0-2521 GCA_038228235.1 Verrucomicrobiota bacterium
CCGCGACATATTGGAGCATTGCATCGCGGGCAGTGGGTTCGGACCAACCACTAAACATCTGCCGCGCCATCCACTTTATGAACGCTGAAACAACCACGTCTCTCACCATTCGGGAACGCGAGCGTCGGCAACAACTCGATCACCTGAACATCGCCGAGCGGGTGTTGCGAGCCAACCTCCACATGCACGGAGTGGATGACACGGCAAGGGAACACATGGAACGTGCGCTTAACCACGTCCGAGAAGGCTACATCGCACTGAATGAACCCGGGCGGGCGCGCAACGTCGGGAAACTGGTCGAGGATTTGAGCAAGGTTGAGCGGCTCATGGAGAAACTGACAAACGGACATACCCGAACAGGAGTGACCACACTAACGACAGGCTGATTTATGTTCGAGCACGCTCCAAATGGTTTCTTTGTTCGCGACCTTATCGTCTTCAATCATTTGCGAACTGGCGGTTACGTCGCCAAAGGTTTCGTCTTCGAACCGCCTGACCTCACCAATAGTCCGGCTTCCGATCTAAACGATTTTCAAGATCAACTCTGCCTCCTTCTGGCCTCGCTCAACGAAAATCAGCGCCTCCAAGTGCAATATTTCTGTGACTCAGATTACCGGGCAGAACTTGTTCGTTACCAGCAGGAAACCGAGCGGTTCACCAATGTTTGGACCAAGCGAGCCCGCAACGAACGATTCACCCGCTACTGGCAGGCAATGTCCGAGCGGAAGCTCCGACGACAACGCGTCATTTTCTATATCACTCGTGCCTTGGAAAACGTGCCGAAGGCGTTCCAAAGCACCGCCAGCCGCCGTGATTACTATACTGTCTTGTTGGACCAGCTCCAGACGGAGTACGACCACATTCACCAGTTGCTATTGGAAATATTCGGCTCTGACGGCGCAAGGATTCTGCCAATGTCGGACGTCGATCATTTCCGGCATTTCAAACGTTTCCTCAATCCCTCGTTGAGCGACCGCTTTGACTACGACCCGGCAGACGGGTTCGCACCTGAACTCTCCATCCAGGAAAATTGCTGGCACAGCGAGGGGAGCGGACAATCCGACTTCGGCTTCTTTCTCGACGGCAATTATCATTCGTTGATTGTGCTGACCCGTTGGCCGCGCACGACGTATCCCGGCATCATTCAGCGGCTCACCAATTTGCGGCTCCTCGACTACAGCATCACGGTCAACATCGATCCCTTGCCAATCTCGGAGGAAATCAACAAAGAGGAGAAGGAACATGAGCGCGTGGCCGGCGACTATGCCAGCGAAAAGAAGATTTCCCTGCTCACAGTCATGGAGAAAAAGCAGAAAAAGATTCATGCGCTGATGCAGGGGCAAACGATTCCATTCCACGCCATGCTCGCGATTCGCGTGTGGGACAAGACGCGGGATGGCTTGAACGCAAAGGCCGGGGCGATCAAAAACGCCATCAATTCAATGAATGCGGCTCAGTACTTCGAGAGCAATCTGCCCAGCACATCCCGGAACCTGTTTTTTCAGACGTGGCCGGGCTGGACGTGGGGACGATACGAACACCGCAAACTTTACGCCGAACATCGCTTCCTGGCCGACATGCTGCCAGTCACGAGTACGTTCACCGGGCACCTTGCGAATGCCGAAGCCATTTACGATGGACCCCACGATAACCTGATCGGCGTCGAAACTTTCTCGGGCTCGATTGACAACAAAACACCCCAGCACGCGGTTTTGTTGGGCATGTCCGGGGCCGGAAAATCCGTGACAGTTTGCGACTTGCTCACCCAAACCGAGGGCTACTTCGGATACACGGTCATCATTGAAGAAGGTCTCAGCTACGGGATTTATACCGCAACCGTCGAGGATGGCGCGAGGCCCATTGTGATTCATCCCGACGGCGACCTGACGATCAATTATCTCGATACAAAAGGATTGCCTCTCACGCCCGACCATCTTTCCGCCTCCACGGCGTTGGTCGCCCGGATGATTGGCACCAGTGCCCAGGAGGACAAGCAAATGCTCCGGCAGGCGCAAATCGCCAAGTACATCAACTTGCTCTACGAGGATTCCTTCCAAGATTGGTGCAAACGGCGGCACGACCAGCTTCTCGACATTTCCCGTCACGCACTGGCGTTACAGAAGTTTCGTGGTGAACGGATGCCGCCCGGCGCGACCGGCCTCGAAACCTTTGCCGACTTTCGCGACTGGACAGCCAATCGCCCCGACGAGGCCAATGAATACCAGCGTCAATTTGAGGAATCGGTAGTGTTGAAGTTTTTGAAAGACCCCAAGACGAGCAAGGAAGTCCGCAATCTCGCCTACGCCTATTTTACGCCTGACGAGTTTCCGACCCATCGAATGCTCCAAGAACTGATGATGCTTGATCCGGTGGAAGCCGAGCGCGACCAGATCATGGAAATCGCCACGTTGATTCTCCCGTGGTGCCGGGACGGCAACTATGGCTGCCTGTTTGATGGGACGAGCAATCTTTCATTGACCGGAAAGATTGCCCACTTCGAGTTGGGCTATATCCCGGAGTC
>JBBRPK010000346.1:0-2518 GCA_038228235.1 Verrucomicrobiota bacterium
ACCTACTGACTCTGATAATCCCGTCCCTTGTGACGCCGGGCGAGCAGTGCTGTTCATCGTTGCCATGCTGATTCTCTTTCCCGCCCTGCTCACTAATTGCGGTCACACAAGTTGTCTCAGTCATGTTGGCACAGAGGGCAATCGTGGGATCTCGTCCACGCCAACTGGACTATCTTGAAACGCAAGCTTGATCGCGCTACCGATCAAGCGCCCGGCGCGGAGCGCCCGGCGCGGAGCGCTTCGAGCAGGCGAAATTCCTCTGCGTGCAGTCGCCGATAATAAACGCTGAGTTCCAGCCGATGTACGGCAACGAATACGGGCTCTGGCTGTAACTGTTGCGCGTGCCTTGCCGCGCGCCGGGTTTTCTTGAGAGCCAAGTTACTGGTAACGGTGGAACCTTCTTGATCCGCGTTCATCTGAACGCGCAACTCATCCACTGGGTAGTGAAGGTCCAAGAGGCTAATGTACGGCTGCAATCCCATGCGCACGCTGGGCTTGAGCTCAATCAGGTGCTCAAGGCCGAGGACCTTCTCGCTGGCGCCATCAAAAGCGACTATGTGCGCCCATTCAAGCCGCACCATGTCCAAAGCGAGAACATAATCCGCTCCGGCGAAGTTCGGATGCTCCTCGAGCCACGATTGCAGCCGCGAACCCAGGTCGCGCAAAGTAAACGATTGCGACGGACATTCAAAGAGATAAGCCTCGGCAAGCCGTTCGAAAGCAGACGGGCCGAGAATCGCAATTAAACCAGGAAAATCGTCCCTCAGCGAATCCAGCAGGCGGAACCAATAACTCCTGCTGTAGATCTCAAGACGCTCGAGCGACGTGAGGCGAGCGTTCGGCTTGATGAAGCTCGCGGCTTCTTGCGCCATCGGGACTCCGTTTCCGCTCTTGCGCGCCATGCGATGGTCCGGTGTTAACGGCACCATCAGGGCCGCCGCCATTTTCCGTTGAGTTTCGAGCAAAGTCATCGTTTCACCATTGCCGCTTCGGGCATGTATTTCCCAGCTTTGAGCGCTTCGCCGTGCACTTCTTGAAAGGATGGGATGCGGTCATCCCGCTCAAGCAATGTCGGAGTGGGACCGAATCGGCCGATCGCCTGCTCGTACAGTTTCCAAACCGGCCCGATTACCGGGTGGTCGTGCGTGTCCAGGATATATTTTTCGAATTTGGAGTGTCCGGCCAAGTGAATTTGCGCGACGCGCCCTGTGGGCACGGCGTTCAGATACTCACGAGGATCGAAGTCATGATTGCGCGACGATACATAAATATTATTGACGTCAAGTAGGATGCCACAGTCGGCACGCTCGACGACTTCATTCAGAAACTCCCATTCAGTCATCTCGGAAATGTGGAATTCGGCATAGCTGCTGACGTTCTCGACGGCTATCGGAATTTCCAAGAAGTCCCTGGCCTCGCGGATCTTTCGTGCCGTCATTGCGGCAGCCTCGAATGTGTAGGGCATCGGGAGAAGGTCGTGGGTATACCGGCCGTCTACGCTCCCCCAGCAGAGGTGATCGGTCAACCATGGTGTTCTGGTCCTGCGAACCAAGGCTTTCAGCCGCTTCAAATGCTCCCTGTTAAACGGCTCCGCAGAACCAAAGTAAAAAGACACGCCATGCTGAACAACCTTGTATTGCTCCAGGATGCGGTCGAGCATGGCCAAAGCACGCCCGCCCCCCACCATATAGTTCTCCGAAATGATCTCGAACCAGTCCACGACCGGCTTCCGCTCAAGGATGTGATTCAGGTGGGGAATTCGGAGGCCTACGCCAATTCCGTATTCGGTAAAGCTGTTAGTTCCGTTCCAAGACATTTGCTGTTGAAGGGGCAGGGGCCGCCAACCAGTGGAGCCCCTGCTGGAGTTTACATTTTGGGTTTGGATCCGTCGGTTGCGCAGGCACCCTGGCCCTTGCACGAGTTCTTGCCCCTTTCCGCTTTGGTCCCGCCTCCATTGCCTTTGCAGGAGTTCAGTCCTTTGCAAGCATGCTTTTCGATACTCTTCTTTGCGGCGTCGGTATCTGCAAGCAGTCCGGCCGAAAGATTCGGTGATGCAGTGTCGGATGGCGATTGCGCGGCGCGGGCCGCGGTGCCTCCCACGAGTCCGGCAAATGCAGCAGCAAGCGCCAACGAGTTCTTCGAAATTTTCATCGGTGTGTCTCCTTTTGAGTCGCGTTTACGAAAGCTTCTGCTTTCAAAGGTGAGTGACGTGACGCTGGGCTTTCTTACACCGGCTCGGAACATTCTTTCGCTGCCGGGCTGGCGCTCCCCAAACGTAATGTGCGAAGCAACATCAACTTGGGAAGCTGAAAGTCTTGTAGATCCAAGTTCTGATTTGTGGTGCGGAAGGGGGGAGCTGCCGAGCGATTCCGTCTGGACGGTGCGTGTCAACGTGTTTGAGACACCTCGAAGCATAATTTACTGAAGTTTATTCTCTGGCGTTAGTTGTGGTTTGTTGATCCAGACCTCCGTGGGTACGGGAAGGGGTTGGGGCGGTTTACGGACGAAGCGTTCAGGA
>JBBRPK010000347.1:0-2512 GCA_038228235.1 Verrucomicrobiota bacterium
CGACGCGATGAGCGGGAGCGACTTGGTGGCTTGGAAGCCAGGCGCCACGGACGATCTATGCCTACAACACCCGTGCGCCGCCAATCGTGCTGGAGGAATGATGATCGCGTCGTCGGAGAGTGGCCAAATAGAGACCCCATCGGGGAAATCGGTGGGATGAACCTGCATGGATTTATCAATAACGACGCTCTGAACGGAATTGACGTTTTAGGACGTTGGGGACGTAAAGTGCATTATCTGAAAACCATTGAATGGTCAGGAGGGGCAGGCTTCGGTCCAAGTTACGCGGCTATGATTGGAGAATCGGATATCGGCACAGATTCCGGTTCAACTTCTTGGTTGCCGATATTCGGGCAGGAAGACCGGCATCTGAATTTTCCGTCGCATCATGGGCAGGACAGCCGAGATTGGTGGTATAACACCGAATTTGAGACCGCCGTCGAGAAGCTGAAGGCTGGAGATAAGGAACAGAACCGTCTTCGCTGTGTGGAAGCAGCCCAAGCTTTCGGGCGTGGCCTTCACAGCAGACAGGACAGTTCAGCTCATCGGTCGTGGCCTGGAGGTGGAGATTGGTCGCCTTGGATTGCGCATCCTGGTTGGTGGGACGCGTGGGATGATGGTGATTTGAGAGACATCTACGGGGGAATTCTGCCCGCGTATCCATCGGAGGAGTTTTGGCGGAACTGGCACGCACACAATCCGAGCCAGACTGATTATGATACGTTCGTCGGGTTTGCGGCTTGGCTCGGAAGTCAGCAAGAAGCTTCGCAGATTGCCGCGAGACAAAAAGTCGTCACGCAGAGTCAGTCAGCGATTGGGGACTTTATCAGCGAAGTTCGGAAAACTTGTTTCTGTAGGAAGGAGATGCTGTTCAGGCCATGAAGCCCTTCCAGTCTGTTGGATTTTTGGTGCTTATTGTGCTCGCTGACGCGCTTCAGGCTGAAACCAGCCTCTTGCCGGGGGTGACCTATTACGAAGGTCAGGAGGCACTCGCAGGAAAACTGACTTTTCTCCTGTCTCAGAATGCCACACTGGAATCAAACTCCGCAGCATCGGCGTCAGTTTACGAGTTTGATTTGTCTGAAAAGAAATTGCGCAAAGTAACGGATGCGCCCAAGGGTTTGTTCATTTCTCCAGACCGTGGCGACCTTTTTTGTGTGATCTTCCGGCCGGGCAACTGGTTTCAAAACGGTGACACCAATGTATTCATTTACTCAGACGCCACGCGCCAGAGCCGCACTTTAACCCTCGATAGTCCGCCGAAAGAAACGCGGCTTCTCGCCGGACACGCTTTCTTCGTAGTGGAACGTGCAGACGGCACTGCTCTTATTGACTACAACATCGCGCACGACCAAAAACGCCAGGTGGAATTCCCGGATGCAAGCAAATGGCAGTATCAGCACTACGACAGAATCCATGTCCCGAGGGGGCTTACGAACATTCTTCACTTCTATTACAAGGGTTACGGAAACCGGCTGGGAGGCGGCAAAGATTATCGGGACGGATACTACAGCCTGGACCTCACCACGGGCGAGATCCGCTGGATTGCCGAGTTGTTGGATGACAAAGATGATGAGGCACACACGTATCAAGCTTCGGATGATCGCTACGTTTTCTTTGAAGGGCCTGATGCACCATTCCGCGGATTCAAACTCATGTCCTCTCCCTGGGATTTCCGGACGACCAAGAGTCAAGACCCCAAAGGTGAGAAAGTCAAAGTGCTCAAAGCGTTTTCGAGACTGTCCGCGTTTGGAGGAAATGCCTACATGGTGAGCCAGATGTCACCGGATGGCCGTTATGTGTTGGTGAGGTTGCAAGAACCGTCCGTGCCGAAGTCAGCGACGCAGCCAGGGTGGATGAACACATATTTCCTAGTCAATGCGTCCAACGGTGAAAGCAGAGTCTTGCTGAAAGAAGAAGTCGAGCACACCACCAGTGGTTCAATGTCTGCGGTCCGCTGGGTTCAATAAACGCACTAAAGGAAACGCCCGATGTCCCGCACAAACGGCGATAAGGAATCCAGCCGCCTCAACTCCCCCGACTGCTTGCAGCCCCGCGCCGTCAGGCCGGCTGCGGGAAGCAAAGGCCAGCCGTCCTGCCGTCGCGGGCCTGCTCGCTCAAGACAACGTGAGTCTGCCCGTGGCGTCGCCCGCCCCGTCACGCAGTCGGGACGAATTGCTTTTTAATTGGAGTGTCCCGCCCGCGCGCCATGCCGGCCGTCGTCACCGGCAGAAATCAAATGACCGCTGGCTGCCCGGAAAAATCAGTTCGCTCCCGCTCAAGAAACCGGAACGAATGCGCGCCAGTGACGACGTGCTCCGTGGGGCAGCCGCTACATCCAGCAGTTGCTCGGACACGAGAAGCTGGAGATCACCGCCATTTATACCGAAGTCACCAACCGCCAGTTGCAGGAAGTCCATGCCCGCTGCCACCCCTCCGCCAGGCAGGCAGAGCCTGCACCCACCGCGCCTGACGGCGCAGAGAAACCGCTTTCCCAAGGCACGTCCAAAGC
>JBBRPK010000348.1:0-2415 GCA_038228235.1 Verrucomicrobiota bacterium
GGCCTGCGTTGACTCGGCCATCACAGCCCGCTGCGGGGATGCTCCGGCCTCGCCGCCTTGGCCACAGCCAAAATCCCTCGCCGCAGGACCCCACGCAATTTTAAAACAGGCTCTAAACAGAATAAACGCCCCAGGCGCGCAATGATCCGAGAAAACGAACGACAGCAGAGCATTTGACCGCTCCGCCCAACCTGCTGTCGATTTGCAATTTGCCATCGAATCCCCTCTACTGGCCTCACGATATGACCGCTTCTAATATTGTTGCCATTCGAGAACTCTCGAAAGTTTATCAGCAAGGCGATATCAGCGTCACCGCGCTGAACAGGATTTCCCTGGAGATTGGAGCGGGAGAATTCCTGGCCCTGATGGGTCCTAGTGGTTCTGGAAAATCGACTTTGCTTCATATCATTGCCGGGGTGGATCGGCCTACGAGCGGTCAGTGCGAAGTGCGGGGGGTGGATGTCACAAAGCTAGGCGAGTCCGAGCTGGCCGATTGGCGCAACCGGACGGTGGGTTTCGTTTTTCAAACGTTTAATTTGATCCCGGTGCTGACCGCGTTTGAAAATGTTGAACTCCCTCTGCTGTTGACAAAGCTGAAAAAACGAGAGAGGCGTGAGCAAGTGAACACGGCCCTCGAGTTGGTGGGACTGGCGGACCGCGCGCGCCATTTGCCCCGGCAACTCTCCGGCGGCCAGGAACAACGGGTGGCCATCGCGCGCGCGCTGGTTACGGACCCAAGCCTCATCGTGGCAGACGAGCCCACCGGCAACCTTGATTCCAATTCCGCCCACGACATACTAAGCATCTTGCAATCGCTGAGCCGGGGCATTGGGAAAACCATTATTCTGGTAACCCATGATCCCAAAGCCGCCGCCTTTGCCTCGCGCACCATCCATTTGGAAAAAGGTGAACTGGTCTAAGCGATGACCATCGGGGCATTTATTTTTAAGAACGCTCTGCGCAACAAGCGCCGCGCTGCCTTGTCGGTGCTCAGTGTGGCGGTGAGTTTGTTTTTATTTGTTACGCTGCTGGTGGCTTTGCGGGAGATAACCATTCCGGTTGAGGATGTCGGCGCCGCCTTGCGTGTGGTCGTCCGCAATAAAATCTCCATTGCCAGTTTTTTGCCGGCCCGGCAGCGTCCCGTCATCGAGCGCGTGCCCGGTGTGGCTGCGGTGTCGCCTTTCAGTTGGTTCGGCGGCAAGTATAAGGACGAGCAGAGCATGACTTTTGCCCAATTTGCCATGGACGCGAAGCTGCTGCGGAGAATCTTTGGCGAAGCCAAAATGGCGCCCGGAGAGTATGAAGCGTTCGAGAAGGATCAGACCTCATGCATTATCGGCAAGCTGACCGCCGAGAAATATAAATTAAAAGTCGGCGACCGCGTTCCCCTCACCAGCACTATCTATCCCTGCTCCCTGGAGCTAAAGATTGCCGGCATCTATTCGGGGACGCCTGATGATCGGAATATTCTTTTTCACCACAAGTACCTCGACGAGTCCTGCGGGCAGGCGGGCTGGGTGGGGACGTGGTGGGTGAAGGTCGCGAGCATTGAAGACATGCCGCGGGTTACCGAAGCAATCAACAAAGCCTTCGCCAATACCTCCGCCGAAGTCCGGGCCGAAACTGAGCGGGCCTTCGCGCTCAGTTTTATTTCCATGTGGGGCAACATCAAAATCCTCGTCCACTCGATTTGCACGGTAGTGGTGTTTACACTTTTGCTGGTCAGCGCCAGCACCATGAGCATGGCCATCCGCGAGCGCTTTCGGGAATTGGCGGTGCTAAAAGCGCTAGGCTACCGCCAGCGCGATCTGTTCTCTTACATCCTGGCCGAAAGTTTTGGCCTGGCCATGTTAGGCGCGCTGGTGGGGGTGGGAGGCGCGTGGATCTTTTTTACTTACGGCAATATCACCAAATTGACGCAGAACATTTTCCTCCACTTTGAACTGACGGGCAGAATTGTGGCCCAGGCCGGCCTGGTCGCCGCCCTTTTAGGCATCCTCGCCAGCATTGCTCCCGCCCTGGCCGTCGCTAAAACGAGCGTCGTGGATGGATTAAAAACACTGGACTAAGTAAATAAGTAACCATGTGATCTTAGAGCCTGTTTTAAAATTCCATGGGGCCCTGTTTTCGCGGAAAGGGCTGGATGGCGAGGCGCGACGCGGGACCATACCCGCTAGTGGTCTGGGACCGAGGAGCAACGAAGCCAGCCGGCCTTTTCCGCGAAAACCCTCCGGGCGGCGGGTCTTCTGCCTGGCCACGTTGTTGTTCCTCGGTTAAAGCCCGCTGCGGGGATTCGCCCTGCGTCACGCCTAGCCCGGATAATTCACCAACCCATTCGCTTTTTGGTCTTAGAGTGAGGTTTGAACCAATTCTGACCGGGTGTTTCTTACTTTCACTGGTGTAAATTCTCGCTGA
>JBBRPK010000349.1:0-2394 GCA_038228235.1 Verrucomicrobiota bacterium
CCCCTTCTACATCGGTGTCGTTGGCCAGCACGCCCGGAGCCGCAATGGACAACAGCGTGTCTTCATTGATGGTATAAGCGTCATTGATGGCAATCGGAGCATCGTCCACCGGTTGGACCGTGATCGTGACCGTGGCCGGGCCGGAATCCAACAAACCATCATTGGCTTTGTAGGTAAAACTGTCTGTCCCGTTGTAGTTGGTCGCTGCCAGGTAACGAAAGGAACCATCCGCATCCAGAGTCAGGCTCCCATGCGCGGGACCACTCACCAGAATGGCAGTCAAGTGATCCCCTTCCACATCGGTGTCGTTGGCCAACACTCCCGGAGCCGCAATGGACAATAGGCTGTCTTCATTGAAGGTGTAAGCATCATTGACTGCAACCGGCGCATCGTCCACCGGCAGAACCGTGATGCTGACTGTCGCCGGGAGGGAATCCGTCGCACCGTCATTGGCTTTATAGGTGAAACTATCTGGCCCATTGTAATTCGCGGCGCCGAGGTAGCGAAACGAACCATCCGGATCCAAAGCAACACTGCCGTGCGCGGGGCCGCTAACCAGGATGGCCGTAAGGCCGTCTCCGTCCACATTAGTGTCGTTGGCCAGCACTCCTGGCGCGGCCACCGCAAGAGTCGTATCTTCATTCACCGAGTAGGCATCATTGTTGGCCAGTGGCACCCGATGCACCACTGTTACGTTCAGACAGGCGTGGCCTACATCACCGCCGACGCGATTTTGATCGCCATCATGCATCATGAAATAAAGGCGGTAGTTATGCCCGGCCAATAGGCCCAAATCATCCACATTCCACCTGATTTCCGCTCCATACCCCAAATCGACTGCACCCGCAGGCACTGCATCCCCGCTGCCGAGGTTCCAATGGTTGGGAGATGGATCATTATCTGTCAGGAGAGTGATTACCGCCGGGGATCTTGTTTTATCCACTTTCCGCACCACTGTCTTCCAAGTGCCAAAGACGGCATGAGGCGCGATGGCTGTGCCGCCAAACTGCCAGTCACCCGCCGTGCTGTTCTGATTGGTGGTGATGTCCGTGATAAAAAGCGCCGGGAAAATTGGCCGGTCAGACAAGTCAGTGCCTGCCTGATCCCCAGTAAGCGCCATCGAACCCACCAAAGGTCTGATGGCTGTGCCGGGGTTGTTTGTCAATGGGGTGACGGGATAATCGTTGGTGGTGCTTCCCTTAGAGGTCGTCACAATCACGCGGCGCACGCCCAGGGCCAGAGCTCGTTCATCGTTATACCAGACTTTGATGGTGTCGCGGCGGCCTGCGACATTGGTGCTGAAAGCGCGCATGATTTCGCTCTCGCTAAATGGGGTGCTCGTTCGCGGATTGCTGCTCGTATAAGGGTAGCCGAGCACGCAAGTCGGGCAAGCGGCAGGAGAATTGGAAGAAGCCGCCAGCCCCAAGGTGGACAGACATAAAACCAACCCGCTGGCCCATGGCGCAAAACGGCGTGGCAAGAAAAAACCCATCTGTGGTAACATGGTGTTCTAATCCACTTGGAATCGCGCGACTGCAAGCGATTCGCGCTGGTTTTCCACAGATTTAAGGACCCGTAGAAAGTCCTGCTGGAGACTAGGGGATTTGCGGTAGAATTGGCTGGCGGCGAAAGACTATTTGTAGTCAGCGCGGCTGGAACCCTCGCGCAGCTTCTCCTGCATCGATGAACTTGCGAATGACCTCCAGTTCCTCTTCACCCGCAATCGTATGCTCCTTGACGAATTCATGCCACTCGATCGGGAGGCCGGCCGCTTTCAAAGAATTGATCTGCTCCCGCACTTGGGCAAACGGGATCAGGGGGTCCTGCGTGCCATGCGTGAACAATAATCGCTGCTGTTTGGCAACCGCAGAAAGTTCTTTCAATAATATCTCCGGCTCAAAAACATAACCGCTGACGCCCACCAAACCAGCAAACAGATGTGGGTAGCGGAGTCCCACGTCCACCGTCATGAGGCAGCCTTGGGAAAAGCCGAAGAGAATGGTTTGCTCGGTGGGAAAGCCTTTCGCGCGCTGAGCATCCAGCAAATCGAAAAGCAGTTTCCGGCTGCGGAGGATCCCGGGGCCTGGCTCGCCAGAAAAATCGTACCACGAAAAACCTCCAAAATAGGAATCGGGGGCGTTGACGAGCAGATAGTTCATGCCGGGCAATCTGAGCACCGATGGCAGCCACCGGTATCCAGCGATACTATCGCCCAGACCATGCAAGGCGATCATCAGCCGTTTGGAATTCTTCTCTTCTGCGGCATAAAATTCGGTGTTTAACATAAGGAAGCGCCAATGGTGGGGAGTCGCTCCCGGTGCCCTGGCCGCCCCTAGATGATCTCGCGCGGAAGAAAGCTCTGTCAAGATTGAACTCGCGCTTGTTGGCAACCAC
>JBBRPK010000350.1:0-2156 GCA_038228235.1 Verrucomicrobiota bacterium
GGCCGGAGTTACCGTCTCAAAGACCACGCCACCATTGCCGGGAAGGAGGACAAAAACAAAAAGAGCAAATCCAAGCCCAGCGAAACTTCCGCCGCAGAACCGGCGAGCTGAATGGCTCGCTTTCCGGTTCTGCTCGTTTTACTTCGCTGCTGGCAGATTATGGAAACCGCTCGATTTTCGCCGCGAACCACCCATACTGCCGTTATGTCTCTACATTGCCCTAAGTGCGGTGACATTCTGACCGATGCGCCAGATGGTCAGTTGGCGTGCGTCCGCGGTCGAATGGATTTTGCACAAGAGTTGGCGCAGCGGTTGCGAGATTGTTATGTCACGAAGATTCGTGAGCCGAAAGATACCGTGTTCGCTCATAGAGGCAGACCGCACGCGATTGGCGGTAGTTGGTTTTGTCCTGGTTGCGGAGGTGCAGCACAGGAGTTGACCCCCGGTGACTTACGGTGCCCAGTTTGTTCAAGGAGTCTTCTTGAATTCGTTCACGCGCTAATCGAGCGGCATCTACACTTCGATGGAGTGAGTAAATGGACATGACACCAACCGCACACGAGTGGCTGGTTTTCAACCGCCCGGTGACAATATGACAAACGATGAATTCCTGCGAGATCTGCAAAAGCTTGCGGATGGTTGGTGTGAACGTCGTGCCCTCAAGCCATTGCTGCATTTTCTTCCAGGCTACTTCGCTCTGAACGGGCTTACCGACGGATACGCGGCGCTTGAGACGGCGATAAAAGATGTCCTGGTGTTCGCCAAAGAGGAAATCACTGAGGAGGAAAAAAAGGAAGCAAAGCGATTAATGATCCTGGTCCAACAGGCAATCCACCGGCGATGAAAGGAAATTCCGCGCCGCGTTAAGAAATTGAAATGGCCCTTGCTCGAATCAAGAAATCTGATATGGATAAATCGCTTCAGAGTGGCTGGTTTTCATTCGACCCCGACTGGCTGGTTTTGAAGTGACCGGTGACAAGACAGGCGGGAGATGCTTACTTGTCATCCCTCATGCGGGAACCATGAGGCACGCCAGTTGCGCCCGCTGGCGCGTATTGACTTTCCGAAACAATGGCTCAATCGCTGCATCGCTTGAGTGAAGTTGGTTCGTCAGCAGGTGCCTTCCTCAAATTCTCCGTTGCGTTTTCAGGTCCGGTTTCTCTCCGCCAAGTTCCGACCTTCACGATTGACCATTGGATTACGAGCGACGTTGTGCGCAGTGGTGTGCGTCCGAATTGCGCGAAGCGGTGCGCCGTTCAAATTGCGAGCGACGTTGGCCGGCGGAGTCGGGTGGGAATTGTGCCGCTTATTCGAAATCTAGGGTCGTGTCCAGGTAATGGGTAATGCAATCACGCATTCGGCTGTAACAGGCTTCGTACGCTTCCAGTTCTTTTCCAATCGGGTCCTCAATCTCCTCGTCGCCTTGTTCGGAGTCAAAGGCGCCCAGCAAACTCACCCGCTCAGGCAGCGCTCCTGTCTGGGCCAGGACCTCGGCGATGTGCGCCCGTTCCATTACAAGCACGCGTGTTGCATCCGATAAATCCAGCTTCTGAAGAGGTGTCGTAAGCAGTTTTGACATCGGCGTGTTGTGCTTCTCGCAGACAAGCCTTGCCTCTATGGCAGCCATGGTCCCGTCAAAATTCCAAGTGCTCGCGGAGCAAACCTCGACCGATAGCCCCCTTCGCTGCGCCTCTGCCTCCAGGATGGCGTGCGCCATAGGGCTGCGACATATGTTGGCCGTACAGATAAAGACGACCTTATGCACGGCGCTTGTTGGACGTTGAAGCATCCCCCCGCGTGGTCGGACTCACTTCGTTCATGAACGCGAGGTTATTGTCCATCGGCGCAGCGTCAAGGTGATAAGGAATCGCCAAGCCCCCGTCTTGAAATCCAGCCGGGGACTTTTTCCAGCCCACCCCCCGACCGTTAATTCTCGCCGAGGCCGTCAAGGTTTTTCGGATTGAGTCTTTTGCGCTGCGCGTCCTTAAACTTGTCCTCGTAGCAGCCGACGTGAGTCGGCTCACTTCAAACTGAAGACGCGACGGATCAGCGCCTCCTCACGTCGGCCGCTACCAATATCGGGTGGAAATCTGGCAACTCCTCCCCTCCCCCGACGAAACAAAGGAAAAGAAATGGCAACTCATCCGTTCCCTTAC
>JBBRPK010000351.1:0-2106 GCA_038228235.1 Verrucomicrobiota bacterium
CCGGGCGGCGGGTCTTTTGTCTGCGGCCTGCGTTGACTCGGCCCTCACAGCCCGCTGCGGGGATGCTCCGGCCTCGCCGCCTTGGCCACAGCCAAAATCCCTCGCCGCAGGACCCCACGCAATTTTAAAACAGGCTCTTAGCGCCGTCCTGCCCTCCCCGGCAGTTCTAAATCGCCACCTTCGCTGCGTTCTTTTCGGTTTAAGTCCGTTGGGTTCAATCGGCGAAAAATCTTGTCCTGCGCCTCCTGGCCCTTGTCGCAGGATTCCGCATTGGCAAAAAGTACCACTGCCTTTATCGTGGCGGCATGGCAGCGCAGATTTTCCAGCATCCTCACCGTGTGTCTTATGCGGAGTGCACTCTTGGCAACCATGTTTATTATTCGCGTTACCTGGATTTGCTTGAGGAAACTCGGGGTGAATTCTTTCGGAAATTGGGAAGTCCCTTTCTTGGCTGGCAGGAGCAGGGTACTATTTTCCCCGTTGTTGAGTGCCGCTTGCGCTATAACGCTCCGGCTCGTTATGACGACGTGCTCACGATCGAAGTCTGGATGAAGGCATTGGAAACAGTCCGCCTGAACTTTGCTTACCGAATCCTGAACAAGGAGCAAACGGAAGTCCTCGAGGCCTCCACATTTCATGTCTGCACTGGCCTTGATGAGAAGCCAAAACGGCTTCCCGGGGAATTGAGAACCCTCTTGCAGCCTTACCTGGAATGAACGGGGGAGCCGGCGCGGAGTTTGGCGATAATCGGGGGCAGCTTCTCCAACAGGTAATCCACTTCCTCGGCCGTGTTGTAAACGCCCAGGCTGAAGCGCACGCAGCCCCGGGCGCGCATCGGGTTCACGCCCATAGCCGTTAGAACATGCGACGGATCGAGGGAGCCTGTCGTGCAGGCGGAGCCGCTGGAAGCGCAAATGCCCGCTTGATCGAGCATCATCAGAATGGCCTCCGCTTCCACAAAATCAAAGCCGATATTGGCGGTGTTAGGCAGGCGTGGCTCGCGCGCCCCGGTGCGCACGGTGCTTGGAATAGCTTTCAGAATCGTATTTTCCAGGCGATCCCGCAAAGCGCGGATGCGGGTGTTTTCATCGTTCAATTTCGACATGGCTAATTCGGCGGCGCGGCCAAATCCGATGATGCTCGCCACGTTCTCGGTTCCCCCGCGACGGCCATGCTCCTGGTGCCCACCGATGATATAGGGCTGAAACTTAGTGCGATGCCGGATGTAGAGCGTCCCAATGCCTTTGGGCGCATGGAGCTTGTGCGCGGAGAGCGAAAGAAAATCGACGTCAAGCGCCCTGGCATCGATCTTTATTTTGCCGGGAGTCTGAACGGCGTCCGTATGACAAAGCACTCCTTTGCTTCGGCAAATGGCGGCGATTTCTTCGATGGGAAAAATTATGCCGGTTTCATTGTTTGCCCACATGATGGATACGACTGCCGTGTCCGGGCGGATGGATTGATCAAGCAGATGCAAATCGAGTGAACCATCCGCATCCACCGGGAGAAAAGTGACTTGATAGCCCTGCTTTTGCAAAAACTCCCCGTAGTTGATGTTGGCGGAATGTTCGACGGTCGTGGTGACGACGTGCTTCTTATCAGGGTGCAGAGCGAGCGCGCTATGGATCGCCGAGTTATTGCTCTCGGTGCCGCAACTGGTGAAAACGATTTCCTTTGGATCGGCATTGACGAGGGCGGCGACCTTGACTCGGGCTTCCTTGACATGCTTGGCCACCTCCTTGCCGAAGGAATACGCGCTGGAAGCGTTCCCCCACTGCTCGCTCAGAAAAGGCAGCATCGCCTCGACCACTTCCGGGGCGATGCGGGTGGTGGCGTTGTTGTCAAAATAGTAAATTTTGCGCTTGCTCATACAGCAGCAGCTCCTAAGGCTGATTCGCTTCGATGCGTGCCAATTTACTTGATATTCTATTGGTGTAAAGCATCCTGTCCGGCGCCTTGAGCTGCAACAGGGGTGCTCTAAAGTATAGAAACAGTGCCTGTGACATAGGAAATCACTCGATTGATGCGTCGGCCCATCTTCTCCAGGAAAGCCGGACAAGTGCTCTGTCGGCGTTTGATTTGGCGACGAGCCCATCCTCGGTGTTC
>JBBRPK010000352.1:0-1949 GCA_038228235.1 Verrucomicrobiota bacterium
GATTGAAGCGAACGTCCGTCGGCTCCGCCGCACCCACCGTGAACGGCACCACAAGGCATGCCATCACAAATGCAATGCACGGCACCTTGCGGCCCTCGTGTTCGCGCCCTGCTCTCATCGGCTCACTCCGCGGCGAAGAAATCGGGGTCAGTCATAGAGCGTCATTGTACCGCGCAACCGAGGCAGAGCGAAGCTCTCGCCGGCAGGCGCGTGCTCCCTCTCCCCGCGGTACTCCGTGGGGAGAGGGTCGGGGTGGCCCGGTGAAAACCTTAAATCGGTCTGGGTATTTTTGTTGCGCTCCGACTGCTGGATTTGAACTCCTGGTAGGTATCCTGACGCTTGGATGTCAGAGTATTCCCTAGATTGTCGCGGACCCATTGCTTGACGTCCTTGACCGAGACGCGGTTGAGGGCTTGTTTGATCGTCGTGCTGGTTGGCGTCTTCAGCAACGCCGGGAAGCTTGCCAGCAAACTGGTGAACCCCCCTTTGGATTGCTGACGTTCCAACTGCTTATAAAGGCCAAAACTCGATTCGAGAATTTCGGTGCTCATCGGTAAACGCTCGCCGACCTTCAGTTGATCTTCCGCGTCCGTGACGAACTTGACCAGTGCATCAGCCAATTTCCGACTGACGGTGTGCGCCAAATCTGCGCCCACGGCCGCACGCAGTTGAGTGCCGGCACCGCGGAACAGGCCCTGCTCATTGATCAGCTTCAGTCCCCGATCGACTACCCCTTGGCACTCGCGCCACGCGGCCAAGTCGGGGGCGAACGGTCGTAGCCAGCCGAGTTTCTCCTCCAGTCGCTCGGGCGCCACATATTGTCGCGCTCGGGCCACTGGATTTTCGAGCAACCAGAGGGTTGCCGACGCCCAACGCAAAGTGGGTGCCAGGTTCATGAACCGGGCCTTCTGTTTCTGACCGGGCGGCGTCAGGTGGGCCAATTCCGTTTGTTGAATCGCCGAGCGAGTCCTCCCCAACAGCGAGCTGAACTCGGTAAAACGCTCATCCTTGCCGATCATCGCCTGGAAAAAATTGGCCGCCTTATGCTTGAAGTCCTGCAGCACGATCGTGTCGGAAGACGGGGTTTTCAGGCATTCGGCGCCCTCGCGCAATTCCACCGCACCGTCGGTCAGCACCGCACGCGGTGATCCATATTTCGCGGCAAGTTCGGTATACACTTTCGCCATGTCTTCTCGTTTCCACTTCGTGCCCGGTCGCACGGCCAAGACCCGCATATCCTCATGCCTCAGCGCCTTTCCCGGCGGAGGCAGTTGGGAGGCCCGGACGGCCAGCACCACCAGCGTCTTCTCGGGCCCGATTTGATTGGAGTGATCCGCCATCCACACATAATCTTCGGCCGGCTCGAGCGGCTCCGTCAGAGCGGCCACTCCGACCCGTTGCAACCAAGTGCGGATTGTCGTTGCATGGGGAATGTCCTGCTTGACTCCCAGCCACAAAAAAAATCTCCAAAACCCGCTGAGCCCCGCGGAAGCCGACCGCTTGCGCCAGAGACACCGACAAAGCGATCATCCGCGGCCCATAGCCATGCGTCCCGATGGGCGGATCGGCGGGGAATGGACTGGTCGCCTGAGCGAGAATTTGCTTTTCGATTTCCAGGCGTTGTGTCCGCAGCTTAAATTCACAGATTTCCTGCCCTTGCCGCTCGCACTCCGCCTGCTGCCGCTCCAGCCGACGCCGAGTCTCGTCCAACTCCTGCTTGAGATCGCGGCACTTGTTTGCTTTCGTCTCACGGCTCCGAAATAGAAACTGGACCACAACCCGCACGGGAGACTTGAAATCCACGCCACATTCCGTCCATGGTATTTTCACCGTTGCGCTCCTTCGCATTGGAAAGTCGTATCCAAGTTTTACACACGAGGGAGCGCAACAGATTTCCGAAATCCCATCAACCCCAATCCGCCTAAACCCAGGAGGTTTTCACCGGGCCA
>JBBRPK010000353.1:0-1891 GCA_038228235.1 Verrucomicrobiota bacterium
AACCTTCGACCGCGACGCGTTGCATGTTTTTGTCCTCCGCTTGCAGATCGAAGTTTTCGCGGGAATTGCTGCCCTCGACCACGGCCCACGGATAGCCGGCAGGCCCCGTCTCGTGCACGATGATGGCAGCCGCCGCGCCTTGTTGCGCCGCCATTTCAAACTTGTAAGTCCAGCGTCCATAATACGTCATCGCCCGTCCCTTAGAGCCTGTTTTAAAATTGCGTGGCGTCCTGTGGCGAGGCCGGAGCATCCCCGCAGCGGGCTGTGACGGCCGAGGTCACGGGGTCACATCTTGACTTATAACTTTTCAATTTGTCTCAATACTTCCTGGCTCTGGTCGCGCAGCCCACGGTCCTTTGACATTTTGCCTCCAAACCTTCGGACCCGTACATCGCCGCTGCAGGCCAACACCCACTCCCCCCTTTGCACCGAACAAATGTCCACTGCGTCCGTGGCGCCGGTTCCACCAGATGCTGTAAGCGACATTAAGCCACTGCACGGAGGCGCTGAGGTTGGCTTCGGGCGTGCGGACTATCAAGTGGTAGTGGTTGCCCATTAAGACATAGACATGGACTTCGAGCGAGTATCGCTCGATCATTCTGGGGAGCAAATCCACAAAAGGCTTTCGATCTCTTTCGTCCAAATAGATTGCCTGCCGGTGGTTGCCGCGATTGGCAACGTGATACCAGTCGTTCTTTTCTTGTGATCGAGGCGCAACGGGCGAGCCATGCGGGCGGATTCCGCGGCGGGCTCAACACGAAGGCAAGCCCTAATTGTTAAAAGTCAAGATGTGACCCCAAGAGGATTTGTGGGAATATCGGATTGTTCACTTCCCGTGAAATTGGGGCGCAGGCCGGGGCTGGCGCAGCTTGCGAAATTCCGATCCGGGCTTCCATTCCGGGTAGGTGTCTTGATTGGCGACGTGGAAGCCCACCGCCAACAGAAGCGCGGTATCCTCAGCGGCGCCTGATAAATCCCAATCGGGTTTTATTTCATCGCTCACTTTGTGATAATCGTTGGCGGTATATTCCTCGATCTTCTTTCTGCCAAAATCATCCGGCCGGTTAATGAATTGCGCGCCAGTCTGAATGTAGAGCGCCGGCACGCCGACTTTGGCAAACTCGAAGTGATCGGAGCGGAAATAATGGCCCTTCTCCGGCTCGGCGTCGGGAGTGACGATGCGTTCATGTTGCCGGGCAGCACCTCGCAGCACCTCCTCAAGGCTGGTTTGGCCGTCGCCCACCAGATTCACATCCCGCGTCCGGCCCCAGGGATTCATGCTGTCCATGTTGATGTTAGCGACAGTTTTAACGAGTGGGTAAAGGGGATGCCGGGCATAATGTTTAGCGCCCAAAAGTCCTTTTTCTTCGGCCGTGACAGAAAGAAACAAGACGCTGCGTTTGGGAGGGGTTGGCCATTGCGCGAAGACTCTGGCTAATTCCAGCAACGAAGCTGTGCCGGAAGCGTTGTCGCGAGCGCCATTAAAGATCTGGTCCCCTGACAAATTCGTATTTCGCCCCAGGTGATCCCAATGCGCGGAGTAAATGAGGAACTCGTCCTTGAGCTTCGGATCAGCGCCTTCGACTTTGGCCACGACATTCTGAGACGCCACCTCTCGCAGGGTGTTCTTGAATTTGAAGCGGGCGGTTGCGCCCAGCGGCAGGGGCCGGAACTTGCGAGAGAGCGCCGCCTGCTTGAGTTTGTCAAAATCCTGCCCGGTCGCGGCAAAAAGCTGCCGGGCTTTGTCGGCAGTTATCCAACCTTCGACCGCGACGCGTTGCATGTTTTTGTCCTCCGCTTGCAGATCGAAGTTTTCGCGGGAATTGCTGCCCTCGACCACGGCCCACGGATAGCCGGCAGGCCCCGTCTCGTGCACGATGATGGCAGCCGC
>JBBRPK010000354.1:0-1697 GCA_038228235.1 Verrucomicrobiota bacterium
CAGCCTCAAACAGATCAAATGGAAGGAGAAGGAGTTGGTGGTTCGCCGCAAGGGTGATGCGCAGAAAGTTCGCTTGGCTTATGAGTTGAGGGCTAAGAGCCTGTTTTAAAATTCCGTGGGGTCCTGTTTTCGGGGAAAAGGCCGGATGGCGAGGCGCGACGCGGGGAGCATATCCGCCAGCGATCTGCGACCGAGGAGCAACGAAGCCAGTCGGCCTTTTCCCCGAAAACCCTCCGGGCGTCGGGTCTTTTGTCTGCGGGCTGCGTTGATTCGGCCGTCACAGCCCGCTGCGGGGATGCTCCGGCCTCGCCGCCTTGGCCACAGCCAAAATCCCTCGCCGCAGGACCCCACGCAATTTTAAAACAGGCTCTCAGGGTTTCGCCGCCAACGAGGCGCAAATCAGCTCCTCGTCGTTGCGGGCAAAGACGCAGCGATTCACATAAACGGGCGGCACCCACGCGAGCTTTCGCTTCATTAAATCTGAGGTTGGTTTGAGCAAATGCACACGGCTGAGTTCATGGTAACCATCGGGCGCGAGTCGCGCTATAATCAAGTTCCCTTCGTCCGTAAAAAGAAACGTGACATCACCATTGGGCGTCAGGTGGATGCTGGCGCCAAATTTCAGGGCCGTCACGTTCGTCGTCCCCCAAACCTGCTTGCCGGTGCCCGCCTCCAGGCAGACGAACTCGCCGCTGGATTTCGCCGAGTACACATAGTCGCCCCGCAAAAGGGGACTTGAGGTGTTGCTGAGAAGTCTTTTGGAGGGAGCCATCGAATCCGGCCAGAGCACCTTGGCGGTTGGCGCGTCGGCGTTTAATTCAAACATCAAACCGGAAATCAGCAGCCGGTTCTTCTGAATCATCGGAGTGGGAATCGAATCGTTGCCGCTCGTCACCATCATTTCCCGCCAGTAAGTTTCGCCCGTAGCGGGGTTCAAGGAAGTCACGGACGCGCCAGTCCAGAGAATCAACTGGCGTTTGCCGCCGGCCACGACGATCAACGGTGAACTGCTGGACTGGGAGTCATCCAAAGCCTTCCAAACCTCTTTCCCCGTCCGCTTGTCGAGCGCGATGACACAGCCAGCCGGCTTGGCGCCGGCGACCAGGATCAAAAGATTCCCCTCAATCAACGGTGACCCACGGACACTCAGTAACCCGACTGTGTATTTCGTGTCCAAATGGATTTCCCAAAAGACTTTGCCGCTCCGCGCGTCCAGACAATCCACCTGACCGCTTCGGCCCTGCCAGAAAACTTTTCCGGCCTCGACGATCAGTGTCGCGGCCGGACCGCCGCCTTGCTCGGGGTTGAACGCAAATTCCGGGTAAACCAATTCATACTCACGACTCCAGAGCAGCTTGCCGGTCGATTCCTTATAGCACAGGATGCGTTCCCAAGCCTTGGGCTTATCCAACCGCATATCGGTCAGGTAAACACGGCCTTGGACCACCACCGGACTCGACCAACCTGGCCCCACCGGTGTTCGCCAGCGAAACTTCAATCCTTTGTCCGGAAAAGTTCGCAGAATGCCGGTTTCGTTCCAGACGTTGTCACGGTTCGGCCCGCGGAACTGCGGCCAATCCCCTGCCCGCACTGTTAGAGCCTGTTTTAAAATTCCGTGGGCTCCTGTTTTCGCGGAAAAGGCCGGATGGCGAGGCGCGACGAGCGAGCATACCCGCAGGGGTCTGTGACCGAGGAGC
>JBBRPK010000355.1:0-1652 GCA_038228235.1 Verrucomicrobiota bacterium
GAACCCTCGAGCGATTGCCTGATAGGACGAGGTGATGAAATCATCGACCGTTGCCCACGAGCTTCCGCCATTGCTGCTCTTGCGGACGATCCAATGGCTTCCTCCGCTGCGTGGACTGCCGTAGCCCACCACATAAAGACTACCAAACGAGTCAGCACCAATACCATAAGCGCTGGCATCTGCCGTCGAGTCCAACTGGTAGGCATCGACAGTGGCCCAGGTCGCGCCACCATCGAGACTTCGCCGCACGATCCATTGTCCAATATTGCCCTTTTTTCCGCCGCCGTCGGCGGAGCCGACAACAAAAAGTCCTGCTGTCGCATGAGAAAAACACGCTTCGGCATATGCGTTATGCTGATATACATTCGGAATTAGAAATGTATCGACGGTGGCCCAGGACATAGAGCCGGCGGTATCCGTCGTGCCCTTGCGCACAATCCAATAGTTGGTCGGGTAGAGCCCACTCCCACTCGGCCCCGTTGTTGTGCCCGAGCCCACCACGTAGGCGTTTCCCGCAGAATCGGTCGTCAGGGCGTGAGGTTGAGCGTACGTGCCGAATGTAAAATCGTCCACCGGGGACCAGGTCCCCCCATTTACGCTGCGTCTAACAAACCAGTGGGTTTTGGCATCAGCAAACGGGCCATTATACCCTGCCGCATACAAATTTCCCGCCCCGTCCGCCGCGATCCCGGCGTCATAACCCGGATTCAGATACGAATAATCGTCGATCGTTGACCAGATTGTTCCACCAGGGCCACTCTTCATGGCCACCGCGTGCCAGGCGCCGCCGGTATCCTGAGCGTCACCGGCTGCATAGATGTTGCCGAGCGGGTCTTTTGCCAGCCCTGTGGCGTAGGCGCTCTTCCCGGCAACATATTGAAAGTCATCCACCGTCTGCCAGGTTTGGGCAAAGGTGGAGTGGGTTAAAAGTGCGACTGCCCCAAAGATGGCCAGTCGAATCGGTAGCGGTCTTTTCATAGTATTTGTCGTGTATTGAATCTTTGTGATGTTCTGTCTACACTCACATAAGCGCCATTTTCAGGAAGAATGGCTCAGCGACGTGCGGAATTCGGAGCAGGGGTGCGAAATGGGTGCGTTGAAACGCGATGAACCGGTATCAACAAAGGATCGGGGACGCGGCGCAACCGGAACGGGGCCCCGCAGCCCGCCCGCTACCAAGAGTGTCTGGGAAATGAGCTTCCTGACGTTGGGCGGCGCGCACGCTTCAGTGACCTAAAGCGAGCGCAGCAACTTGCGAATGTATTCGTGAGCTCCGACCCCGAAGCAGAGGCAGCGTGCCTTTTCTACAAAAAAGACGATCCGCAGCCGTAGATCGGCGCCGCACTCAAACAGATTTCGAAGCAGCTTCCGAATCCCCAGCCCTGCGTGCGTACCGTCGTTCGGTCGTTCATGAAGGAAGTCCGGTTCCTGTGTTCGCGCCTGATCTGTCTCTGCGGTAATGGCGCACCCTTTCCGGGGTCAACCGCTTCAGCAATTTTCCGAAGGAGAGCCTCACGCAAAGGGCGCTAAGGACGCAAAGAACGGGAGGGGCTTTGGGTAAAAGGGAACTTGTTCTCTTCCCTTTGCGCACTTTGCGGCCTTTGCGTGAGGCATGAATGCTCAGCGACGATTCGAGGCCGAGGAGAATCTCA